>JAHFUG010000005.1:21489-48486 GCA_023265195.1 Blastocatellia bacterium | reverse complement strand
TGTGTAGGCTGAGCTTGAACTATCCACCCACTGCCGTGGGTGGGATTCGGGAAAGAGGAGGAGGCGGCTTTTGAGTAGGTCGAGCTTGAACTATCCACCCACTGCCGTGGGTGGGATTCGGGAAGAGAAACAGAAACCTCTGGTGTGTAGGTTGAGCTTGAACTATCCACCCACTGCCGTGGGTGGGATTCGGGGAGAGAAACAGAAACCTCTGTTGTGTAGGCAGAGCTTGAACCATCCACCCTCAGCAACACGACTTTTCAGACACTACCCGAATTGCGGCTAGACCGGCTTGCCTAGAAGATCGTTCAGGCGATCTTTATAGCTTCGCGTAAGCGTGAGTTGAATACCGCCGTTCAGCACCACCCGGTATTCGCCATGGAACCACGGCTGGAGTTCGTGTATCTGATTGATGTTGACGATCGCCGACCGGTGCACTCGCATGAATACCTTGGGGTCAAGCTGTGATTCGAGAGAAGTGATCGTTTCGCGCAACAGGTAGGACTCCTTGCCCGAATGCAGCCGTACGTAGTTTCCTTCCGCTTCCAGCCAGTCAATCTCCGACGTCTTTACAAAGAAGACACGGCCATTCGTTTTCACAACCAGCCGCTCGCGATACTCCGGCTTCGTTTTCATTTGTTCCAGGGCGGTCATTATTCGCTCCCCGATCTCACTCCTGTGACCGTTGAGGATTTGAGCTTTCGCTCTTTCAAGCGCTTTCTGGAACCGCGCCTGGTCGAACGGCTTGAGCAGATAATCGAGCGCGTTCACTTCGAAGGCTCGAACCGCGTATTGATCGTAGGCTGTAACAAAGATGATGGCGGGCATGCGTTCGCGTGAAAGTGAGTTGAGGAGATCGAGGCCGTTTTTGCCGGGCATCTGAATGTCGAGAAAGACCAGATCAGGCGTTTTCTTTTTTATTGCTTCAACAGCCTCTCGGCCGTTCGCGCATTCGCCTATGACCTCGATCTCCGGATCGGCGTGAAGCATGTCACGGACTCTTTCGCGCGCCAGTTCTTCATCATCCACTACAAGCGCACGAATGCGGATGGACTCCGGCATTGGACTTCTCCTTGGAGCCTCTAACGTCCGGAGGTCCACCTTGGTTCACTCAATCTTGAATGGGATTTCGATCGTAACCGTGAGTCCGTTTTCCGCGCCGTTCGTCAGATCGAATCGGTAGTCATCTCCGTAGAGCTGGTGTAGTCTCGCCTCGGTATTGCTGAGGCCCACACCTCGCTTTGCCAAAGATTCGGAGCCGGTTTCGGCCGGCAATCCCGGTCCGTTGTCCGTTATCGCCACGCGCAGGCGACCGTTCAGGCGCTTTGACGCAATCTCGATCCTCCCATCGATGGACTGAGGCTGAAGACCATGCCAGATCGCGTTCTCAACGATCGGCTGCAGGATCAGATTCGGCAATCGCGCCTCCAAGGTTTCGGGCTCGACGTCCATTTGCACCGACATTCGATCCTGAAATCTGATTCGCTCGATTTCCAGATAACACTTGAGAAACTCCAGCTCTTCATGAAGCGAGACCTCCTGCTTGCCTGAGTTTTCGAGCGTCAGCCGCAGAAAGTCGCCGAGGCGGGCTATCATCGTGTCGGCCGCGTTCAGATTCTTATGCAGCAGAGCGGAGATCGAGTTCAATGTGTTAAACAGAAAGTGAGGATGCAACTGCATCTTGAGAGCCTGGAGTTGTGATTGGGCGAGTTGCGCTTGGAGCCGCGATGCTCGAATCTCGACCTGCTGCGACCGCTGAGAGGACTCGAGCGCGTACACGATCACCAGGATGAGCCAGTAGCACATTGCGCCATAATCGAAAATCAAGAACGCATTTTGGAGAAGCCACAGCGGATTCAGCGGCTTGTTCGAATCCGAGATCAGATAATAGAACATGACGTCATGCAATATTCGCGTCGCCATGCCTATGAACAATCCACACAGGAAGTGGATCGTTAAGCTGCCGCGCAATCGGCCGCGCTCGATTCGGAACCGCTGGGCCATCCAGATTATGAATGGCGTCAACGCCGCCCATATGAGCGCGTAGGTCAACTCCAATGAAACCGGTTTGTACCAAGGCAACTGCCAGCCTCGCCGGCTGTAGGCGAAATACAACTGGCTTGCGAACAAGAGACCGAACAACGTCCAGATCAGGAGAAGGACGAGAACCTTCACCCAATAGCGTCGCCAGATCGGCGCGCCAATGGTTAGGTCGGAAACTGACGGCAAGTTCTAACTCCCTCGATCCGTATCAGGCAAGAGCCGCCGAATTTCTCTTAACGCGACCGACGGACTGCTGGCGACAGGGAATCTCGCCTCTCCACTTCAGACCTTGGGGGCCGCCGGATAGCTCCCGCGGGAAAGTGTATTTCAACGGGGCCGATTATACACAACACGGGCTTCAAGAAGCGACTGTCTTTTTTCGCCAATGTTTCTCAATGCCGCGGGAGCAAGTGACTGCTGACTACTTGGCCGATCTTGCCGGTTAAGCTCACGCCCGGAGAGATGTTTTCGCGGTGGAGCTTGACGGGCCAGATAATGCCGGGCGCGCCGGTTCCTGCTCGCGCGAGGCACGCCGCCCTCGACTTGAAATTTCAATTCCATTGGTACGCCGCGCGTAGTACAATGGCCGCCGCGGAGAGGCCACAAATTCTCTGAGCCGCCAGTTTTACTTCGGCGGCAGTTGTTTACGGCAAGGTTATATTGAGCGCGGCTTAGAATCGCACGGCTGATCGTCAGCGCATCCGTAGGATTACCGTGAAGAGAAGCGCAAGGATCAGCCCAGCCAGTACCGGCTCGGTGTCTGGCGCGGGAGGTTGACTTGTTAATCCTTTGTTTGACACCGCGGTGCTGCTTTGCGTTGATGTTGCTCGGACCGTTTGGATCTGTTCTCCCGGATCGCAAATACAGCCGATCGCTCCGCAGTCACATGGCAATAGACCGTTCGCTGCCGAATGGCCGGCCAGTGCCTCCGTCTGGAATGGAACGGGATAGCTAATGGCGGTATTGTGCGAGACAAAAGCCGGAAATAGTAGAATCGACGCGACACAGCTAAGCACAACCAGTGGTTTTCTCATGAGTCTATCCTCCGGTGAAATTTGGACGTTAGGATTGAATGCCTCGGCGGGACCAACCCGCTGTCAACGGGCGATTCATTCACTGCTGGCCCGTGCTCGATACGCGACCGAAGACGTCGAATCTCTGTACGGATCGTTGGCTGGCATTGCCGCTCGAGCGCACGCGTTGAGGGATGTCGAGGCCGTGGAGATTGCCAGCGAGATAATGCTCGGCCTGCCGGTTTCCACTCATGCAAAGAATATCGCCCACTACTATCAAGCATTCTGCCTGAACGAAAGACGCGAATTCGACGCAGCCAGAGAAACCGCCGATCAGTTGTTGGAAGAGGGATTGACCTCACGATTACGCTCCCGAGTACTGCTCATCAATGGCTTTAGCTATTTCTGCGCGGGCCAGATCGAGCAGTCGCTACCTTTTTACCTGGAGGCCGGTCAGATTGCTCGTCACTGTGACCCGGCCGCCCTGGTTGCGTCGCTACGACAGGCCGCGATCATTAAAACAAGCATCCACGGCGATCACGATGAAGCAGCCGCCGATCTCGAGTCGCTACTGCCACTAGCCTGGCAAATATCGAGGCACGACCCTGAAGCATATGCGGCAACGCTTAATAGCTACGCGGTCGAATTGGCTGAACTGGGCCACGTTGAGCAAGCGCTGAATGTCGTATCGAGAGTTCGTGCGTTTTCATCGGTAGTACCCGAGATTAGCGAGACCATTACCGAGCTTAAAAGCAAACTCCCAACTCGGAAGCGCTCAGTCGTAGTCATACATCGTCCAACGGAATCTCTCGCGGCGCGGCGCGCGAACCCAAATCCGGCTAATCACCACAGCGGAGCGTTAGTAGCGTGGATAATCAGCACGGCTGCACGCGGCTTAACCTCATATCGGGCGCTGCCTGCGCCCAGTGTTCGATTCGGCGCAACGATCACGGCGCGTAATCCCGCGCGTGAGCCAACCAAGCCAAGAGCGCCGTAGTCATCCTCCGCCAGTTTCAAGCCATTTGCATAGTTTAATTCATTAACCATTGGATCGTGAGGTGGGCCGCCACTTGTGATGACGACCCTCCTCGCCCAAAGCAGCGCCGGTTAGTGAGAAGAACACCCCCGACGTCGCTAAACGGGAAAGGTGCGTCTTCACGCCGGCGCGGAAAGGCAGAGCTATGATAGTTCCACCAGGGCAGTTTCACCAACTGAAAGACGGCTTCTACATGCGGCGTCCCGAGCCGGATGAATCGCTGGGACCGCTGAGACTGGCGCTCCCAACCAGTCAGATAAAAGCGTTCGTCGACCGCCTCACGATTCGAGAGGAACGGGAGATCGCTCCAAAGATCGTCATGGCGATGTTTGCGGTCAACCGCCTTCACCTCGACGGCTTCGAAGACGAGATGGCGAAGAAGTGCCTGGCGCTAGTCGAGCAGTTACCCGGCGAGCATCCAAATAAGCGATACCGGGAGGTTATGCGCGCTCTGCGCGGTTTGTGTAAGTCAAAGAGTCCGGACCTTCCCGCTGTTGTCTGGACGCTGATGGAGGCTCAGGGCCTGCTACTCGAAGCCGCGCCAGACTTGAGTAAAGGATGGAACGCATACGCCGAGCGCGTCGGCATAAGTCCAAGATAGGTTAAGGAGAGCGTCCAGCCTGAGCAGTGATTCGCCCGGCTGCGATGTAATGCAGCCGGGCGTTCGTCATTCTGAATGTAGCATTGCGACTGGCCACTGACCACTGGGCACTGACCACTAGCCGCTGGCCACTGACCACTGCTTTCAGCGGCGTTCGTCATTCTGAATTTAGCATTGCGACTCCACGCCGCACGGCGCCGAGGTCGTTCGGCCGAAGGCGCCCACGACACCCACGACGATTAACACTTCCCCTTCGTGTCACATTGGATTAAACTCATCGCTCAGGTTGGGTCCTAATAATTCTCCGTGAAGCCCCCGCCCCTGGCCGAATCAAGGTATCATCAAGTCTATGCCGTCAATGTCTGCAGCCTTTGTCTGCCGGAGTGATCAGTGGACCGCCCGAATGGTCGAACACCTTGCTGGGTCACCATTGGTCACCAATTTTTTGCTGCTCGGATCAACCCTCCAAGACTTATCAACAAATACCTCGCTCGCTACGAAAAACGCTTTACCGATAGTTGGTAATGTAACATCCGGCATGGTGCTTGGCCGCATGCTCGACCTCATTGAGACGGATTACTTACTCTTGGTGGCGCCGGGCGAATGCGTCGAGTTCTCGAGGGGCGCCATTGAGCGGATGTGCTCCGTTGCTGAAGACTCGGGCGCAGGGATGATCTACTGCGACTTCGTGGACTGGAACGGGACCGAATCCAAGCATCATCCATTAGTCGACTATCAGTTTGGAAGCGTGCGTGACACATTCAACTTCGGCCCGGTTGTTTTGATTTCAACGAGAGCCGCGAAAGACGCGCTGAATGTTCACGGGAGCTTGGCCGAAAATCTGAAGTGGGGAGCGCTCTATGATCTTCGTCTGAAGCTATCAATCGCCTCGCGGATCCTACGGCTCCCCGAACCGCTGTACACGCGCATTGAATCCGATGGAGCGCTCTCCAGCCAGTTCGATTATGTTGATCCCATTCAACGCGATTATCAGGTCGAAATGGAGGCGATCGCGGCCGAGCATCTGAAACGCATCGGCGTTTGGCTTGCGCCGCGCTTCGCGGCAATCGAGCGAGAGGATGGGAACTTCCCGGTGCGGGCCAGCGTCGTGATCCCCGTGCGAAATCGCGCGCGCACCATAGCTGAAGCGGTCAAGAGCGCGCTCTCTCAAGAAACGTCTTTCAGTTTCAATGTCATCGTCGTCGACAATCACTCCAGCGACGGGACCTCCGGGATTCTCGAGCATCTGTCCGAGAATCACGACCGATTGATTCATATCAAGCCGCGGGCCGAAGACCTGGGCATCGGCGGCTGCTGGAACGAAGCGATCTATTCATCGCACTGTGGAGAGATCGCCGTGCAACTCGACTCGGACGATCTCTATAAGGACCGTCACACGCTGGCGAAGATCGCCGCCAAATTCGAGGAAGGCACTTACGCAATGGTGATCGGGTCTTATACGATCGTGAACTTCGATCTCGAGGAGATTCCTCCCGGCCTGATTGACCATCGCGAATGGACTCGCGAGAACGGCCGCAACAACGCGCTACGGATCAACGGGCTTGGAGCGCCGCGGGCTTTTTACGTTCCGATTTTGAGGCGGTTTGGATTCCCGAACACAAGCTATGGCGAGGACTACGCGGTCGGCCTTCGTATCGGCCGTGAATACGAAATAGGCCGAATCTACGAGTCGATCTACTACGCTCGCCGCTGGGAGGGCAACTCTGACGCCGCCCTCGACGCCTTCACCGCGAACCGCTATGACTCGTACAAAGACTGGCTGAGGACGGTGGAGATGGAAGCAAGAAGGAGGATCAACGCAGCGTGAATTGGGATGGAAAGATAGCGGCTGACGAGCAGCTTGGGGTTGGAGCCGGCGCAAGCCTTGTCTCCCGGTTGTCATCTCTGCTCGACCATCAGAAGCGGACGTGGCCCTTGCTTGCCCAAGGGTACGAGAGCCTTTCGCGGGGAGAAATGAGACCGGTTGAAATGGATGGTACGCGAGTCTTCGTGCAACATAACCCAGGGCGTGTTCGAAGCACCGGCGCCGCCGTCGATATCGCTTCGGTCGAAGCCAGGCCTTGCTTTCTTTGTCCTGCGAATTTGCCTCCGGAAGAAAAGGGGATTGAATACGGCGATGGTCACGTGATTCTCTGCAATCCGTTCCCGGTTCTGGACCGGCACCTCTCGATTGTGTGCAAGGAACACGCACCACAGCAAATTGCCGGGAACCTTCCGCTACTGTTGGAACTGGCGCACGATCTCTCGCCCGATTATTTCGTGCTGTACAACGGGCCCGAGTGCGGGGCGTCCGCCCCCGATCACTTTCATCTACAGGCGTGCTCGAGGTCGATTTTTCCATTGGAAGCCGCGTTGGCGACGGGAGATGCTCCACCGGTTCCTCATTGCGACATGTGCGAAGAGACGGTCGCGAATTACTTCGAGTTGTTCACCATAAACGACTCCGGGCGGTCCGCGATCGTGTTTAGGGCCGGCAACTGGACGGCGCTCGCGGCGTGGATGAAGAAGACGCTGGATCAACTGGGGAGTCATGCAGGCAAGGAAGAGCCCCCGGTCAATATCATAGCTACTTATGACCAGGCTATCTGGACGGTGTTCATGTTTCCCCGGAAGCGGCATCGGCCCGGCTGTTTTTACGCCGAAGGCGAGGAAAAAATATTGGTCAGTCCCGGCGCAATCGATATGGCCGGCGTCCTGGTGGCGCCGGAGCGCGACCACTTCTTGAAATTGGATGCGGATCTCATCCGGAGGATTTATTCCGAAGTTAGTCTCGATGAAGGCGAGGTCAATGGAGTTCTCGAGACAGTTTGTTCTGAATAGGCGGAGCAGTGTAATGGATATCAGTGGAGAACCCACAATCGGCGTTGGCCTGATTAGTGGAGCGCTATCGGCTAAGGTGACTCTTTCGGGTTCCTTTTCATATGGCGAAGGAGGCAAAGTTTCGTCCGGGGACTTGACGATCTTTCCGTCCGAAGGCGGCGGCGTAAGCGTTCGGGGCGCTATCGAGTTGGACGCCAGGCAGGTTGTCGTTAAGCCGGAGAACTTCCAAGAATGCCGATTCACGCTTCACGACGTCACGATCGGGATCGGGTTTCATTGGGAACGGAAAGAGGCTCAGGTTTTTCAGGGGAGCCTTCTGATTACTAGCGGCGAGCGAGGCCTCAATATCATCAATGAAGTTCCGCTCGAATCGTATCTGGTGAGCGTGATCTCCTCGGAGATGAGCGCGGCGAACCACGCCGAGCTTCTCAAGGCGCATGCCATCGTGGCGCGAAGCTGGCTTCTGGCGCAACTTCTCGGCTCCGATCCCGCAAAGCTGGATCGAATGGAGCAACCAACAAGAATCAAGCAAGGCTCGACCATCGAGATAGTGCGGTGGTACGACCGTGAGAGCCACTCGGAGTTCGACGTGTGCGCGGATGACCACTGCCAGCGATACCAGGGAATAAGCAAAGCCTTTTCGGCCTCGGCGTCGGAAGCGGTTGAGGCGACTCGAGGCGCCGTACTCGGCTTTGCCGGCGAGATCTGCGATGCGCGGTATTCCAAGTGCTGCGGCGGCTTGACCGAAGTGTATAGCTCGGCATGGGCGGCTAAGGACCTGCCCTACCTTGCTTCGGTGTACGACGGACCGGGCGAGCTTACCGGGTACGATCTGCCGCTGGCTAAGGAAAAGGAAGCAGCCCGTTGGATTACGTCATTGCCGCGCGCATATTGCTGCGGCCCATCTCCCGAGTTGCTGGAGCGCATCCTGCCGGACTTTGACCTCGAAACGCGCGACTATTACCGCTGGGTTGTCAGCTATCAAGCGGATGAGCTTCGCGAGATAGTGCGGTCGAGGCTCGGTGAGGACCCCGGTTCGATACTCGCTTTGGAGCCGATGGCGCGAGGCCCGTCAGGCAGACTGATCCGGCTGCGGATCGCCGGCCAGAAATGCACGTTGATCATCGGCAAGGAGTTGGAAATCAGGAAGGTCCTTTCGCGGTCGCATCTTTACAGTTCGGCCTTCGTAGTGCGCCACGAAGAGAACCCTCACACGGGATATCCGGAGCGATTCATTCTCAAGGGCGCGGGCTGGGGACACGGGGTCGGCTTATGTCAGATCGGAGCGGCGGTCATGGCCGAGTTGGGACATGCATCCGACGAAATACTCGCTCACTACTTTCGCGGCGCAACGGTTCGTAAGGTGTACGGTTGACCGCGTGCTAAAAGATACCGAGCATCGGCAAGGATCAGGCAATTTCCTAGGCCCGCGCCTTGATGACAGACGCGCGGGTATATGCGAAGTAACGCTGACGCTACGTGCTCATCTTCCCTTCCAGAGTTGCGAAGAACCGTTCGCAGTGGCGCGCCCTGCCCCGCGCCTTCGAAGAATCCACCTTGGCAAGAATCTCCGGGCCGTGGCGAATCTTGTGGTATTCACCTTTCTTCGTTAGCCGCGTAGCCGCGCTCAGCGATGAATACAATCTCTGCTTGGAAACATCTTCGATATTTTTTGTTTTTGGGATCGAATTCGACTGGAACCCTTGCCCATAATACTTCTCCAGCGTCTCGAGATCCGCGATCAGCCATGCCTCGACCACTTGCGCCATTAAATGACACTGCTCGTCACTTGCGGCGGTCAAATCCCAGTTGTCTCGGTTGTGGAGATGATCGCGGACGCTGAGTGAGACGGAATCTTCAGCATCGACTAACAGCACATTGAAAGCTCCCGGATGTGTTCTAAGGGCCGTTCGAAAGCTGTCAACGGTGCTATTGCGCGATCCGCAAGCGATCACGTTCCAGCCTATCCGCTTTTCCCTCGCGATCTCGACAAGGTCCCTCAAGAATTCACTAAAACCCTTTCGAACTTTGGCCTTCGAGTCTCCGCCATCACCACCGCCCTCCACGTAGATTCGGATTTCCGCTACCATCGATTGCCCCCGATTTCACCCATTCGCCAGAGTTCCCCTAGCGAGTACTTATCAAGCCATTCTTTGAGCGGTTCGGGTTCGAGACGACGAAGGCGCGTTCCCGCACTATCGCGTTCACACACCAGTACAGACTCTGGCGCGTCGCTCAGGGATGAAACTAAAGCGTCCGAGTGAGTGGTGACTATGATCTGTGTCCGCTGGGACGCTTCCTTCAAGAGATCCGCAATAGTAGGCATTATGTCGGGGTGGAGACCAAGCTCGGGTTCCTCGATGCACAACAAAGGCGGCGGTTCAGGATGGCAGAGGATTGTTAACAGACACAGATATCGAAGCGTTCCATCCGACAATCGCACGGCGGGTATGGGCTGAGACAAGCCTCGCTCGTGCAGGAATAACTGCACCGTTCCACCCTGCACCTTGGTCGTGTAGTCTTCTATTTCGTCGTAGAACCGTCTCAGCTTTTCGATCACCTCTCGCTTGGGTTGGATCCTGTGCTCGAAATCGTTAAGCACCATGGCGAGGTTAGTACCGTCCTCTTCGAGGAAGTCGTCCGGAGCGGCAGCGTCCTGTGGTCCCCTCGCGACGGCGTAAGGACCAAAGTACTCCTCTCTGAATAATCTTATCTCGGCGTACTTGGCGCCGAGGTGAGTAATCTCGGGATAGCTCACCGGTTCCTTCAGTTGAGACAGGATGGACTGCTCCTGATCCAGATCGCCGATCGAGAAGTCTTGTAACGTTCTGCCTGTCGTGCTTCCGCCAGGCTGCGCCGCGGTCTCACGCCGAAGCAGTTGAGGGACGCCATTCCCATATTGATAAAAGAAGCTCTCCGAGAACAGGTACGGTTCGGGTGTCTCTGAGCCGATTGACTCGCCGGTAACCTGGATACGCTGGCCGTGCGCTGCGAAAGAGATCCGGTGTCGAAGCGGTTGAACTCCTTCCGGGTACTCCACGACCGTTTCAACTAACGCCGCGCCAATCGACTGTGCGCCTTCCCAGAGCCAATCTCCCGCTAACCCGTTCGCCATTCTCCTCGTATACGGATCCGCGTTCCCTACGTCAGTCTTGGCTCCCTTCCACAGCCACTCGCGAATGCCTCCACCCTCCCGAATAGGATTCGCGAGGTCCTTAGGCATCGCGTTGAGCAGGCTTATTGCCTCGATGAGATTTGATTTTCCCGATGCATTTCGACCGATTAGAACGTTCAGCGGTTGAAGCTCGACATGCTCGCTTCGTTCTCCATAAGAAAGGATGTTTCGCAATCGAATGCTCTTAATGAGCTTCTTGCCTTCCATAGCTTGGTTCTCTTCAATTGACTAGCGTCCAGAGTCTACCTCAATTAAGGCGAACGTCAAATAGGCCACTTAGCGAAACAACATCGCAAAAAACATTTGCGATGTTTCAAGCGGCCAGCGCAAAACCCAAAAGCTGACCGCCATCTGATAGCTGACGGCTAAACACTGATAGCGCTTTTTCGCGGACTGCGCGGGAGAATTGGTTGCCCGAAGGGCCATTTGTTCGCGGCGCAGTCCGCGAAAAAGCCTGGGGTCTTACGGGCACTAACGACGCGATCTCTACTGTATTGCTCTCATTCCACACTCGCGATCAAGCACTTCAAGTAGTAAGTCTCCGGCATCGACACCAGCACCGGATGATCGCGAGCCTGCATTCGTTTTTCGATTATGCGGACTTGCCTTCCCGCATCGGAGGCCGCATCCGCAAGTATGTTCAAGAACATCTCCTCGCTCACGTGATAAGAACACGTCGATGTAATAAGAATCCCGCCAGGATTCAGCAGCTTGAGCGCCCGCAGGTTGATCTCTTTGTATCCGCGCGCCGCGCCTTCCAACGACGCCTGGTTCTTAGCGAAAGCAGGCGGATCCAGGACGATGGTGTCGAACCTCTCGCCCGCGTCATCCATCTCGCGAAGACAGTCGAAGACGTTGGCTTCCTTGAACTCGATGTTCGTCAGTCCGTTGGTCTCCGCGTTTTGTTTCGCTTGTTGGAGCGCGGGTCCCGATATGTCCACCGCCACAACCTCAGCCGCGCGCCGGGCTATGTGAAGAGCAAATCCGCCTTGATACGTGAAGCAATCAAGCGCCCGTCCTGAAGCGTATCGCGCCGCCGCCGCATAGTTCTCACGTTGATCCAGAAACGCCCCGGTCTTCTGGCCGTGCAGCGGATCGACGAGAAAACTCAGCCCATTCATTTCAATCGAAACAACGCCCGGTTCCTGGCCGTACAGGACGCCCGATAACCGCGCCAGTCCTTCCAGATTGCGCACTCGAGCCTCGTTTCGCTCAACTATCGCGCGAGGTGAATAAAGCCGCGCCAGGAGATCGACCCACGTCTGTTTGAGCGCGTCCGCGCCCTGTGAGAGCGTCTGGATCGCGAAGCAGTCGTTGTAGCGGTCGACTATCAGCGACGGCAGAAAGTCGCTTTCGCCAAAGACCAGCCTAAACGCGGTAGTGTCACTCACGACCCGCCGCCGAAACTCGTCCGCGGCGACGAATCTATTCAGCCAGAACTCACGATCGATCTCCGCGCCGAATGAAACAAAGCGGAGCGCAATCTGAGATCGGTCGCTGAACAGCGCATAGCCCTGAAAACGTCCGCGTTCGCTCACGACACGCACGACGGCGCCCGGAGCCGCATCGCTTGTGTCGGTAACGTCGCCGCGATAGACCCAGCAGTGACGCGCGCGAACTCGATCGCATCCGCGCTTGCTTATTGATACCGTTGTCATAGTCAGTTCAGCGTATGATAGTCTCGATGGGCCTCATTTATGAATTGGATTTGTTGATGAATGCGATTGGACAGGACTCTCGCTTGAATGATGACGAACCGGGAGCGGCGGCCTACCTTGGTTTGGGATCGAATCTGAACGACCGAGAAGCCAATTTAGCCGAGGCCGTCGCAAGAATCAATTCGGCGGGTGTCAAAGTCACGCGCGCATCTTCAATCTATGAAACGGAACCGGTCGGGTTCGCCGGCCAGCCGTGGTTTCTCAATCAGGTTATCGCCGTTGCGCCGCGTGACGCCGATGCGGCGAATCTCTTGCGGCTGATCAAAACCATTGAGAATGAGATGGGGCGCAAGCCGTCTGTACCGAACGGCCCGCGATTGATCGATATAGATCTGCTCTTGCTTGGGAGTCTAATAATCAATCGGGCCGAGCTCACGGTTCCGCATCCACGGCTTCACTCGAGGCGCTTTGTTCTACTGCCACTTTGCGAGATCGCCCCCGGATTGACGCACCCACTGTTTGGAAAACGGTGCTCTCGCCTGCTCGACGAATTAGAGGACGAATCCATTGTGAGGCCGTTCGGAATCAACCGCTGATCGCGCCGTTTTCGGCTCGCCGATCGGGTTGATCCGCGCAATAAAATCAGCGATGATCGGCGCCTGATCCGTTCCGGACGCCCTCGGTTAGCTTCTGTATGAGGGAAAGGAGCCTCGGTAGATCAGCCGGCTTCGCGAGATGGGCGTTGTAACCCGAAGCCAGCGCCAGTTCGCGATCTTCGTCGCGCGCATAACCGGTCAAGGCGATCGCCGGGATGTTCTCGAGCCCCGGCGTCTCTCGAATTCTTCTAATCAGGTCATATCCGTCCGCATCCGGCATTCCGATGTCTGAAATAATCAAGTGAGGCTTATGCTGGGCGGCAAGCCTGATTCCTTCGCCGGCGCTCGACGCCGTCTGGACCTCGCAGCCGTACGTGGAAAGAATCAAATCCATGACGTTGCGCGTGTCCTGGGAATCTTCTATCACGAGCAGGCGCAATCCCAGGTTGTCCGGAACCTCGCTTGCGTCGTCCCTCTCCGGCTGCGAAGAACGCGCTCTCTTGGTCTCGAGCGGAAGCGTGACGCGGAACCGGCACCCGGCCCCGATTCCAGGGCTGTCTACGGTGATCAGACCCCCATGCATTTCTACCAGGGATCTGACGATCGCGAGCCCCAAGCCCAGGCCGCCGAAGCGGCGGTCCAAGCCGTCGTGCGCCTGAGTGAATCTTTCAAATACATGAGGTAAGAAGGACGGGTCGATCCCGATTCCCGTGTCGATAACCTCGAGAGCCGCGTGGCCGGACTCCTCGGCGCTCGCCCGCAATCGCACCTCGATCAGGCCGCCTTCCGGCGTAAATTTCACGGCGTTGCCGAGAAGGTTAGTGACGACTTGTTGAATCCTCAGCGGATCGACGTTGCAGATTACGGGCTCGGCCGGCAGGTCGGTCACGATCTTCATCGATCTGTCTTCGGCCTGGGGACGAATCTGTTCGGTCGCCGCCTTCGCCAAGGCCGCAAGATCCGAGGCCTCGCGGAACAACTCGATCTTACCGCTGATTATTCTAGTAAGATCGAGCAGGTCGTTGATCAACATGGCCTGCTGCCGCGCGTTACGCTCGATGACTTCAAGTCCCTGCGCCAGCAACGGGTCGAGCTTCTTGAAATCCTTCAGTATCCGCATCCAACCCAGGATCGGCGTGAGCGGCGTGCGCAGTTCGTGGGAAAGCGTCGCAAGAAACTCGTCCTTGGCCCGGTTAGCTTCCTTGAGCTGTTCGAACAGGCGCGCGTTGGTGATGGCCGCGCCTGCTTCCGTGGCCAGAATCGTCATCGCGTCCACTTCCACCTCGGAATAGCGGCGCACTTCACGCGACCCTGTGCCGAGCACGCCAAAGACCTCTCCTTCGCTGACCAGCGGAAGGGTGACGATTGACCGAACGCCCTCGGCTTTCCAGTAATCGTAATTTGGAGATATTCCCGCCAACTCCTCGACGTCTTCAACGATACCCGGCTGACTTTTTTCGATTAAGGCAAGCAATGAAGGTTCTCGCCGGCTAAGCCGCCGGTTCAAGACGTATTCGGGAGAGAGCCCGCGGTGCCGGATCAGGATCAACTCGCCCGCGTCATCGAAATAGCTGATCGCCGCGCGCTCGGTTCGGCAGATGGTGATGGCGGCGTCGATCACGGCGTCGAGGGTCTGATCGAGAGAGAGATAGGCATTCAGCTTGCGCGATAAGCCTTGCAGTTGCGTTAACGCGCGCAACTGCTCGTGCATAGTAGCTATCGTGGCCTGGGACGAACGATCCTGCTCCATCAAAGATACCTCGCCGTCGGGTTAGGCCGTCAGTCTAAGAAGAGCCGTCTCAAGAGGGCGCGATTCTATCCAATGAATCTCTCCGTTGCAACAGCGCGCCGGACTACATCGAAGAAAAAGTAGCACTGCAATTGATTTGTGTGCGGCTCATTTTGCACCGCGGACCATCCGATTAACCATTTGTTTTCAGCGGTGCTCGAACCCAGAGAAGAACCATAGAGTCAGCATAGTAGGCCAAGGTTGCGATCTGAATATTTCTCAAATAGAATGCACGCGGTTCGAAGGGCGCTAAGCTTGAGTAAAAGAAAAATGGACACTATTTTCATCCGTGGCTGAGAATACAAGTATCTATAAGGGCAAAACCAATAAAGAGATAAGGGAATGGTATTCCGAAGAGGTGGCTTGTATCCGAAGTTTAAACGCTGAATGGATGGGAAAAGGAATTTCACTACAAGTAAGGGCATACAGAGCCTGGGAAATCCGACATAACGCACGGGTAACATCCCGAGCCATGATGGGTAAGGAACTTGAGATTGAGCTTCTTGAACGTAGGGATTTGGCAAGATATGGCAATTCCGATGGTCCCACATTTGATTTTTTGGTCGAGAAATACAGCCAACTCGGACTTGTTGGAGATGAAGTATACGAAGCCATAATTGAGACATCAATGAAAGTGAATATTGGAGTAAACAAGGGATTAGGACTAAAATAGCTCTGAAGATATGAGTACTGTACCCAATAACTATCTGAAAGAGAGTATAACCTGGGAAGGAACGAAAGACCCGGAATGTCCTTACTCCGCGAAAATAAACCAGGATAAATGCTTAGTACGGCTAAATGACTTTCCTGCCGAGAGTTTGTATACGCTTATAGTGAACGACAAAGAAGTAGAAGACTTTGAGGATTGGCCTGAACACTGGATAAGAACTGGCGATGCGCAAGGCCAAGAAGTTGACCAAACAGAAAAAGTAATAATGGGAATTTCACGGAAGCCTCAGCGGGATTTGGCTGCGCGTCAAGAGGGCACACGGGTCGTTGAATCGGAGTTAGCCGAAATGATCAGGGGAATCATTGCAGGAGATACACGCGCAGAGGAAGAAATGGTTCTTCGGTACAGGGCCGGCATTCTTCTCATCATAAGGGGTATTGTTCCGAATCAGGAGGCTGTTGAAGACATTTCTCAGGAGACATTTAGACTAACTCTAAAAAAGGTGAGGCGAGGCGACGTGCGTGATTCTGAAAGATTCCCTGGATTTATTTGTGGGGTGGCCAGGAATCTCGCCCTTGAACATATCCGCGGGATGCAGAGGCGGATCTCAGAACGTAACGCAGCGGCTGAGCAGATTTCTAGTTCAGTACAGAACCAATTCGAGCAACTCTTGAGGACGGAAAGAGCCGATGTTATTCGTGAAGTCATAAATGAATTGAGACTGGAACGCGACAGGGAACTCCTCTCACGTTATTACATCGGTGAACAGGACAAAGAGCAGATCTGCGCCGAACTCGGTCTGACCAGTGGTCAATTCACTAGAGTCCTCTTAAGGGCGCTCAATCGCTACAAAGAACTTTTTCTAGCCCGTAATCGAACTGGTTGAGTTTTGACTGGAGAAAGAAATGAGCTCCTACTATAGAACCTGAGGAACTCAGGATTAGAACACACGCACCTTCCTTGCAGCCTCCTCGGCGCAAAGGTACAATGCCGCAATATTCGCCAACTTGCGCCGCCGGAGGTGTCGTAGTGAACTTATTTGCGCCGCGCCGTCATTGCCTGACCGTTAATCGCCTGGGATCGGGGCTGAGAGACTCCTTGCTCTCCGTCGTCATCGCCGCCGTCATTTTTTCATCATTGAGCCTGCCGGTGAAAGCCGCCGCCAGGGGAGACGGCAGAGCCGAGAAAATTGCCCGGTCGGTTACTATCTATCGAGATTCGTACGGCGTTCCGCATGTGTTTGGTCCAACCGACGCGAGTTGCGTTTTCGGCTTCGTCTATGCGCAGGCCGAAGACAACTTCTGGCAGGTCGAGGATAGTTACATACGCGCGCTGGGTCGTTCCAGCGAAGTGTACGGCGACAGGACGCTGAGCGATGATCTCCTGAATCGCGCGCTCGAGATAACGAATCTCTCGATCGCCGAGTACGAAAAGGCCGGAGCGCGCATAAGGGAATTAGCTCAAGCCCATGCCGACGCGTTGAACTACTTTCTCGAGCGAAATCCTCGAGTCAAGCCGCGGCTGATCACCCATTTCGAGCCCTGGTACTCCTTCGCTTTCCGCCGCTACTCGCTTTATCAGTTATTTATCTTTGGCAAATCCGGGCTGCGGGTGGACGAGATCAAGACCGCTGTTCGAGAAGCCGCTCCCGGGTCAACGCCCGCGACCACCGGCAATGTCTTGAAGTTGGAAGACCTGTCCGAGATCGCGGCGAATAGAGGCTTGGAGCCCGAGATCGGTTCAAATATGTGGGCCGTCAGTCCGGCGAAAAGCGCGTCGGGCCATTCGCTTTTGCTCATTAATCCACACCAGCCGTTTTTCGGTCCCGGCCAATGGTATGAGGGCCACGTTCACAGCGGCGAGGGTTGGGACTTCTCCGGCGCGAGCTTTTTCGGCTCGCCGTTCCCGACTCTGGGTCACAGCCAGTATCTGGGTTGGAGTCACACGGTCAACGATCCCGATATCACCGACACCTGGATTGAGAAGTTCGACGACCCAGACAATCCACTCGCATATCGCTATGGCGCCGGCCAAAGAACGGCGACCGAGTGGGCTGCGGCCGTGAAGATCAAGACAGCCGGAGGATTCGAAACCAAAACATTCAAATTCAGAAAAACCCATCATGGCCCCATCGTATCGGTGCGCGGCGGGAAACCGCTTTCGCTGAGACTCTCGCGGCTCGAGGACGGCGGGATGCTGGAAGAGTGGTATGCGATGACTAAGTCGCGCTCGGTCGACGAATTCAAGAAGGCCATGTCGGCGGCGATTATTCCGATGTTCAACGCGGTGTGCGCCGACCGAAATGGGAACATCTTTTACGTCTACAACGCCGCGATCCCTCGCCGTTCGACGAAGTTCGATTGGACGAAGCCGGTTGACGGCAGCAACCCGGAGACCGAGTGGCAGGGCTATCACAAGTTCGAAGAGCTGCCTCAGCTCACCAATCCCAAAACTGGTTTCGTTCAGAACTGCAATCAAACTCCGTTCACGACAACTACCGAAGGGAATCCCGTCAAAGCGGATTTTCCCGAGTACATGACTCGCGAATCGGACAACGCCCGCGCCCGCATTTCTCGGCGGATACTCTCCTCCACGGATAAGTTCTCGTATGAAGATTGGGCGCTCGCCGGGTTCGACACTACGGTCATCGAGGCGGAGGTCTACATACCACAGCTCGCCGCCGACATCGAGAAGCTGAAGAAGACCGATCTATCTCGAGCCGAAAAGCTGGCTCCCGCCCTGGCCGCGCTTCAATCGTGGGATCATGTGAGCAGCGTCGAGTCAAAACCCATGACGCTCTTCGCTTTGTGGTTCGAGCGTCAGAGCCGTCTGAGCGCGGCGGGCGATAAGGACGAATGGTTGCGCGTGCGCGTGTTCGAGGAGGTCTTGCAGGATCTGGTGCGGGATTTCGGCTCGTGGCAAGTCGCCTGGGGAGAGGTCAATCGCTTGCAGCGCGCTCAAAGCGGGGGTGACGAGGCGTTCAGCGATTCAAAGGAAAGTTTGCCGATAGCCGGGGCTCCGGGTTGGCTCGGCATCGTCTACAATTTCTACACGAGGCCCGAGAAGGGTCAGAAGCGGCGCTACGGAGTCGCCGGGCATTCGTTCGTGAGCGTGGTCGAGTTCGGACCGAAGGTTCAAGCCCGATCGATACTTGTTTTTGGCGAGAACTCCGATCCCGGATCGCCGAACTACTTCGATCAGTCGCGGCTCTACGCAAAGAAACAGTTCAAGCCGGCGTGGTTCACTCCGGATGAAATCAAGGCCAATAGCCGGGTTGTCTATCATCCAGGGGAAGAGTCCAAACGCAAGGCTTCGTGAGTTAGTGCACTAAGGATGTGCACTATTCGGGAATCGCGAGCAGCTCTTGGGGCGGCGCGGTTCCCGATCTTTATTCTTGGCGGCGGGCCGTCAGCCAAAAAGCGTTATTGGGCGGACACGCCGAATCGAATAGATTCAATCCGATGTTGATGCTTTGTCCTATCTGCGCCGGGGAGTTCGACTCGCGCGACAAAAGCTGTCGTCACTGCGGCTGCGCTCTCGTGCCCAGCGCCCTGAATGCGGACGCGAGGGCCAGCGTGGCTACGGTCAACAAGGGGCCGCTGGAATTCGTCGAGTTGTGCCGGCCACAGTCGTCTCCAATCGCTCTGATGATAAAAGAAACCCTGGAGCAGAACGGCGTCGCGGCGGCCGTTCAAGGCGGGCACGCTCTTTCATTGCAGCCTCATCTGGCGTTCGGGGGCCAGTTGAGAGTTCTCGTGGACGCCAGTCAAATCGAGTTCGCTCGAGAGGTATATCGTTCGTTCTTCGAAAGCGACGACGATATCGACTATGTTCATGAAGAGTGACGGCGAACGAGCCAAGGGCCGCGCCCCTGATATCCCGAGTGCGAAATGCGGAGTTCGGAGTGCGGAATATCGGACTCCGCGGCCTGTCCCGAAGAAAACGGGAACAGAATTCTCGGTGCGATCGGATGGGCAACCAAACCCCGAAGAATTGTGGTTTCGCTTGTGAGAGTTCTTTGCGCCGATCTTCGCGTCTTTGCGAGAATCTTCTTTCTTCGGGCTTCGCCTTCGGAGTTCCACCGGGGCTCCAGTTCAAACCGGAGCCTCATCGCTTATTCTTCAACTGATCTACAATTTCCTTGAAAGCGCGTTCTTCTCGTAACGAATCGAGATCCCTGTTGCCATCAAGCTCGCCTACGCGGTCGAAACCGGCGTAAACCGCCTTCTTTAGAGCATCGATCGCTTTCTTCTTGTCGCCGGCTAGCGCGTATGCGCACGCGAGGTTGTATTGAACCCGCACGTTACCGGGCGTCAACGCAGCGTCAATCGCGAGATTCGCCGCGGCCAGATCGTATCGCTTGCTTCGAATCAAGGCCGATGAAAGTTCGTAAGAACCGATCGTGAACTCATTGAGCACCCGCCGCGCGAGCGCTCGTTGCGGAGTGACTGCTTTCGCCTCCGATCGCTTCTTTAGATCCGCGAGAGCCCGCTTCAGATCCGCCATCGCGAACTGACGCGGGTCGCCGTCGTCGCCGACAGTCGGGCGTTCCAGCGATTGAGGCAGAGGGGCGGCCCCCATGGCGCCGGAGCCCATTGCGCCAGAACCAGCGCCGGAGCCCATGCCGCCAGAGCCCATTCCACCAGGCTCTCGCGGCGTTTCCTCGCGGTCGGCCAGCGCCAACGTTACGCGCCGATCACGCAAGGCCGCTCTCAGTCTGAATAGTTCCCTGACCCGCGTTCGCTGTTCAGATTCCTGTTCAAGTTCTTGTTTGATCGCTTGTTTGACTGCTTTCGACTCTCTTAGACTCGCGGCCTTCTTCTCGAATTCGGCGGCGTCACGAAGACCCTTGAAATCCCGCGCCACCGCGCGGTAAGCAAGGTACGCCTGGTAGAGCCGGCCCGCCGCTTCATCGGCATGCGCATTGTCGCCGTTCTCTTTCAGCAAGGCGTCAACTATCGCATCGCTCCTTTCGCGCTTGCCGGACTTCATCGCTTGCAGATCCATCCATTCGATCGCCTTAACGCAAACATCGCTCGGAGGCCACGAGTGACCTCCTTCGAATGTAGCGAAGCGGTTGGCGATCCCCGCCGCGTCGAGCGACGTTTCGAGGCGCTTGAGTTCCGGATAATTGAAGTCTTCGACGCCCGCGACTCCAAACAGAACGAACGGCGTGGAGTTGGATGGGGTGATATCAGGTGGAAAGCCGGCTCCGCACGCGATTACTCCGGCAACGCCGCCTTTGAGCATGTACCCGATCTGACAAGCTACGCGCGATCCACCCGAGAAGCCCGTCACGTAAACGCGGTTGTCTTCGATTGAAAACCTGGCGTGTGTGTCTTCCCACATCGCGCGAATAGCGGCCAACGTCGGGCCCCACGGTCCGTTACGAGAGTTGTTTGAACCGGCTACGATGTAACCATACTTCTCCGCGGCGTCTTTGAATCGTTCAACCGGCGCCGTTCCTCTCGCTCCCGGATCGAATGCATACAGCACGGGCCACCGCTTGTTTTGCGAGTAACTCGATGGCAGATAGAGCGCGTAGCTTTGAGTTGAATCGGCGGCGCAGACAACCTTCTCGACGATCTGGCCGGCCGCCGGCGTTTGCGAATACGCGAGTTCCGCTAAGGGCAGAAGAGCCAATGATACAAACAGGAAAACAAAGGGGTGCTTCATGACGATCTCCACAAAAGCTGTTTGCCGGTAACGTTGAGGCTCGAACCTGACATAGCGAGAATTCGTCCAGAGGTTGGCTACGTGCTTGCCGCCTGGCCGTGACTGGCGGGGGGCGCCGCAAGGCCCGCGAAATTGGCGAGCAGCCTCAAGCCGTTCTCCTGACTCTTCTCCGGATGAAACTGAACTCCGCACACCGAGCCTCGCGCGCAAATCGAAGGATACTCGAGGCCGTAATCGGTTACAGCCAGCACGTCTTCAGCATTCTCGGCTTCGACGTAGTATGAGTGCACAAAGTAGAAGTAGCTGCCTTCCTGGAGTCCTTCCAGGAGCCCACACTTCTTCACTCGTTCAATCTGATTCCACCCGATCTGAGGAACGCGAGGAGCCGATTGAGGGAACCGGATGACTCGTCCGCGCATCAAGCCTAAGCCCGCATGCACGCCGAATTCGTGTCCTTCGTCGAACATCAACTGCAAGCCCACGCACAGTCCGATGACCGGCTTGTTCCGTTCGGCGGCGTCCAAAACCAATTGGTCGAGGCGCGACTCGCGCAGCCTGCGCGCGCATTCGCCAAAGGCGCCCACGCCCGGCAGGACGACCCGCTCCGCTTCTCGAATCAACCCTGGATCGCTAGTGAGAAAGGCCCGTGCGCCGACGGCTTGAAGGGCCTTCTCGACGCTGCGT
Source organism: Blastocatellia bacterium (assembly GCA_023265195.1). GTDB lineage: Bacteria > Acidobacteriota > Blastocatellia > UBA7656 > UBA7656 > QHVH01. The sequence goes on along the minus strand of JAHFUG010000005.1, from coordinate 26,704 downwards.
AGATTACCTACCCCATAGTCGACTATAGCTATCATCAAACAGTGGCCAGTGGTCAGTGGCCAGTGGTCAGCAGGGTTTTAGCGGCGCGCGACAAATCAATGTACGGGCGGCGCTCCGTGGCCGCCCCTCTTGACGCACCGCCGCCCCCCTCTTGACGCACCGCCACTTCGGTCCGTCTGCTTCTCTGAAAAACTCGGAACTCAAAAATCAAAGCACTCCCTTCGTCGAGAGTACGCCGTCGATCCTATCCGATTCGCGCGATGCGGCCGAAAGCGCTTTCGCGGCCGATTTGAAGACCCCTTCAATGATGTGATGCTGATTCGAGCCGTACAACAACTCAACATGGAGATTGCACTTCACCTCGCCCGCGAACGACCGCCAAAAGTGCTCGACTAGCTCAACGTCCAGCTCTCCGATCCGATCTCGAACTTTCGAGACTCGATAAACGGTGAACGCCCGGCCGCTCAAATCGACCACCGATCTTACGAGCGTCTCATCCATAGGCACGTACGCCGACCCGAAACGAACGATGCCGCTCTTGTCGCCCAGCGCTTCCGCGAACGCCTGCCCCATCGTAATGGCAATGTCCTCGACTGAATGATGGCCGTCAATATGCAGGTCGCCCGCGCAGGCCACGTCCAGGTCGAACAGGCCGTGGCGGGCGAAGAGATCAAGCATATGATCGAGAAACCCGATCCCCGTTGCGATTGATGACCTCCCGGCGCCATCGATGTCGATCGTGACTTTGACGCCGGTCTCCCGCGTTGTTCGATGGACTTCCGCTCTTCTAGTCATTTCGGCTCTCTCAATTCTTCAATGACGTCACTGAATTGCTCAACGCCTCAGCCAAACGGTCGTTTTCCTCGGGCGCGCCTACCGACACCCGCACACACCTGGCCAACATCGGATACTTGCTCACATCGCGCACGAGTATATCTTGTTTATGCAACTCCTCGAAGAGATCTTGCGCCTGCATTGGAGTTCGAATGAGCAAAAAGTTCGCCGCGGACTGAAAGACCTCGACGTTGCTTATCGACGATAGCAAGCCGGCAAGGCGCTCCCGCTCGCTAATGATCATCTCGATTTTAGGCCGCAGCAGATCGAACATCTCGCAGGCTGTTTCAGCCGCCGTGGCCGAGTGAAAGTTCAGATTGTAAGGAAGCGTCGCCTTGTGAACTTCGCGAGTGATCTCAGGCGACGAAAGCATGTATCCCACGCGAAGGCCGGCCATTGCCATCGCCTTGGAGAAAGTTCTCAGCACGATCAGGTTGGGCAAGCGATCCAGAAGGCGGGCTACGGTTCGGCCCGAGAACTCGTGATAAGCCTCATCGATCACCAGGATCCCGTCGAAGTCATCCGCTATTCGCGCGACGTCCGCCTCGTCGATCAGACAACCCGTCGGATTATTCGGCGAGCAGATGATGACGACGTCCGCGTCTTTAGCGGCCTGCCGGATTGCATCAACGTCGAACCGAAATGTATCCGTCAAGGGAACCGCGATGACCTCGCCCCCCAGCACCGTCACTATCTGGCGATAGAGCGTGAACGTCGGCTGAGGAATCGCGACCCGAGTTCCCTGGCTCACGGTTACGGTCAGCACGGCCTGAATCAACTCGTTCGATCCGTTGCCGGCCAGCGCGCCTTCGGGTTTCCATCCCGCGAATGACGCCAGCCGTTCGAGCAGTTTTGCCGGAACAAACTCGGGATAACGCGACCATGCGCGTGTTGCAAGCCGGCGCGCCACCTCGGCTTTGATCTCATGCGGCATGTCGAACGGGTTCTCGTTCTGATTGATCTTGATGGATGCGCGATATGGCGGCAGCGTATAGGCGCTGATCGCGCGCACGGCGGGTTTGATCTTTTTCAGCGGATCGTTCATTCGCTCCCGGTCTTTCTCATAAGCACGGCCCGCGCGTGCGCGGTCAACCCCTCGGCCTGGGCCATGACGGCGATCCGGTCACGATTCGCGGCCATTGCTTCGCGCGTGTAACGAATCACCGACTGGCGCTTAACGAAGTCATAAACGCCCAACGGCGAAGAGAAACGCGATGTCCCAAGAGTCGGAAGAACGTGGTTCGGTCCGGCTATATAATCGCCAACGGGCTCGGACGACCACGGCCCGAAGAAGATCGCTCCGGCGTTCTCGATCAACTCCGCCGCTTCGTCGTTCCGCGCGGTCATAAGCTCGAGGTGTTCGGGCGCGATTTGATTAATGAGATCGCAGCCCTCCTCGAGCGATTCGACGACAATAACCGCCCCGTATTGTTCGATGGACGCCCTTGCGATTTCGCGGCGGTCGAGCGAGCCCAGTTGACGGTCGACTTGTCTTTTGACTTCTCGTGCGGCGGCTTCGCTCGTAGTTATGCAGATGGCGGAAGCGGCCGGATCGTGCTCCGCCTGCGCCAGCATATCCGCGGCTACAAAGCTCGGGTTAGCGCCGCCGTCAGCCAGTATGACGACCTCTGACGGGCCCGCGATCGAGTCGATGCCAACGGAGCCGTAAACGAGTTTCTTCGCGATCGCGACATAAACATTGCCTGGGCCCGCGATCTTGCTGACTTTATCGATGGTCTCCGTTCCATACGCGAGCGCGGCGATTGCTTGCGCGCCGCCGACCCGATAGACCTCGGTTATTCCCAATTCCAATATGACCGCCGCAAGCTCGTGCGATCGCTCGAGCGTGCCGGGAGGAGTTGTTACCGCGAGGCGGCGCACGCCGGCGACCTGAGCCGGCACAACGTTCATGATGAGCGACGAAGGGTAGGCCGCGGCGCCGCCCGGCACATACAGACCCGCCGATTCGACGGGGAGTATTCGCAGGCCCAACACCACGCCGTCGTCCGACTGCATGCTCCAGCTCGATTCAACCTGGCGTTCGTGAAAAGCGCGAACATTATTTATCGCCTTGCGAAAAGCCTCGATGGCGCGGGGAGCGGCGCGAGATGCGCTCTCTTGAATGAAATCCGGCTCGACGCGTAGTTGTGTTCGATCTAATTCAACGCCGTCGAATTGTTTGGTATACCGCAGAAGCGCATCGTCGCCGCCGGCGCGGACGCCTTCGACTATCTCGGCTACTCGAGCAGCCAGATCCGGATTCGCCTGAATCGAACGCGAACGGATGCGCGCTAGGGCGGCCGCGGCGTCCGGGGTGTTGTATAAGCTGACTTGCATGCGAGGTTCAGCCCGCGCTCAGCACTTCTCGAAGCGAGGCAAGAAGCTGCGCTATCTCCGCGCGTTTTAGATGATAGCTCGCCCGATTCACGATCAGCCGGGCGGACGATTCCGCGATCGTGTCTATGACGACAAGGCCGTTCTCGCTTAGAGTGCGGCCGGTTTCAACCAGGTCGACTATGTGGTCCGAGAGACCGAGCAGCGGAGCCAGCTCAACGGAGCCCGACAGCACGATCAGTTCGACGGGAACGCCTCGCCGTTGAAAGTAATCGGCGGTGACGCGAGGGTACTTGGTGGCGACCCGCGCGGTCACGAGTGGATTGTAGCCTCGCTCGGCCGATTCCGGTTTCCCGGCGACCACCAATTTGCAGCGGCCGAATCGAAGATCGAGCGGTTCGTGCACTTCAGCGGAGGTTTCCAGCAAGACATCACGCCCGCAGATTCCGGCGTCGGCCACGCCATATTCGACATAGGTAGGAACGTCGCCCGGCTTCACGAACAGAAAGCTATAGCGGCCCGAGGCGTCCTTGATCATCAGCCGGCGTGAATCGAGTTCCTCTTTCGGCACGGAAATTCCCGCGCGCCGGCAAGTCTCGAGCGCTTGCTGCTGTAATCGTCCCTTCGCGATTGCTAATGTCAGATGCATGAGTAGGATTCGGGATCTAGGATTCAGGATTCAGGATTCAGGATTCAGGAATCAGGATTCAGGATCTAGAATCAGGAGCTAGGATTCAGGATTCAGGATTCCTCAATCATCAATCATCAATCATCAATCCCCTTTCCCCCCAACCTCCACTCTCTTCCCTTCCTCTCTCAGCCTGGTCGCTTCTTTAAAAATGGCGACAATGTCCCGGCCATCCGCCAATCGCACTACGTCATCGGGCCTGTCGGCTATCGCGCCGGCAAGCTTGGTGGATAGCAGTTGCGCAAGCCAGTCCAGGCAGAGGGAGAATCCAACCGCCGCCTCGGGGTTTCCGAATTTTGCAAGCAACTGGTCGTAGCGGCCTCCACGCCCGAGCGCCGTCCCAAGCCCCGTGGCGTAAATCTTGAACGTGAGGCCCGTATAATAATCGAGCGCCGCGACGTCCCCAAGATCTATGTCGATATGTTCATCGATACCTATCTCCTCGGCGATTCGGTAGACATTTTCCAGATCGTCGAGCGCCGCGACGGATCGAGCGTTGCCGACCAGGGACCTTGCGTCGTTAAGAATCTCCCGTTTGCCGGCGAGGGTTATGAGTTTGCATAAGGCCGCGCGAGTCGAGGCGTCCGCGTGGCCGGCGAGAAACGCATCGAGACCCGCAGCCTCTTTTCGATCCACCAACTCTCTCATTTCGCGAATCCCATCGTCGTCAAGCTCGAGCCGTTCCGCTATGCCCTTGAAAAAATCGACGTGGCCCAGCGTAATGGTAAAGCCCTCGAGCCCGAGCCGGCGCAACACCTCCGTCGCAATAACCAGCACTTCGGTGTCCGCCTCGAGCCGATCCGATCCTATGTGTTCGAGACCTATCTGATGAAATTCATACTGGCGGCCGCCTCGCGGCTCGTCCCAGCGAAAGACCTCACCCGAATACGAAAGGCGTATCGGACGCGCATTGCCGCGAAACCGGGTCGCGACCGTGCGGGCGACCAGCGAGGTCATCTCCGGCCTCAGAGCGAATAATGATCCGTCACGGCCGGTGAATCGGTAAGTCATCTCCGCCTGCTCTTTGCCCATTCCAAGCGCGAAGAGATCGGCGTAGTCAAAGACCGGGAGAATGATTTCGGAGTAGGACCATCCATCGAGAATGGCCATGATCTCGCGCTCAATCCACCTGCGCACTCGAACCTCGGAGTCGAAGATGTATTGAACGCCCGGCGGAATTTTTGAAAGGGAAGATGGCATAACGCGGCTGTCCGATCAAAGAGTCAAACGGGAAACCTAGCACATGGGTTGACGCCCCGCAAATGCCCCGTTGCAACACGAATAAGTGCGGAATGCGGGATGGGAATTGATGATTGATGATTGGGGCATGGGGAATTGATGATTGATGATTGATGATTG
>JAHFUG010000005.1:0-21389 GCA_023265195.1 Blastocatellia bacterium | reverse complement strand
TCATCATTCATCAATCATCATTCATCAATCATCAATCATCAATTCCCCCTCCGTCCATCAATTCCCCTTCGTCCGAATTGCAATAACCCTTCACAAAAACGCCATAAATCTCCATAACAAAACGCTCGACAAAGCACAAGTGTGTTGATACTATGGCCGGGTTTGAGGCGGGGGCGTATTTGCCGCCGCAATGTTTTTTTGTTTTCAGGAGCGCGTGATCTCTGTTCGGATTATGTCCTGCCACGTACTGCTGCTAGGCTAATTGCCGGATAGTCGAGCGAGTTCCTCTCAATTTAGATCAGGAGAAACATGAGAATATTCGTAGGAAACCTGTCGTACCGAACGACGGAGGATCAGTTGGCTGACCTATTCTCTCAGGTTGGGGAAGTGGTCTCGGCTACGCTGGTTACCGATCGAGACACTGGTCGATCGCGCGGCTTTGCCTTTGTCGAGATGGAGCGCGACGCAGCAGCCAGAGCGATCGAGCAGTTCAATGGATACGAGCTCGATGGGCGCGCCATCAATGTCAACGAAGCTCGTCCGCGGCCCGAGCGAACCGGTGGTGGCGGAGGTGGATACGGCGGCGGACGCGGCGGAGGCGGTGGAGGCGGAGGCCGCGGCCAGCGAAGGGAACCGCGCTGGTAAATCCGCGCCCTGAAAAACAATTGAACGAAGAGGCCGGTGAGCAGCCGGCCTTTTCTGTTTCATGACAGCCCACGCGGCCTTCAATGTGACATAGGCATGCGGGGCAACAGATTAGATTTAACGTCGAGCTTGATCGCACGGTGGTCAATGAAGGAGTAGTTTCCGATTCTACCGCCCGAAGTTCTTCGATTCATCCTCTACAAGCTTGATTGCCGGCCACAAAAGTCATAAGATGGCCGGTCTTCACGAGCAAGACGTTCACGGATCAGCCGAGTTGGAATCCGATCTGGGATCAAAAACAGGTGGCCCGAGGTGACTAAAACAGCGGGTCAACCATAAGGACAAATGCGGTTCCATCGGGAGGAGGAGGAGGAGAATCATGAGCAAAAAGATCACGCGTCGAAGTTTCGTCATTAGCGGAGCGGCAACCGGCTTGATAGCTGCGAAGCCGGGTCTGCTGTCCGCGCAGTCTCCTACGATCATCAGCCCAAACGGGGTCAAGCCCGTAGTAATCTCATCGCAGAACGGCAACAGGTTCAAGAACGGCGGCGATGTAACCTGCGTTCAAAAAGCATTCACGATGATAACCGGCGGCGGCGACGTTCTGGACGCGCTGATAGCCGGGGTCAATATCGTCGAATTGGATCCTCTTGACGACAGCGTTGGCTACGGCGGATTGCCCAACGCGGAAGGCGTCGTCCAGTTGGATTCCTCATGCATGCACGGCCCAAAGAAACGGGCCGGCGCGGTTGCGGCGATTGAAGGAGTGCGAACGCCTTCGCTTGTCGCCAAGGCCGTGATGGAGTTGACCGATCATCATCTCATCGCCGGCAAAGACGCCCAGGCGTTCGCGCGGAGCGTCGGGTTCAAGATCGAGGACGACTTGAACACCGAACACTCTCGAAAGCTCTGGCTCGAGTGGAAACGCCGCACCGATCCAAATCACTATCTGGATCCCGCCAAGAGAGCCGTCGCCGGGCGCCGCGTGGCCCTCGAGATGGTGGCCGAGGGCAAGATAGATCGAGAACATCTGTATGGAACCATTAATTGTGACGGCGTCAGTCCCAACGGCGACGTCTGTGGGGTGACGACCACCAGCGGCCTCGCGTGGAAGATACCTGGCCGAGTCGGCGATTCGCCTATTATTGGAGCGGGGCTCTACGTAGACAACGCAGTGGGCGCGGCCGGATCGACCGGGCGCGGTGAAGCAAATCTCTACGGTCTCTCGTCGTTCCTGATCGTGGAAAACATGCGGCGGGGAATGCATCCCAAAGACGCAGCCATCGACGCGTGCAAACGGATAAAGGCCAACACGATAGAGAAGCGCCTTCTTAACGACAAGGGGAACCCGCGGTTTGACCTCAACTTCTACGTCGTCAGCGCCAAGGGAGAATATGCGGGCGTGTCTCTCTACGAAGGAAGCAGATTCGCCGTCTGTACTGAAAACGGTCCGCAGACTCTCCACTGCGACTCGTTATTGCAGGGACGCTCGATGGAGCAGTAGCGCGAGTTCCTTCGCGCACGAACTTCGGTGGCGTCTTGCCGGTAAGACGCCACCGCTAGCCGCCCAATGAGTTCCCTCGAATATTGCTGAAGTGGAGAGCATTCTCAACTCAGGATCATTCCGTGATTGGGTTGGATTTGAAGTCCCACGTTTGATTGCGCCATTCCTCGCCGCGGACGCGGCTTCGGACAGATCGGTGAGGGCCGGGGTCGCGGGACGGCTGGCGTTTGCCCGGGGCCGCGCGGTGGCCGGCATACCGTCGTTTGTGTTTGCGGAACTCTGTTTGGGTCAGCTCATACCTCCAGTATCCGAACCTGAGATAAAAAGCTGACCCATACAATGTGTTGCTCAATGTGGAGCAAGCCGGCGCTCTCAGGCAGCGGGTAGACTCTCCAACCGAATGATAAACTCATTCGCGGAATGCCGCTCGTGGCTGCAATTTGACGGAAAGTTCGCGTCTTCCACAATGTCGATTTGGTTCTCATCGCCATTCCAATGAAAAAAGATGGAGCCGGTGGCTACGTACACTCCCGTCACTTCATTTCGGACGTAAATAGCCGTTGTTACCGGCGGCCCATTCTCAGGTATTATCCCCACGAGCTTAAACTCAGGATCGCCAGAACAAGACTTGGCTTTCCCCACATCGTAGGACTCCGCGGTCATGCAGTGCGTGCCGTCAGGCGCATCGGTGTTATCTTCAAACCGCAACGCAATCGCCAGCGTTGATGCGTATACCACCTTGAACCTGGACAGTCCGCCGATAGAACTAATATCGGGATGGTCGCCCACCCACTCTTCGTACTCACCAGTCTCATTAGTGTGCTGCCAGGCGAGAACCTTGGCCGCTACGCCGACCTTAACAGACTTGAATTTGTCATTCAGGTTCCCCTCCTCCGCTTCAAGTGCTATGTCGGCTCCAATTGGGTAGCAGGTTTGATCGCCTAAAAAGGCAACTCCTAGGAAAAAGCACGCTTCTGTTTCTAGCATTTTCAGTATTCTCCTTTCTTGGCAAACCGCGGCTCGGACTCCCGGGCCGCAAAGTTAAATGAGGGATTAGTTGTAAAGCTCGCGCCGCTTGATAAACCGGACTTCGGTCGTGCCCCAATCCGAGCACTGCCAAACCACGCACCATCTTACTCGACACATCCGGATCGTGAGGTCGTCAACAACGCGGCAAATATGACCAATAGCCACTCGCCAGGGGGTGTGAATGTCTAAGATTTGGCGGACGATTTATAACATTGTTCGCCGAGCAAGTAAACCGGAGGCTGCGCGCGCTGCGCCACGGTTTTGGTGGCCGGCTTTTCATTAGTTAGAAAAGCCTCGGCTGATTTTCATAAGGAGCACCTCGGCTTGGAAGGCGGCAGCAATGTAACCAAGAGGCCAATGAGTCCTCGCACGGTCTTATCGCGATGGGACAACGCAACGAAGAGCGGTCACGATTGCAAACAGAGGGCTTGTTGGGAGGTGTAAAGCCAATCACGAAAAGCTCGGCGATTAGAGTTACCGCCGGTGAAAATCTCTGATACAATCGACGCCGCCTAAAATGCGTAACAGCAGTTTGGCTGATGGCGCGGTTGGAATGCGGAGGTTGACTCCGTGAGTTTGACAAAACCGAGACCGAGATGGGGAGGCGCGGCCTCACTAAGGGCCGACGATCACGCTGGCCACTATGTTGTTCGTTCAATCCCGTTGTGGGGATCTACGCTCAACTCCACACGAGTATCGCGATAATGGAAAGAAGCACGCTCTCCTTTAATCTCAAGCAGCTTCGGGTGGCGGCGCATGTGACGGCATGATTAGCGGAGCGCATCGGGTCTTTATGAGACGCGTAATGATGTTGCGAATCGGCGCTCCGCGGCAGGTGCGGGAGCGTCGGGATTGAGTTCGCGGGCGCGCCCGGTCGTCCACTCCGCGGGCAGTGTACCGCGAAAGCAACTGTAGCGAATGGACGGTGTAAGGTGTTTTGTTACGCGTTGATAAAGTCGTCATTGACGGGACGAACATAGTGACCAAGGGGATTTTCACCAACACTAAGCGCAAGGGCGCCGGGACGACAGGGTATCCCGAAGCCGCGCGCTTTTAAAGAGGGCTTTATGATACGGAACAGAAAGAAACCACATAACGGAACAGTGGCCGGAGTTAATGGCTCCGCCCAAAGTGAAAAAGGTCTGTCATCATCCGACCGCGCTGATCTACCAGGCTCGCCGGCCCTAAAGAAACTCCGGAGGAGTCACGATCTCAGTGAGGAAACGATGGCTCTTTCGGCCCGGCTGCTTGCCGAAAAGGTTGGCTATCTAACCATTGATAAACTCTCACCTCACTTGCGCGTTGATGCGCTGCCGACGAGGTCTTTTGAGCCAGGCGAGATCGTGCCGTGCAAAGACGCGTTGTGCGTAATCAAGAACGGCTGGGTTCAGATCAGACACGCGCAGCATAAGTACCCGGTCAAACAGATCGAGGCCGGGGGCGTGTTCGGCGAGCTCCCGTTGCTGGGTCAGACGATGCTGGTGACTGAGGCGGTCGCCGGGACGCCGGGCGCCATAATCGCCACCATAAGCGTTGAGGCCGCCGACGAGTTGATTACGTCCGACCCCGCTTCGGTGATCGAGATGGTCGGCCAGCGCCTGGCGGCGGTGGAGCGGGAGTACATTCGTGCTCAGATGCAACTCTACGATTCCATGTCGGCCGTGCTTTTGCGTCTCGCGGACGCCGGTAACGAGATCGAAGGGATCAAGCAAGAGGAACTAGGCGAAGAGGTCGGAATTAACCACGTGACGCTCTACAATATCTTGAATGAGTTGGAGTCGCTCGGGCTCATCAGAATCCAAGACAACGGCATAACCATATTGGATAAGGCCGGGCTCAGAAGGTTGAGCGAAGAGTAACCGGTGGGATGGCGCGCGGTCCAGCCTCGAGGCTGTTCTCGCCGGCGATTCCACCTGGACGCCGGGATTACGAAACTCATCCACCGGACCGATGATATAGTTGTCGAACGCGTTCGGACCGGTTCAAGGTTATTCGCTCAGTAGCGCCAGTTGAAGCCTATCGCTTCTTCAGCATCTCGTCGCGCTTCGACTTGAATTCATTGCCCGGCTTCCACTCCGGGTACTTATCGGCGTTCGCGACGCGATAGCCTACGCTCAAGAGAAGCTGGAGATCTTCTACAGCGCCATCAAGATTCCAATCGGCCTTTATCTCGTCCGAAGGTTTGTGGTAGTCGTTTTCGGTGTACTCGTTTCGTTTCTTCAACCCCCAACCCTTGGGTTTTCCTATGAAGTCGATGCCGGACTCCGGGTCGAGGGCGGGCACTCCTTGCTTGGCGAAGTTGAAATGATCCGATCTGTAGTAGAAGCCTTTTTCGGGCTCCGCGTCCGGTCTCAAGACTCGGCCTCTTGCCGCCGCCGCCGAACGCAATACGTCATCCAAGGTCGAATTTCCCAACCCGATCACGGTTAGGTCTCGGGTTCGGCCCCATTGATTCAGCCCGTCCATATTGATCTCGGCTAGGGTCTTGTTCAAAGGGTAGATCGGATTCTCGGCGTAATATTTGGAACCAATCAATCCTTTCTCTTCCGCGGTGACCGATAGAAAGAGAATGGACCGCCGCGGAGCCCTCTTCAGCGCTTTGAACGCGCGAGCGATCTCTATCAAACCCGCCGTCCCCGACGCATTGTCCAGCGCGCCGTTGTATATCTTATCGCCCTTGTCATTGGGCAGGCCGACGCCTAGATGATCCCAGTGCGCCGTGTAGATGACATACTCATCCTTGAGCTTTGGGTCGGAGCCTTCAAGCTTGCCGATTACATTATTCGAATTTATGCGGCGCAGTTTGTTTTCGAGCGTCAGCTTGGCGCGCGCGCCTAGCGAAACGGGTTTGAAATCGCGGCTGATCGCCGACCGCTTCAGCGAATCGAAGTCGTTGCCCGACGCCGCGAATATTTCGCGAGTCTTTTCGTTGTTGATCCAGCCTTCAACGTTCACCCGAGACATGTTGTTGTCTTTCGCCACCAGGTCGAAGTTCTCGATAGTGAAGCTGCCTATAGGCACCGCCCACGGGTAGCCGGCGGTAGCGGTTTCATGAACGACCAGCACGCCCGCCGCGCCCTTCTCGGCCGCAATCTCGAACTTGTACGTCCAGCGGCCGTAGTAGGTCATCGCCTTGCCGCCGAACATTTTTGGGTCCAGCTTCGACGGGTCCTTCGGGTCCGGGATCGGCGGGTCGCCAACCAGCATGAGCAGCACTTTCCCACGGACGTCGATTCCTTTGTAGTCGTCCCATTTGTATTCAGGAGCCACGACACCGTAGCCGACGAAGACCATATCGGCGTCGAAGCTGGTTTGGTCCACGATGCGCACCGTTCGCGCGACGAAGTCGTCGGCGTAGTGGAGGCGCAGATCCTTGCCCCCAACTTGAACTCTCATCTCGGCGTTTTGACCGGTGGTGACGCCGGCCAGCGGGACTTTTTGAAAATAGGAGCCGTCGGTGGCGCCTGGCGCGAGACCGAGTTTCTTGAATTGATCGGCGATGTAGTTAATCGACAAATCTTCACCGCGGCCGCCCGGCGCGCGTCCTTCGAACTCGTCGGAGGCGAGAGTTCGTATGTGGCTCATCACGTTGTCGCTGGTGATTGCTTGCAGGGCCTGACGCGGAGGCCCGGCGGCTGACGCTTTTCCGCCGGTTGTCTGTTGGGCTGGGATTGATGCGGCGGCGAGCACCAATGTGATCAATGCGAAGCAGACTCGTTTCATAAGACGACCTCGTTCATTCATAACCTCGATTCACGATCACACAGATTACACGGATTCTTCGAAGAGAAAAAGCCGGATGGGAAGAAGCATCCACAGATTACGCAGATTACGCAGATTACGCAGATTACAGATTCACTGAATCATAAGAAAACTAGGTGCGTTGTTCTTGTCATCCTTGGCGTTACTTGCTGCGTCAACCCTGGGATGGATCGAGAACACCTTAGGATAACTGAGAAGCGTCCTTTCATTTCCTGTTTTTCTTTTCCGTCTTTCTCTTCCGTTTTTCTTTTCGGTGTTTCTTTTCGGTGTTTCTCTTCCGTGTTTATTTTCCGTTTTTCTCTTCCGTCTTTCTTTTCTTCTTTCTTCATCTGTGTCATCTGCGTAATCTGTGGATTATTGACTGACTCTTACATAGATCGCGCCGCCCCCGACCGCCCATACGTGAGACGGGTCGGAGCCGGCTATCCCGTACACCGCCAAATTCTGCTCGAACACGATCTGTTCAGCGGTCCAGTTCCGGCCTCCATCGGTCGTGTGATAAATGTATCGGCCGCTGCTCGAGGCGGCCCAGCCCTCATTCCGGCTGACGAAGAAGACGCTTCGGAGACGTTCTTGATCGGCCAGCATCGATTGCGTCCATGAGAGGCCGCCGTTCGAAGTCGCAACGATCCGCCCGCTCTCTTCATCCTCGGACCGCGCGGCGGCCCAACCAGTCTGGGGGTCGATGAAGTGAATGCCGTAGACGGCGAATTGGGCCGAGCCGCCGTCCGGCCCGGTTCCCATCTCGAGGCCGGTCTTCTGAGGCGTCCACGTAGCGCCGCCGTCCGCAGTGCGATAAATCGTTCCGGACGAACCGCCCGCCCATCCATTTTGCTTGTCGATGAAAAAGACATCATTGATCGATGTTGGGAAGCCGTGCTGAGACCGCCATGTTACACCGCCATCCGACGTCGCGAATATCTCGCCCCCGCCGGACGTCTCGTTTCCACCGGCGGCCGCGGTTATGACGCCCATCCAGCCGTTGTTTGCGTCCGCGAAGAACGCGCACGTCGGTATCATTGCCGCGCCGATCTTCGATGCGGCCCAACTCGCGCCGCCGTCGGTTGTCTTGAGCGATAGTCCAGTCGGCGTTGAGTCGGGATCAGTACCGCTGGGAAACGAACCAAACGCCCAGCCCAAGGTGGGATTCACGAATCGGACGGCGTTTACTCGGTCGATCTCGAAGCCGCTCGTTCTCAGTGGAGTCTCAATCCAGGTCTTGCCGCCGTTGGCCGTACGCAGAACAGCGCCGTAACGCCGGTTTGGATCGCCGATTGATGGAAAGTCGGCGCCCACGAAAGCAATGTCTTTCGAGACGACTGAAATTGTATTGAAGGAAAAGAATCCGAGGTTCGTCCCGGCGAACGCGCCGGACATCGAAGCCGGCGGCCTGTACTGCGCGACCCATGCCGCTTCTTTCCGTGATTCCCCCCGTCCGTTGGAGTCATTACGCGCCGCCTTCCCACAGCCCGAAAACGCGAGAAGACCGGCGAGGATTAGCGAAGGTAAGAATGCGCTAATTCGAGATTGCATCGTTTGCCATTGTTCATGCATTACCTGCCATTGAGCGGCGAGTATTATAGTTTGAGGATGCTGAGATCGATGATGTCACTCGAGTTCTCTTTTATCGCCCTAAGCTCCTCCTCAGGCGGCGCTTGATCCAGATGGATGCTGGCGACAGCGGCCTGCGCTCCCTCGAAGACTATGTTTTCCGTCTCCTGCACGTTTATCCCGGCGGCTTTGATCCGATCGAATACATCGGCGAGCACGCCAACGCGGTCGAAGTGCCTGATCACGAGCAGATGAGTCGCCGGCGACTTCTTCGATATGTTGACGACGTTTGGAGCGCGGCCCTTCTCCTTGTATTCGAGAATTATTCGGACCGTTTCGCCGCTAATGGCTTCTTGAGCTTGATCGGTGGACGCGCCGATGTGATGCGTGCCTATGATCCCGTCAAGCTCGAATAGCTTATCTTCGACCGTTCCGGTTCCTCCGGCGGGTTCGCCCGAGAAGACATCCAGTCCGGCTCGAATTCGCCGCTCCCGCACGGCTTGTTCGAGCGCCGTCTGATCGACAACCTCGGCGCGAGACGTATTGATGAAGAACGAGCCGGGACGCATCGCGGCGAAGAATTGCTCGCCGCAGAGATTGCGCGTCTCATCCTTGAGCGCCAGGTGAATGCTGACTATATCGGCCCCGGCCGCCACCTCGAGGGGCGACTGCTTCGACTCGATTCCGAGTTCGCCCGCGCGATCTTCGGTCAGCGATCTGCTCCAGGCGATGACCGGCATCCCGAACGACGTCGCTCGGGGTATCATCTCCTGGCCGATCCGGCCCACGCCTATCAAGCCGAGGGTTCTCCCGAACAGTCCTCTCGCCTTGCTGTATTCCTTTTTGTTCCACACGCCCCGTTTCATATCGGCGGCGTTTTCGGTGATCCTGCGGTCGAGCGCCAGGATCAATCCGAACGCCAGCTCGGCGACGGCGATCGAATTCTTACCCGGGCAGTTGGCGACGAAGATGCCACGCGCCGACGCGGTTTTTAGATCGATGTTGTTATAGCCCGCCCCGGCCCTCACGACCAGACTCGCGCGGCCCGCTTCCAGCATTGGCCCGGTCACAACGGTCGAGCGCACTACGATTACATCCGCGCCGGAAGTCTTGATGGCTTCGAGCAGGGAGGCGTCCTTTAACTCGGAGTCGTAAACGACCTCGCATCCCGCGTCGGCCAATTCGGCGCGGCCTGATTCGGGGAATTTATCCGCTATTAGTATCTTCATTGTTGTTCCTATTCATAAGCAGAGGGAAATTAACCGCTGATTTACGCTGACTTCGTAACGCTGATCTTCGCGGATTCAGATTCACGCCGTAATGTTGATCTTCCCTGATTCAATCCTGATCCGCGTGAATCAGCGTTACGAAGTCAGCGCAAATCAGCGGCTATTCCCGGTTCGTCTTGCGGGCGGTTTCGAAGACCCTTCGTTTCACCTGGGGCTTCGGACCGAAATTCAACAATAGTCCAACGTCAATCTCAGTCGCCTTGAGATAGTGCAGCAATTGAGCCTCGTGTTCTTCACATAACGCTTCGGCGGCCTTGATCTCGATTATCACGTTCTCGTTCACGACGAGATCCGCGAAGTAGACGCCAACTTCTTGATCGTCGTGATAGACGTTGACTGGCTGCTGTTGCGCTACGCTCAAACCTCTCCTGGCCAGTTCTATCATCAGCGAGTTCTCATAGACGTTCTCCAGAAAACCGTGACCGAGATGGTTGTAAACGTGATAGAAAGCCTTGATGATCTGCTCGGTGACCTCGGAGTGCTTGTACATGTTTTCACCCGTGGGAATTAACCGCTGATTTGCGCTGACTTCGTAACGCTGATCTTCACTGATAGGCTGCTGATCCGCGTGAATCAGCGTTACGAAATCCGCGTAAATCAGCGGCTATTCCCCTCCTTCAAGTCCGCGCAAATCAGCGGTTATTTCCCTCTTTCATATCAGATGACTCAAGAGTCCGTCCCGCAGCTTGGGTTCGAACCATGTCGATTTAGGCGGCATGATCTCGCTGGCGTCGGAAATCGTCATTAATTCATCGAGCGAAACCGGGTACATCGAAAACGCCACAGCCGCACGGCCGTCCGCGACCATTCGCTCGAGTTCCTCTGGGCCTCTTATCCCTCCGACGAAGTCGATCCGCTTGTTCGTCCGAATGTCCTTTATGCCGAGCAGGGGGTCGAGCACGCGATCCTGCAATATGCTCGCGTCGAGCGAGGCGATTGGCCCGAGAGGCTTCGTGGTTTCCGCCAGCAGCGACAGCGAGTACCATTCGTCTCCAAGCCGCATGCTGATCTGACCCTTGGCCGCCGGCGACCGCGGGGCTCCACGGGTGACTTCGAAGTGACCTCCCAGCGATTCAAGGAAGCGCCGCGGCGTAATGCCGTCGAGGTCTTTGACCGCGCGATTGTAGGGCAGGATACGGACGTCATCGGCCGTGAAGAGCACGGCGAGAAAGAAGTTGTATTCCTCGTCGCCTCGATGTCCGGGGTTGGCGTCTCGCAAGACGTCGCGGGCCCGCGCGGCGCTGGCGGCCCGGTGATGGCCGTCCGCTATGTAGATCGACGGGACGGCCTCGAACGCCTCGGACATCGCAACCGCGCCGGTCTCGCTGAGCCGCCACATTGTGTGCTGGACCGAGTCAGGGGCCGTGAAGTCATAGAGCGGGGCGCTCTCCTGCGCTTCCGCCACCAGATCATTGATCTCGTCTAGTCCGCGATAAGTCAAGAACACTGGTCCTGTTTGCGCCGAGATCGCCAGCATATGGCGCGTGCGGTCATCCTCTTTGTCCTTGCGAGTTCGTTCGTGCTTCTTGATGACGCCGCTGTCGTACTCGTCGATGGAGCAACAGGCGGCGACGCCGGCTTGTGAGTGATCGCCCATTCGAAGGCGGTAGACATAGAGACTGGGCTCGTTCTCTACAGTGAGGGGCGCGCCGCGCTTCAAGCTTTGAAAACTTTCCTTGGCTTTCAGGTAGACGGCGTCTGAATAAGCGCCGGTTCCGTCCGGCAAATCAATCTCCGGCCGAGAGACGTGAAGGAAGCTCAGTGGGTTTCCAGCCGCCAACTCCCTTGCCTCGGCGGTGCTGACAACGTCGTATGGAACGGCTGACACCGCGGCGGCCACTTCCGCCGCGGGTCGAAGCGCGCCAAAGGGACGAATCATAGCCATTCATTTTCTCCTTATGAGGTCAGCTTTCAGCGGTCAGCGGTCAGCTTTCAGCGGTCAGCGGTCAGCTTTCAGCGGCCAGCGATCAGCTTTCAGCGGCCAGCGATCAGCTTTCAGCGGCCAGCGATCAGCTTTCAGCGGTCAGCGATCAGCTTTCAGCGGTCAGCATGCAACTCACCTTGATCAGCTTTCAGCCGTCAGCGATCGGCGGTCAGCATGCAACTCACCTTGCGCATATGCCTAACCCAAAAACCTAACAACTCGATACTGAAAACTCAAAACCGAAAGCTGACCGCTGACCGCTGACCGCTGACCGCTGACTGCTGATCGCTGACTGCTGATCGCTGACTGCTGATCGCTGCCCGCTGACTGCTGACTGCTGACTGCTGACTGCTGACCGCTGACTGCTGACTGCTAACCGCTGATCGCTGCCCACTGACCGCTGACTGCTGACTGCTAACCGCTGACTGCTGACCGCTGATCGCTGCCCACTAACCACTGGCCACTGCCTTCACGTTCTCACCGTCGCTTTTCGCTCGACCTTGTTCCAGCCGACCGACACCCCTTGCAGAGACGCAAGCGTGGACTTGATCGCCACATAGTACATCAACTGACGATAGAAGAATCGTTGCCAGAAGAGCCATACCAGCAACCGCTTGTTCTCCTTCGGCTCGAGCAAGAAGGCGAGCGCCGCCGCGGCAAAGTCCACGGCCACGAATATCGCGTAGTAGAAAAGAACTCGCCAGAGCGCGTCCGGCGTATAGTCATTCGGGTGATACAGTTTGTTCACGCCGGCCATCACGAGCGTAACCAGCATAAGCAAATCCATCGCCGGCGAGATCAGCGGAAAAAAGACCTGAAAGATAAAAATGTTCGGCAACGCTACGAACCCGAGCGAGCCATACCTGGGCCGGAACAAGGCGTCCGCGTGCCTCCACGCCGCCTGCAGAGTTCCGTACATCCAGCGATAGCGCTGGCGAATGAAGCCGCGAATCGTATCAGGCGCTTCCGTTAGCCCGATCGCTTCATCCTCGTACGCTATCGAATAACCCAGCTTCAAGATGGACATTGTCAAATCCGCGTCTTCGGCAAGCGTGAAGTGATTGAAGCCGCCGGCTCGAACCAGCAGATCGCGGCGCCACGCTCCAACGGCCCCGGGCACAACCGTTATGCAGTTCAGCGTATTGAACGCGCGCCTATCCAGGTTTTGACTGGTCACGTATTCGAGAGCCTGCCATCTCGTTAGAAGGTTGATCCGGTTGCCCACCTTCGCGTTTCCGGCCACCGCGCCGATTCGGGGATTCGCGAAGTGGCGGACTAGTTTGCTTATCGTGTCCCGCGCGAAAATGGTGTCCGCGTCAAGGGTTATCACGATCTCGGCGCCGGTGTTGGCGACGCCGTAGTTCAACGCATCCGGCTTGCCGGAGTTGTGCTTTCTAAAGAGACGCACTCGAGGCTCGTCTTGAAACGCCTCGCGAACTCGCTCGTATGTTCCATCCGTTGACCCGTCGTCGACGACGATGATCTCGAATCCCGGCGGATGATTCGACGCCAGCAACGACGTGATAGTCTGCAGAACCACGGTCTCTTCGTTGAACGCGGGAATGATAACGGCGGCCGTGGGCGAATAACTCGGGTCGTACCGGGCGTGCCTCTCCCGCCACCGCTCGACGGCCGCCAGCGTGCCTATGAAAAGAAGTCTTCCGACGCCCAGCAGAATCCCGGTCAGGAACAATCCGTGAAGAATGACGATCGCGACGTTCAGAGTGCCAAAGGCGGCCCAGCCCGCCCATGCCTGCCAGGCGCGATCCGGCGCTATCGGCGGCATCGTCTCGTCGCGCGTCTTGCCGATCAATTGTGAAACGGTGACAAGCTCGAAGCCTCGCGCCCTCAACGCGTCTATGAGAACCGGCAGCGCCTCGATGGTTTGCGACCTGTCACCGCCCGAATCGTGCAGCAGCACGACGTTGCCGGCGCCTTTCTCGGCTTTCGTCACGGTGTCGGCGACTATCTCTTCGACGCCCGGCCTTCTCCAATCGGCCGGGTCGATCGACATTCCCACGGTGATGTAGTTGCGTTCGCTCAAGATTTCCAGTGGCCGGACCTCATCCGGCGTGTCCGGTTCCGAGTCTTCGGCGAACGGCGGCCGAAATAGATGAGACCGGCGGCCTATCACGCTCTCGAAAAGAACCTGGGTCGCGCGCAATTCGAATCCAAATTGAGTAGTTGATATGTCGGCGATGTTCGGATGCGTGAAGGTGTGATTCCCAATGTCGTGGCCTTCCGAGACCTCCCGTTTCAAGAGGTTCGGATACTGTTCCGCGTTCAAGCCGACAACAAAAAAAGTAGCGGGACAATTCGTCTTCTTCAACACGTCCAGAATGGCCGGCGTCCACTGAGGATCGGGGCCGTCGTCGAAGGTAAGAGCGATCTTTTTGGACACGGCGCCACGCCGGTCGATAACGTAAGGTGACGGGAATTCGTCGAATCGCACTGAGGTGATCAGACCTCGATCCGGGTCGAAATTAATCTCGCGGACTCCCTCCTTAGGCGTCTCCCTGATGTTGAGAATCTCGCCCTTCCCCTCGTAGTCCAATCCGTAACCGTATCGCAATTCCGTCAGCTTCATCGCCGCGTCGCGGCCGATCGGTTTGTCTTGTCCGAAGAAGCTCCATATCGAGGGATCCTCGCTGCCCATTCGCCACAACGCGACGCCGCGCGG
This sequence comes from Blastocatellia bacterium, assembly GCA_023265195.1. Taxonomy (GTDB): domain Bacteria; phylum Acidobacteriota; class Blastocatellia; order UBA7656; family UBA7656; genus QHVH01. The sequence goes on along the minus strand of JAHFUG010000005.1, from coordinate 7,005 downwards.
AGCGAAGGGTCTGGCGACCGCCATTTGATTGAACGCGGTCACGGCGTCGAGCAGCCACACCTCGTGCGTCTGACCGGCTTCGTCCTCATACGCAAAATTAGGATTCAACGAGCCGGGACTCAACTGAATGTCTATCTTGGATTCCTCGTCCGAAGACTCCTTGGCGGTAAGCAGCGCCTCTTCGAACGTCTTCACCTCCGGCTCTCCCTGAGGCATCCAGTCGTAGGCGTAGTTGCCCAGCGCGATCACCATCTTGGATGCAGGCACGTCGTTCTGTCTTGTATGCAGCACCTCTTCGAACCAGTCCAGTCCGGCGATCGGCCCCGGGTTGCTGCCGGCGTAGTGCTGGTCGTAAGCCATCAGAATAACGTAATCGGCCGAAGCCGACAGGCGGCGGTAGTCGAAGGAGTCATTGTTCGCCGGGACGTTGATCGAGAGCTCCAGCCCCTTGTCATGAAGAGCCGCCGCCAACTCGGCGATGAACTCGCTCAACCCGCCCTGCGACTGATCGGGCACGCTCTCGAAGTCCACGCTGACTCCGGCGAACTTATTCGCCTCCGAATATTCCATCAGTTGCTTGATGCAGCGCTGCCGGGCTGAGGGATTCCTCAACATCCGCTCCAGTTTCTCGGCCTCCCACTTCGCGCCGTCGAAATTGTTCACGAGAGCGAATACCCGCAGATCCGGTCTCCTCGATCTAATGTAGTCAAGCGTCGTCTTCTGACGATCGGGATCGCTTTCATCGATCTCTCCGTCCGGGTCCTTTAGGCGATAGAACTCCGCGATCAGCACGTCGAGGTTGTCGATATTCTCCTTGAGCGAACTGAAACTCGATTCGTCCCAGTTCACGTAGAAGCCGAAATCGAGCCGGTCGTCGGACGCGGTTCTGGCGTCCTGATGGCGAAGCTCGTACAGACGCCTGCTCCGTTCAAGTTCGAGCCGCTGCTTTGCTTCGTGGAGCGCCCGCTGACGCGGAGTAAGAATCCGCTCCGGCGCCGGCGGAGCCGTTGCGTGACCTCCATTTGGAAGGATGCTCGACTGAGGAAGGTTGAGATTCGGAAGCTTTGGGTTGATCAATATGCTTACGATCAATAATCCAAACAGAATGGAAAACGCCAGCGCCGTCAAGAAGACGCCGCGGCGCAAGCGCGGCCAGCGCTTATAATCCGGATCGAAGAAGACAGGGACTTCCCGATTGTTCTTCATTCTTTCGTAAGGAGCAACCACTTGCTCGATCCACGGGCCGGGCCGGCTAAACAAATCTCACGCAAATCGGTTGTTTGCGCGCTCGGCATTGCCCGTTTTTCATTCAGCCATTCCCGGCGGCGGGATGGATTGTTCGGATCGAGCCCACTTTTTGGATTGCGCCCCCTCGGGGATGACCCCCTCGATAACCTTTCGCTCAAGCGTTGAATGAGTGAATATAATACACCGGCTATCGAGCAGTCGAACATCAAACCCGAGTCCTATGAGAAAGCACATCGGCATTGCGGTAACGATCACGTTGATAGCCGTTGGCTTTCGCATGTTTCTTGCGCCGCGCCCGGCGAGCGAAGACGACGGCGACGCCGCGTTTTACGCGTTACTGGCGCGAAACCTCCTCGACCATCACGTCTATTCCGGAAACGAAGCGGAGCCCTTTCCACCTACGCTGGTGCGCGCGCCCGGGTATCCGCTGATGCTTGCGGCGATTTACAGCCTGTTTGGACGCGGCCACAACGGGGCCGTCCACATGGTTCAAGTTGTCTTCGATACGATCACATGCTGGCTCGCCGCATTGCTGGCGCTGGCGTGGGCGCCGCTCGAGTGGACGCCTGATCGGCGCCGGAGGGCTTTGCTGCTGGCTCTCTCAATGGCCGCCGTCTGTCCCTTTACCGCGATTTACGTTTCAACCGTGATGACCGAGGTGTCGGCAATGCTGTTCTCGACGGCGAGCGTGCTGGCCGCGGCCTGGGCGATGAAGTCAGATAGAAAGCAGGCTCGGTTGTGGGCCGCCGCTGGGTTACTGGGCGGACTGGCGGCGTTGGTTCGCCCTGATTGCGGAATGTTCACGGCGGCGGCCGTAGGCGCTTTCCTGCTGGTGAGCCTTGTTCGCTCACGCGCTGCTCGAAAGGAAGGGAACAACGAGACCGCGCGAGGGTACTTGAAGCGCGCCATTGTGTTCGCCGCTCTCGCCTCGTTCTGCCTTGCAGCCGTTCTCACGCCGTGGACCATAAGAAACGCGCGAGTGTTCGGAGTTTTTCAACCGCTGGCTCCGCCGTACGCGAACAACCCCGACGAATGGGTTCCACGTGGCTATATCGAATGGCTGCGCACATGGGTGGACGACGAGGAATACGTGGTTACTCTGGAAGACGGGCTCGATGCGTATCCCATGAGCGCCGATCAGGCGCCTGACTATGCGTTTGATTCGTCCGAAGAACGGGACCAAGTGGCCGCGCTGTACGAGAGGTATAACGACCCGGAGCCGGATACGGAGTCGTCGAGTGACGCCGTGCGGGCTGTCGATCAAACCAGTTCAGATGATTCCGAGGCTGAGCCTGACAGGTGCAAGCTGACGCCGGAGATCGACGCGGCGTTTGGCGAGATCGCCCGGCAACGAATAGCGCGGCGTCCTTTTCGCCACTATGTCGTGATGCCCATCAAACGGGCGGGATCTCTATGGTTCGACACGCACACGCAGTATTATCCATTCCAGGGTAATCTCTTTCCGCTTTCCGATTTGGACTTCGACAAGAAGCAGCATTATTGGCTGCCGGTTTTTCTGTCCATTGTTTGGATCTACACCCTGCTGGGCGCCGCTGGAGCGTGGCTGATGCTGAAGAACGCCGGCGCAAGAAAATGGGCGCTGATGCTGGCGTTGCTCATTGTGCCGAGGCTGGCGTTCCTCGCCTGGCAAGAGCATCCCGAGGGCCGCTACACGGTCGAGTTCTTTCCGTTCGTTGCCGCCGCCGCCGGCGTCGCTCTGGCGGGCGCGGGCCGGCCGCTGCTGAAGCGATTTTCGTTTCGCTCCGGAGTCGCCGCTTCACCGTCCGCCAAGCAAGACGCTTAGGAATTTGAAGAAATTATTTTCCATTTTGAGTTATGCGTCGAGATGAGTATCGTCGATGGAACAGAGGCTTCGCCTCTGAGGAGACTGTTGTGAAAACCCGAAATCCCCCCCACGGCAGAGGCTGTGTGAAACTCCGAGAATCCCACCAACGCAGTTGGTGGGATTCGGGAAGGGATCTGGCGCGCCTCGTCGTGTAGGTTGGGTATGAACGATCCACCAACTCCGTTGGTGGGATTCGGGGAGGGGATATAGCGCGCCTCGTCGTGTAGGTTGGGTATGAACGATCCAGCAACTGCCGTGTGGGGGATTTGGGAAAGGGAAGAAGGCGGCCTTTGTGTAACCCGAAGCTGGAACTGTCTCCACATTGCTCGGGATCGCGGAGAGAGCCGTGGAGAGGGCCTTATTTTTCGTGGCTCTCTCCGCGGTCGCCGGCGCCTCGGGGATGAATTCTCCTTGCAATAGGGGAACTTACTTCTTGACGATCTCTTAGCGAATCTGGAACGAAAAAGAACTGCTTCCCACTTTTGACGCTGATGAAGAGAGTCCTGATCATAGTATCCGCATTGACGGCCATTGCGCTCGGCTTTCGAATGTTCGCCGCCGTGCGCCTCGCCAATGACGCCCCGAATGACGGCAGGATATATTCCCAGATCGCCAGGAATGTGCTCGAACGCGGCGTTTATTCCATCGAAGAGGAAGAGCCTTTCGATCCCACGTTCATTCGAGTTCCAGGCTATCCACTGTTTCTAGCCGGGGTCTACCGCGCTTTCGGAATCGGGAACGATCGCGCTGTTCTAGTTATTCAGGCGGTTGTCGACACCACGACTTGTTGGTTGGCCGGGTTGCTTGCGTTCAATTGGGCGCCCGCCTGCTGGCCGGTTACGAAGCGTCGCCGCGCCGCTTTGCTCGCTCTTGCTTTGGCCGCGGTGTGTCCGTTCGGCGTGATCTATGTTGGAACCATACTGACCGAGACCTGGGCGGTTTCATTGGCTGTTGGCTGCGCGCTCTTGTCGACTCTCGCGCTGAAGTCCCCGAGCACTGGCCGAGCCGCTGTGTGGTGGCTTGCGTGCGGATTGCTCGGTGGCGTGTTGACGATGTTCAGGCCGGAGGGCGGACTATTCGTGGCGGGAGTGGGAGCCACTCTTGTTCTCGCCGGCCTGAAGAAGTTCGATTTGAAGCGGCTGTTTAGAAAAGAGCCGGGACGTTCCTCGGCTCCGTTGAGAACATTCATTTGCGGGACAATGCTGTCGCTTGGCTTCGCGCTCGTTCTCACGCCTTGGACCATAAGAAATGCCCGCGTGTTCGGATTGTTTCAACCACTGGCTCCCGCGAACGCCGCGATGCCCGGCCAGTTCTTTCAGAGCGGTTACACGGAGTGGGCTCTTACGTGGATCAGAGATCAAAAACACGAAGAGAGCACCGTCTGGACCCTCGACGTCAGCCCCATCAAAATAGATGAATTTCCTGACTATGCGTTCGACTCCGCCGAAGAACGAACAACTGTCGAGGCGCTGCTTGACCAGTACAATAACCCTCGTCCCGCCGCCAGCGCGCGCCAGCCGCCGGCCAATGCCGCTGATTCCGGCAATCCGTCAACTGACAACGCGAGCGACGATGGAGAACCGGATGATTCGGAAGCGCCAGGCGCGCCGGAGCAAAGTCATCCCGAGATGACGCCGGACATCGACAGCCGGTTTGCGGAAATCGCTCGCGCCAGGATCGCTCGTCACCCGATCCGAAGCCGTGTCGTAATGCCGCTACGACGCGCGATATCGATGTGGTTCGACCCTCACGCTCAGTACTATCCGTTCGAAGGCGATCTCTTTCCCTTGAGCGCTCTGGACCGCGAGCAACATCAACAATATTGGCTTCCGTTGTTCACGGGCCTGACGATGATCTACACCGCGATCGGATTGATGGGTTTGGCGGTTATGTGGCGTAACGGCGCGCACCGATTCGTTCTCTTGTTCGGGATGATAGCTGGCCCGCGCATCCTGCTGCTCTCGGTGCTCGAATATCCGGAGCCAAGATACGTGGTCATGCTCTTCGCGTTTATAGCAGTGTGCGGAGGCATTGCGGTTGCCGCGTTCGAGAAAAAGCGCGGCAAGGTGCAATCGTATTGAGTTCGCACGCAGGCGATTTATCCCTATCGCCAGGGACTCCAAATATGTCGGTCAGATTATCTTAGAGACGACGACGGCCACGGAAACGCGAGTTCCGTGGCCCAACATCAAGATTCTCTCGAGAGCCGAACGTCGTCAGTGGTCGCTCTTCTTAGTCTCGGATGAAGCGCCCAGCAGATTGGCTCTATCGGCCAACGGAACCATACCCACGCCGGTTTTGTGATAGGTGCGAGAATCTTCCGGATCGTCTTCCTTGCTAACGGCGCGAGCCGACAACCCGATCTTCCTGTTGGCGGGATCGAGCTTGAGCACCCTGAAGGGAAGAACCTGTCCGATCTCGACGGCGGTCCCGGGCTTTTCGATTCGCTCGTCGCTAAGCTCCGAAACATGACACAGCCCTTCGATCCCGTCTTGAATCTCGACGAACGCGCCGAAGCTCACCAAGCTAACCACTTTACCGGTCACGACGTTCCCGACTCGATGGGTGTCAAAGAACGTCTCCCAAGGATCTGGATTGTGTTTAACGTATCCCGGCGACAGTAGCTCTATTAGACTCTTTTCGTGGAGCACCAGATCCTCTTCTTTACAAAAGCGGCGCAACGCTTCTTGGCCGGGCGCCGCCAGTCTCGGAAGAACGCCTTCCAATAGAACCTGGACTCGCGCGGCGCCATAGTCTTCGAGCAGACTTGGAAGGAGACCGACAATCGCGTCCTCAGTCGCTTGGGTCCAAGGTATGCTTGCCGTCCATTCCAACGCGACTGATGTGTTGATCAACGCCAACCCTTCCAAAACCGTCGGCATGTATACAGCGCCGCCGAACTGAAACTGTTCCTCCCAGAAGCTCCGCTCCGCGCGATGACGCAGTTGCACCAATATCTGGAGGCAGCGATGATGAAGATCGGGTTGAAGATTGTTTAAGAGCCGTCTTGAGTTGACTGCATCCAGTAGCAGATCAACGGCGTCGTCGCGTCGAGGAGACTGTCCAAGAACCGATTCAACCAGCATCAGCAACTCGTCCCCAGCCTCCCCACTCCAATCAGACGGGCCGGCCCGTGCGAGTGAAGCGACGAACTCAATTACAATGTTTTGGAGGTCTTCGCGAACTGAACGATTAAGCCTTGGATAAATCAGAGTCAGCAAATAGTGTGGCATCCCGTCGCGATCCACCGGTGTCCCCGCGTCCTGGCCGTGCAGCCTTTCGCGCACCCAATCCCGCAAATCCTCGCGCGAAAGCTCATCGACTGACTCGATACTTATGTCTCCCAGTTTGTTTACCTGAGGCCTGCTCATAAGACCTCCTTAAGGGAAGAACTCAAGCGATCGCCTCGAATCACCGCATGCACGGCTTCTGGACGCGGCCCCAATTCATGAGTTTCGTATTCTGGCCACGGCATGGTCAAGCCATGGGGAATCTCGCTTGGGGCGGGACGAAAGAAGTAAGACCAGCCAACTCCGGAGTAAGCATCCGCAACGGTGGGAAAATGCGGCGGCGCCTCTTCGGGCAGGCTATATTCCATCAAGACAAGCGGCTGTCCTCGCTCGCTTCGATCCAATCCCAACAGTCCACGTATTTCGTCGGCGGAATCCGGCATTTCGTGAAAGGGACCTCCCGAACCTGGAGTTGAACTAAAAATGGCCCACATATGATAACGCCCAAGCTTTCGACTACGCCAACGTTCAACGAGTACCGCCCGCTCCTTTGACACCAAGTTTCTAACCGCGCGTCGCGCGGTCTGCTTCGATGCATAATAGCCAAGCTTCACGAGCAAGCTGCTGAGGCGGTCTCTGGATATGGCGCGACCATACAGAGCGGGATGCGGCCGTGGCAGC
>JAHFUG010000375.1 GCA_023265195.1 Blastocatellia bacterium | reverse complement strand
GTGAGTCTCTCTTAGCTCCGTTAGGAGCAACCCTTGCGGCAGAGGATGGGCCGCTCCTAACGGAGCTGCGACCCCTAACGGAAGAAGCAGCGGTGGTCATCGCTCGTATCTACAGACAGGTCCGTACTACGGAGATGCGACAACAAGCGAAACCTATGCTGATCGCCGTTCCATTGGACGCAAGCAACACGGATTAGAAGCAGCTCAACGTAAGTCGGGGAGGCGATGTACGCGGAGAATATGTCTTCAATACACGAATGGTGAGGGTGTACATTTGGCTCCAGAGTCTGGAGAAAGAAGAGACGAAACGATGAACCGCAATTTAGTTCGATTAAGCCTTCCTAGGTTATCAACGGCTCCATTTCGCTCGGCCAATAAATTTGAAGGCATGTCATCAAAGGCCCCCTTCGGCCAGTTTGTCCCTGCCGCAGTCCGGTTCATCCCATAATGGTTCTCGAAATTCCGGATCAATAATAGGATGCCAGCAGGTTTCACGGGGCGTCCGTCTCCAAGCAGTCTGCCGGACTATTGTGAGCGGAGACGGACGGCCCCGTGAATGTTTCTTGGAAAGAGGAGTTCCGCTTCAGTCCGTTCTGCTCGCACAAGCACATTCGTACCCGCTCGCAACTTCAACATGGATGGCAGGGGTCTTCGCCGGAAGGACCGAATGAGAATCGCGAATTCGCACAAGGAGTCGAGCGGTCAAAACGGGCACTGTTCCGATAGCTATAGGTAGCGAGCGACCTCATACCGCCGAGTTCCGGCGCGAAAAAACTTGACTCATCTGTGAACTTCTTTGCGGCCTAGGCTCCCCTAGAGCATCATTTAGAGTGTCTACTGCGGACCTATGGCGTTGATGTGTTCATCCTCGCCGAATGTCCGAAGAACGTGAAACCAGCCTTAAGGGCGCTTGATTCCGCTGGCGTCGGAACCTATCGGGAAGAGGCAAATGTGAAGGCAAAGGTGAGGGCGCTGACTCGGCTTGGACAAAAAGAGTTCATTCATCGATTCAGTAGCCTCAATCGAGAGATGGCTGTATGGTCAATCGCGACATCCAAGTTGAGGTCCACCGAAGTTCTGCTTGCAGGGGTTCACCTTCCATCCAAGTCGGGGGGAGCCAAGGACACGGATCAAGCTTCGATTGCTCGCGAGGTAGTCGAAGAACTCAACGACGTCGAAGATAGACACAATCACAGGAGCACAGTCGTTGTGGGTGATTTCAATATGCACCCGTATGACGCCGGAATGACGAGCGTAACCAGCTTTCACGGTCTAATGACAAAAGATCTGGCGGGACTGCCGGACCGATTGCACAGACGGCAGCCGCGCCGGCGTTTTTACAATCCGATGTGGGGACTCTTTGGCGATCGTACACCGGGCCCGTCCGGCAGCTATTATTGGAGAGCTTCCGTGCTGCACAATCCCTATTGGGGAATGCTCGACCAGGTCCTCCTGCGGCCAATGCTTATTAATAGCCTCGGCGCCTTGCATATTTTGGATCACGACGGCAATCATACTTTGGTTGGGCCGGACGGTGCTCCTGATAAGAAACATATCTCGGATCACTTGCCCATTCTTTTTCGACTTGATATATGAAGGGGTATGAGTATGGCAACCAACGTACAAAGTTTCTGGCCGCGCGTAATTCGGCCAAAAATATTATCCCCGTTGGCTATTCTCAGAGGTCAGGCGGAAGCGCTTGCGACGCAAACAGGAGGAGTGCTCCTGGCCGAGGTTACGAAGAAAGACATCGCGACGGATCATAAGAATAGGACAGACGCTCTAACCCTGGACATAGTTGTGCCCGCCCTAAGCAACTACCGCCATCGCATCTTGAGGGTAGTACACGCCAAGGATCAACCGTATCCGGCTATTGTCGAAGCAGAGATTTTTCGACTCTGCCGGAAGGCCATTTTCGAGGACTCGGGAGCCCTAAAGACATCAGATGCCGAGAACAGAGCAGATACCGATCAAGAGTTCATAGCACTTGTTAAGAAGGTTCTTGGATCGCCTCAGGTCCTTTCCGCCGCCCAATCTCTAATTGCCCGCGCCACCGACGCATTGGTCGGGAATGCCGGTGAGACGTTAGCCGGAAACGTCCACGAATCTAAACACGCCTTCTCGTCCTCGACTGAGCGCCCCGACATAGACGTTAGTGGAGATGACGATGAGACGGATTAGCTCAGAACTGGATAGCGAAAGCGAGCCCGTGGTTTCCTTGCGGCCAGTTTTGAGTGAGTCGTAAGCGGAGGAGCGGGGATCAATCTCTCTTCCCGACCTGTGAATTGTTTGAGATCGAACGTCGAAATTGATTTTGCTCTGCCCGAGACTGTGGCCAAGCTCTGGACAGACTGAAGTCCGCGGTACATCGAAAAGCGAGGCTAGCCGTCCTGAACCTCGAGTTCCCTCTCCTTCAAGTGCTTTATTTTGTCTCGCAGCTCCGCGGCGTGTTCGAACTCGTATCGCGCGGCCGACTCGCGCATCTCGAACTCGAGCTGTTTGATCGTCGCTCCTATCATCGCGGGCGAGTAGTCCTTCATATCCTCCAGCTCGAGCGGGATCTTGAAGTAGTCCGCTTCGACGATTGAAACCAGAGTCGAATCGATAGACTTGACCACGCTCCGCGGCGTAATGCCGTGCTCTTTGTTGTACGCTGCTTGTTTTTCGCGCCGCCGATTCGTTTCGCCGAGCGCCCGGCGCATTGAATCGGTTATCTTGTCCGCGTAGAGAATCGCCATCCCGTTAATGTTGCGGGCCGCGCGGCCTATGGTTTGAATCAAGGATATCTCCGAACGAAGAAAACCTTCCTTGTCCGCATCGAGGATGGCGACCAAAGAAACTTCCGGAAGATCGAGTCCCTCTCGAAGCAGGTTTATTCCGACAAGGACGTCGAACTCGCCACGGCGCAAATCGCGAAGAATCTTGATTCGTTCGAGCGTCAATACCTCCGAGTGAAGATAACGGACCTTGACGCCGATCTCCGCGTAATACTCGGTCAAGTCTTCAGCCATCTTCTTTGTCAGAGTCGTCACCAGTACGCGTTCGTTGCCGGCGGCGCGAATGCGGATTTCGTTGAGCAGGTCGTCTATCTGGCCGCGAACCGGCCGGACGTCCACAACGGGATCGATGAGACCCGTCGGGCGGATGACCTGTTCTATTACCTCGCCCCCCGCGCAGGTGAGTTCATAAGGGCCGGGAGTGGCGGAGACAAACACTACCTGGCCGACGCGCTGCTCCCACTCTTCGAAATTGAGCGGACGGTTGTCCATCGCGGAAGGAAGCCTGAACCCGTATTCGACAAGCGTTCGCTTGCGAGACTGATCGCCCGCGTACATGCCTCGAAACTGAGGCACGGTCTGATGGCTCTCATCGACTATGACGACCGCGTCGCGTGGCAGGTAATCCAGCAAAGTAGGCGGGGGCTGGCCGGGCAATCTGCCGGTGAGATGCCGCGAATAGTTTTCGATTCCATTGCAGTAGCCAAGCTCGCGAAGCATCTCGATGTCATAAATCGTGCGTTGCCGAAGACGCTGCGCTTCGACAAGCTTGCCCTGCGAAATCAACTGAGGCTCCCATTCGTCAAGCTCGGCCTTGATCGTGGTGATCGCCCGCTTCAACACGTTTGGAGGCATTACGTAGTGAGACTTTGGATAGATAGGCAAACGTTCGTGTGTTTCAAGCACCTCGCCGAGCAACGGGTCCACTGTTGAAATCGCCTGAATTTCGTCGCCCCAGAACTCGATTCGAATGGCCCGGTCCTGGTAGACCGGATAAATCTCGACGACGTCGCCTCGCGCGCGGAACGTCCCGCGTTCGAAGGACAAGTCGTTCCGCTGATATTGAATCTCGACGAGAGAGCGAAGAAAAGCGGTGCGCGAGAGCTGTTGGCCGGCTTCCACGAACCTGACCATGCCGTAATACGCATCGGGATCGCCGAGCCCGTATATGCACGAGACGCTGGCGACGATAATACAGTCGCGGCGCTCGAAAAGGGTTCGAGTCGCGGAGAGCCGCAGCCGGTCTATTTCGTCGTTGGTGGTCGATTCTTTTTCAACGTAGGTGTCGGTCGAGGGGATGTAAGCCTCGGGTTGGTAGTAGTCGTAGTAGCTGACGAAATACTCAGTCGCGTTGTGAGGGAAGAACGATTTGAACTCCTGATACAACTGGGCGGCCAGGGTTTTGTTGTGCGCCATGACAATGACTGGCCGGCGAACTCGATCGATCATCGCGGCCAGCGTGAACGTCTTACCGCTGCCGGTGACTCCAAGCAAAACTTGATGCTTGACGCCGTCGCCGATTCCACGCACCAGCGATTCAATGGCTTGAGGCTGGTCGCCTTGAGGACTGTATGAAGAAACCAGTTGGAAATCCATTTGTTAAGCGGCGCCGCGGCCCCTAAGCATCACTTGAAGTCTCTCAGACCAAATTGCAAAGAAGAGAACCGAATTATAGTCTCGCCCTGGAATACGGGCAACGACTTTTAAAAGTGGTAAGCAAATCTAACGGAGGATGTTTCAACGGAGAAGGGGATTGACTCTTTCACTTAGCGTCGGCGAAGCGCGAAGTTGGATTAGGTCCGCTCTTGTGTGTTCCGCGGTCAGGATGCGCCGTTACCGCCGGCCGTCCCTTCTCGCCCCGGTCAGTGGCCCGAATCACCACGGCGGCAGCGAGGCCACTCCAAAATCGCGCGACGTGTAGCACGCCGCGAAATTGGCTTCCAGAGCAGACCGGATGGGTTTCGGTGTCACAAATTCACGCAGAAAGCGCCTCATATTTATCGGTTGTGTGGGAATAAAAAAAAATCTTTTCCGTCATGCGGTTTTTCGGCGCTCACCTCTTGACATAGAAAGCAGTGACGCCGATAATGCGGTCTGCCATTCAATCATCTGTTGTTCTGTAGCAAGTTTTTTCAGTAGTTCACGAGTTCCTGAATTGACAACAACTGGTTAGTCGTGTCAGTTGCGTTCATGTCGTGTCGTTAGTTTCTTTCAAGCCGTTTTTTTCAGGCGAGGCCGCCAGAGGAAGAGTGGGCAACTCAATACTCCGAACAGATATTCCTGGCTTGGACTTGCGAAGGCGGGGAAAGGTCCGGGATGTATACGATGTCGGCGATAACCTGCTGATAATCGCCACCGATCGCATTTCCGCTTTCGACGTGGTGCTTCCGAACCCGATACCTAACAAAGGCTTCGTTTTAACCGCGCTATCGCTGTTCTGGTTCGATCTGCTCAAAGACGTCGTGAAGAATCATCTGATCACGGCTCGCGTAGAGGAATACCCCGAGCATCTCAAGCAGTTCCAGGATCAGATCGAAGGCCGCTCGATGCTGGTCGTCAAGGCGGACGTCTTTCCGATCGAATGCGTGGCTCGGGGATACATCTCCGGGTCAGGGTGGAAAGAGTACGGCAAGACCGGCGAAGTTTGCGGGATCAAGCTCCCGGCCGGGCTAAGAGAATCCGACAAGCTTGCCGAGCCGATATTCACTCCGTCTACGAAAGAGGAGACCGGGCACGATATAAACATCAGCGAAAACGAAGTCGCGAACCGCATCGGTCATGAAGCAATGGGGCGGCTGAAGGAGTTGACTCTTGCGATTTACTCGAAGGCCGCCGGCTACGCCATTGAAAGAGGGATCATAATAGCGGACACCAAGTTCGAGTTCGGACTGAAGAATGGAGAGATAATCCTCATCGATGAAGTGCTGACGCCCGATTCGTCTCGTTTCTGGCCCTGGGAACTCTATCAGGCGGGCCGGCCGCAACAGTCGTTCGACAAGCAGTACGTTCGCGATTATCTGGAGACGCTCGAGTGGGACAAGTCGCCACCGGGACCCGAGCTTCCACGAAACGTGATTGAACGGACGAGTGAAAAGTATCTCGAGGCTTACAGGCTTTTGACGGGCGGAGATATGGAAGCGCCTATTGCGAATTGCGGAATGGGGAACGCGGGATAACAATTTCGAACCTCCAATCCTCAATCCACAATATGGGCCTCTATGACTCTCCTTGATTACTTCGTTATTACTACAGTGGTCGCTTCGGTAGTGATAGGCGCCTTAAAGGGAATTATCAGAGGCGCGATATCACTGACGGCCGTGATTGGTGGGCTGCTCTTCGCCGCGTATTTTTATGAGTATCCGGCGGTCGTGCTGGGTGCTTTCGTGGCGAGCCCCCAAGCAGCCCACTTACTTGGCTTCATCGCAATATTTCTCGCCGCCCTGCTGGCTGGGGCGTTTCTGTCTCGCGTTTTGCGCCGAGGTTTGAAGCGGATCAGGCTGGGCTGGGCCGACCACGCAATCGGGGCGGCGTTTGGATTGGTCAGAGGATGGTTAATCTGCTCGGCCGTTTACATGGCCCTCATCGCATTTCCCGTCAGGATCGGGGCGGTCCAGCAAGCACGGCTGGCGCCGGTGCTGATCGAGGGAACGAGAGCAATTGCATATTTGACATCGCGAGAGTTCAAGGACCGGTTCTATACTGGGTATCAGACGGTTCAAAATTTCTGGAATGATATTAGCGCAAGGTGACAAGCCCGGCTAACGCGGGTGCAGGAGGAGCATACGAGATGAAAAGCAGGCTGGAAGCCCTCGTCATAGAAATGGTGGATCGCGGAATAATGTTTGAAGATGCGGTAAAGGAGTTTGAAAAGCAGTTCATCATGTGCGTGCTGAATCGAACGAATGGGAACTTATCCAAGGCGGCCGAAGAGCTGAGAATTCATAGAAACACATTGTCGAAACGCGTCGAGGGCTATTATCAAAACGGCCATATGACCGGGGCCCGCCGCCGCCGCACGCGCGAACAGCCATCCCCACCGCCGGCCAGGGCAGCGGCTGCTGGAGCCGGCCGTGTGCGCCGCTAATTGGACTAGGCCGGAATCACTTTCTTGGTAAAGCCGCCAAGTCTCTTAATGCCGGGTGTTGGTGAAGAAGTGAAATCCTGGTGGACGCTGCGATGCGAGGAGCGGCGGGCATAGACGCCCGCGTTATGTCTGTCGTTAGGTATAGCGATTTGCTCGTGTCAATCCGAACTCGCCCTGATTTGAGGGCTTCTTGAATCAATCCGTTTGCGGCGCGCGCGAGTGACGAGCCGCAGCTTGGGCCTCGCGAGAGAAAGGCCACAAGCCGGGGCGCGCCATCAACATAAAGCAGTCACGGCTCTCTTGACTCGACCTGCGCGGTTACGTCGTCGTAATACATGTACTTAGCCGAAAGACTCGCTTGGCCGTCTCCGTTCGAAGCAACGCCGGCGTCGACTGGAGGCGCCTGTTCGTAAAGTGGGAGCGGGATCACGGCGAATTCAGACATAGGTTCGTACGCAGTGTCGACGCCTTCCTTGAAGACGTCTCCCATCAGCAGGTTGATAATATTCACCCGTTGCTCGGGGTACTTCTGAAGAAATTGCGCGAAGCTGAATCCGTCGCTGTAGAAAGCGTAAACCAGCTTGCGCATCGATTCGATGCCCTTATCGAGCTTCGGCTGAAAGCGTCCTAGCCGCTCGCCGGAAAAATCATCGTTCTTGAAAGCGTCGTGGATCGCATCGGCGGCCAGTTCGGCCATCTTCATCGCAAGCAGCACGCCTGAAGAGT
>JAHFUG010000374.1 GCA_023265195.1 Blastocatellia bacterium | reverse complement strand
GTGTCTTCGCCAGTCAGAACCAGAGAAATTGCGCCTCCTGCTCAGCTTCTTTGAGTTGCTTTTCAACGTTACGAGATGGGTCTTGTTCTGTTTCGCCAGCGCGGCGGCAAAGCAGTCCGCAAATGACATTCTATGCTTCGACTACCGCCGCGTGATCCGGCATTCCGCACTCCGAACTTCCGCACTCCGAACTCCGAACCCCGAACTCCGAACTCCGAACTTCCGCACTCCGAACTCCGAACCCCGAACTCCGAACTCCGCACCCGAGATATCAACGAGGCCGGGCAACGCGGAGCGGGGGTCGGATGTATCTAACGCACAGACAGCGACCCGAAGAAAAAACGCTGGTAGATTCTTCCTTTCGAGGCAGTCCGACAATCGGGTCGCTGTTCTTATCGCAGCGGCATATTGAATCATTGTAACTCTCTGGAACCCGCGGTCATGATATTCAATCAACGCGTTGAAGCTTTAGCCCTACCTCCCCTGCGATTCCCAGTGTTAGACTCGAACCATAGACCCTAGAGTTTAGTCCAAACCGGTATTGATAATCGGAAAGGTCTAGTGATGTATCGGAGGTGAGGAATGAGAAAAACTACGGCGCTCACGATAAGCCTGATCGTTCTTGCGATGCTTTCTTCTTATTTCCCGTTGAATGCCGACGCCGAAATGGAAGGCGGGCAGACGCAGGTCAAGCCCGGAATGAACTTTTTCTCGATTAACCAGGACATACAATTGGGCCGCCAGGCCGCAAGCGAAGTCGAAAGACAGTACCGCATCGTTAACGATCCGGTAGTTCAGGAGTGGGTCAACGATCTTGGCCGCCGATTGTCTTCAAGAACCACTATGCCCAATCTCCCGTGGCGGTTCAGGGTCGTCAATACGAAAGATGTGAACGCGTTCGCTCTGCCCGGTGGATTCGTGTACATAAACCGAGGCCTGATCGAGATGACTGACGACGAGAGCGAAGTGGCCGGCGTAGTCGGACACGAAATGGCGCACGTAACGCTGAGGCACGGAACGCATCAATTATCGAGATCGCTTCTGGCGCGTTATCCGCTCGCGATGCTCGGAAACGCGGGCGGCGCGGCAGGCGCTATCGGCCAGCTTGGATCGATAGGACTCTCGGTCGCCTTCCTTAAATTCAGCCGGGACGATGAAAAGCAAGCGGACATTGTCGGCGTGCAGACAATGTCCAAGGCCGGTTATGACCCGCGCGGAATGATAACGATTTTTCAGCGGCTGGAGAGGCTTGGGTCGGGCCGCGGAACGCCTCAATTCTTGTCCGATCATCCCAATCCCGAGAATCGCATGCAGAGAATCGAGAAAGAGATGTCAATGCTCCAGACTCCTCGCGGCGGCGGGAACAGTCCTCAACTCTACATTCAGGCGAGGAACCGGCTGAGGTCTCTGTCGTCCGCTCCCGGCGCCGACTATAGAAGCGGCGGCGCCGGAAGCTCGCCCCGCGGCGACTCAGGCGGCGGATCCAGGAACCGTTCCAGAGGCGACTCGAGGGCGGGCGATCTTCCTGCTCGAGACTTTGACACATATCGCTCGACGAACGGTCTTTTTCAAGTGGACTACCCCGTCAACTGGAGGGCGTATCCGCAGACGGGGGCCAGCGTTACCCTCGCGCCTGAATGGGCCATCGAGGGGAACGACGTCAGCAGAGGCGCAATTGTCAGCTTCTTTGATCCACAGAGCCGAGGCCGAAGCCGGCTTTCGCTCGACCGGGCTCTGGCTTTGATCCTGGAGCAGTTGTCGGAGGCGAATGAATACCTTCGAGAGGAACAAGGCGCGCGCTACGGCGGTTACCTTGCGGGCGCGGAAGCGAAGGCGACTTTTATGACGGGCCGCAACAACGCGGGTCATGCCGAACGGGTGTGGGTCATCGCCAGACCCAGCGGCAACGGCGTGATCTACATGCTGCTAATCGCGCCTGAGAGGGAATTCAAAACCTACGAACCGACGTTTCAATCAATCATCAAGAGCCTTCGAATGGGGAATTGATGAATGGGGAATTGATGATTGATGATTGATGATTGTAGCACCTAGGTGCAATCCGCAATCCGCAATCCGCAATCATCGTTCATCAATCTGCAATCATCATTCATCAATTCCCCGCTCATCAATTCCCCATTCATCAATCATTCTATTGACTCAATAGCATGTGGCGAATGAAAGACCCCATCCGGCACCGAATTCTCGAAACTCGCTGGCCGACGGCTGAGCACGCAGCGAGGTCGATTCTGTTCAGCCCGATCGAAATCGGCCGGCTCACGATCGAGAATAGGACCTGGGTTCCAGCAATGGTGCCCTGGCGCGCGACCGGCGATGGGCTTGTCACGAAGAACATCCTCGAATGGTACGGCCGGTTCGCGGCAGGCCGGCCGGGCGTCATCGTGGTCGAAGCCACAGGCATCCGCGACGTTCCAAGCGGCCCCTTACTCCGCATCGGTCACGATAGATTCATACCAGGCCTGCGAGAACTCGCATCCACTGTTCGCCGTGAAAGCGGCGGGCGCACCCGCGTCTTTATCCAGATCATAGACTTCCTGGCGGTGAAGCGGCGCCCTGAAAAAGACAAGTACTTCGATTGCTTCTTTGTCGTCGGCCAAAGTCACAGGGAACGGCTGAAAGAGGCGACCGGCGACGAAACATGGTTGAGCGCCGCTGACGGTTCGGTACGAGAATTCTTAAGAGCTGCGCCGGATTCGTTGCTGGATAGCCTGCTCGATGAGCGTGAGATCGAATCGCTCCGCTTCGGTTATCGAGAAAGGGTAACCGACGTCGACCTCGCTCACGTTCGCGATTTGCCGAACGTCTTGCCCGGCGTATTTGCATCTGCGGCGGCCCGGGCGCGCGAGGCCGGTTTCGACGGCGTCGAGTTGCACTACGCTCACGCGTATACGATGGCGGGTTTCCTCAGCGCGCTCAACGATAGAGCGGATGGCTACGGAGGGCCGCGAGAGAACAGGGTTAGACTGCCACTCGAAGTTTATCGTGCGGTGCGCGAAAAGGTTGGCGGCGATTATGTCGTTGGAGTGAGATTTCTTGGCGACGAGGTAATCGAGGGCGGCTCCAGGATTGAGGACGCGATGTACTTCGGCGTTGAATTCGCTCGGGCCGGTTTTGACTACCTCTCAATATCAAAGGGCGGGAAGTTCGAAGACGCGAGCCAGCCGAAAGTCGGCCATGCGGTTTACCCGTACACGGGCCGGAGCGGATATGAATGTATGCCTACGGTGTGGTCGGATGCGCGCGGCCCATTCGGTCGCAACGTTCCGCTGGCCGCCGCTATCAGGCGCGAGATCAACCTTGCGGGCTTTTCGCAGCCTGTCGTCGCATCCGGAGGAATCTCCACCTTTGAGCAAGCTGAAAGCATACTGGAGAAAGGCGAGGCCGACATTATTGGGTCCGCCAGGCAGTCACTCGCCGATCCCGACTGGTTCCTCAAGACGAGCCTCGGACGCGGGGCCGAGGTGCGAAGGTGCGAGTTCACAAACTACTGCGAGGGACTGGACCAGATGCATAAAGAGGTTACTTGCAAATTGTGGGACCGATTACCGCGCGATGTGCAGGGCGTCGCGATGAGCTCGGACACCCGGCGGCGGCTAGTCGCGCCACCCTGGAATAACAAGGACTCCGCTGCAGCCGTGGCTGACTCTCCCGTAGAAAAATAATCGCGCAGCTTCGTATGCGTACCGGGAATGGGGACTGTCTATAGTTCAAAAAAAAGGCTGGCCAATTCACGCTTCGCCGGTGGATAATTCCCGAGCCCGACCCAACCCATGCCCTTAAAGTTTCATCGGGCTCCCCATTCGAGTCTGTTTTGGGGTTCCAGTTAGACGTTGCGCGTCGGCGCTATTGCTCGACGCGGGAGACACTGGTCGATGAGTCAGACCAAACCAAGAGTCAATCTGCCGGACTATCCCGCGGAATTGCAGGCTGATCCGCGCGACTTACCTTACGACAAGGACCAACTGCGCCGCTTTTACGAGGCGATGAAATTAGCCAGGACCTTTGAGGAGAAGCTCGCCTCGCTTTACCGGCAGGGCAAGATAAACGGCGCGGTTTATCTTGGAATGGGTCAGGAGGCGACTTCAGTCGGTTCGGTAAGCGTACTGAAGCAAGGCGATTTCTTCACCACCGTTGCGAGAAACTTATCGGCCTACTTCTATAAGGGCGTGGAGCCGCGAGACGTAATGGCCCGGTGGATGGGCAAGGATATTCCTCCTTCGCACGGCCGGGAACTCGGCTTGTTTCTCGCGGACATCAAGAACCTTGGAAATCCGCCCTACCATAACGGCTCGATGGCCTCGTGGATTCCCAGCGGAGCCGGCTATGCGCTGGCGTTCAAATTGCGAAAGCAGCCGAACGTAATGCTTGCCTTCACCGGTGATGGCGCGACCAGCCCCGGTGACTTTTACGAGGGGCTGAATTTCGCGTCGATTCACAAACTCCCTCTGGTAATAATCTGCGAAGTGAATCAGTTCGCCTACTCGACTTCGCTGGCGAAACAGATGCCGGTCGAGAACGTCGCGGACCGGGCGCCCGCATTCAACATCTATGCTGAAACCCATTTCGGCAATGACCTGTTTCTGGTTATGGAGGCGGCCCGCCGGGGAATTGAGCATGCGCGCGGCGGCAAGGGCCCGGCGCTGATCGAGTTCAAGACTTTCCGTCAGCGTGGCCACGGCGAACACGACGATATGGCCTACGTCGCTCCGGAGCTGAGAGAATTCTGGGCGGATCGCGATCCCATCAAGATGTATCGCGAATGGCTGCTTAAGCGCGCGCGCTTCAAGCCGGAAGAGATAGCCGCGATTGAAGACGGCATAGCGGCGCGTGTTGATTCGGCTATTCAGTACGCCGAGGCTCAGCCGATGCCGAAACCCGAATCGGTTACGGAACGGCTCTTTGCGCCATCGCCGCATGATCCAAAACCGGAAGATCGACTGAACCGGTACGAACCGATAGAGACGCCCTCGATACCCGGACTGACGGCTTCGCACGACAAATCAACTGGAGGGCATTTCTAGAATGGCGCGGCTAACTTACCTTCAAGCGATCAGCGACGCGCTCAAGCTCGAGATGCGCCGCGACCCAAACGTGTTCCTCATTGGGGAGGACATAGCGGTGTTCGGCGGGGCGTTCAAGATCACTCAAGGGTTTCTCGATGAATTCGGCGAAGGCCGCGTCATCGACACTCCCATCGCGGAATCGGGTTTCGTCGGCGCCGCGTGCGCCGCCGCGACGGTTGGATTCAGACCGGTGGTCGAATTCCAATTCATCGATTTCATCTCGTGCGCCTTCGATCAGATAGTCAACTATGCAGCGAAGTGTTATTACAGGTGGGGCATTCAGATGCCTATCGTTCTGCGGGGACCCACGGGAGGCGGGGTGCACGCCGGCCCGTTTCACTCGCAGAACCCGGAAGCATGGTTCGCTCACACACCGGGACTGAAAGTGGTTCTTCCTTCCACGGCCAGGGACGCCAAGGGTCTTTTGACCGCGGCCATTCGCGACAATAATCCCGTGATTTATCTCGAGAATAAATTCTTGTACCGCCACTATCGTGAGGAAGTGCCGGACGGAGAGCACGTCACCCCGCTAGGAGTGGCCGCGCTGCGAACCATCGGGAGCGATTTATCGATAATAAGCTATGGCGCTACCGTGCACCTATGCGTCGAGGTTGCGCGCCTGCTTGAAAAGGAAGGCGCGTCGGTGGAAGTTGTTGACCTGCGCTCACTGGTTCCACTGGACCGCGAGACTATCCTCGAGAGCGTAAAGAAGACCAGCCGCGCGCTGGTGGCTCATGAAGCGAATCTCACGGCCGGCTTTGGCGCGGAGGTGGCCGCGTTGATCGCGCACGAGTGCTTCGATTACCTTGACGCGCCGGTTCTACGTGTGGCTTCGCTCGATGTGCCGGTTCCATTCAGCCCGCCGCTGGAGATGGCTATGCTGCCTTCCGTCGACAAGATCGCCGGCGCCGCGAGGAGGCTCCTGGCATATTGACGTCAGATTCCTGATTGCTCGACTGGACAGCCTAACTCGCCGCGCGCGCCGTAGTCGCGAACCATGCGGCCCGATGATGCAGGGCGTTGGAGCGCCATCCATGCCGCGCGAATGCCGGCGAGCACGCTTTGTGGTAAAAGTAAGCCATGCCCCGAACCAAACGACCAGGAAAGAAGCCAAAGAAGCGCCGATATGGCCGGTGGACCGCCCGAGATGAGAACATCTCTTGGCCAGGGGATGAACACAAGATGTCTAAGGTCATTGTGGACTTCATTGAGCCCTATCGAGAGGTTGCCGACACCGATGAAGGGGTCGAACGACTGGTCGCTGTAGGGGTCGAAGCGTGGAACATCTCGATGCTGCCTGAGAAGGAAAGAAATGCGGCCATCGCCCGCCTCGTCAGGATGGCGCTGTGCGGCGGGTCGGCGATCAAGCGGCTTCGATTGATGATTCGCACGGCCATTCTTGGGGAATCGCGCGATTTTGCTGAATTCAAGGGTTTCGTGAACGAACTCGTCGAAAGGAAACTGCGGCATTACGCGGAGAACCGGCGATTAATCATGGGCTATGAACTCACGCAAACAGCGGATGACTTCCATCTATCCGTCGTTTCAACACTCACGTCCGTAGTGTAAGCAAGGCGGGTATGTATCGAGACGCAACCCATCGGACTATCCTTGCGCGCGCGGTTGGAACTCAGCCTCTGACGATCTGATGGCGGCCGTTCTCCAGGCTTGGCTGTCTTGTGTGATAATCACCGGGGAACTCCGCACATGAGATTGATCGAATACACCCCGGAATATTTCGCTCAGCTTCTGCGCGCGGCTGAGCGGATGGAAGGCGGCTTCAGCCTGCGGCATCGGCCTTTTGTTGACTACTACTACGCCACGAGCGATTGGTGCAGGCTTCACCTGGTTGTTGACTCTGATGACAACATCCTGGGAACTATCGGCGTCGACAAGATGAGATTCGAACTCGGCTCTCGGAATCTCATGCTTGCGTTTGGAAGTAACTACCATTCTTTGCAGCCCGGCGTTGGGGGCTACCTCTTCATGAAGTGGATCAAGTCTTGCGCCGGGGGTATGGTTTTTGGAGGCAGCGCCGATACACACGCAATTCTCCGAAGACAGCCCGGCGTTTTCTTCACCGGCGTCAAGACGTATTACTTGAATCGGCCGTATCCGTCGAGCAGAGAAGAGTCATGGCTCAGGATTGGAGCGAAGTGGCTTCTTCAACGTTCTCTCCGGCAGAACATTTCAAAGCAGAGATCACGAATCGAGGCCGCCATTCTCGAGGAAATAGCGGTTCGAGAAGAGCAGAATTATTCCGAAGATTTGCTGCCGAGAGAGTCTCCTTTTTCTTTTCGCTTCGCGCCGCCGCTCGACTACTTGAAGTGGCGCTACGACACGAGGCTCTCGTTCGTGCGCTACAGGCTCTTTCGCATTATCGTTCGAGGCTCGGCCGCGGGTTACGTTATTATCAACGAGTCTCCTGAGCGCTTGATGGTCGCTCATTGTGACGGCGAAGATGCGAAACAGCTTGCATACGGCGTGTTGCTTAGCTTGATGGCGGTGGCGAATGACGAG
>JAHFUG010000067.1:7910-22513 GCA_023265195.1 Blastocatellia bacterium | reverse complement strand
ATCCGGCGCGCGGCGCTGGAAACATCGCCTATATACTCGACGTGCCTGTGGCCGAACCGCTCCACTTTCTCGGCGAGCGCGGCGCTTGTGATTCCTTCGATCGGGCTTTCGCTCGCCGGATAGATGTCCGTTATCAACAACACGTCCGCGTCGTAGAACGATCTTGCGAACTCCTCCATTAGATCGCGAGTGCGAGTGAACCGATGCGGCTGGAACAAGACCAGGGTGCGTCGGCCCGCGGCCCGCGCGGCCGACAGGGTCGCTTGAATCTCGGTCGGGTGGTGGCCATAGTCATCGATCACGATTACGCCGCGCTTTTCGCCTCTTATCTGGAATCTCCGGTCGGCGCCGCGAAACTCGCTCATCACTTCCGCGATTTGCTCGAATTTCAGCCCCAGGTCGAGCCCAACCGCAACTGCCGCAAGCGAGTTGTACACGTTATGAAGTCCCGGTACGGCCAGCTTCATTCTGCCAAGCTCGCTTCCGAACCCGCGCACAGTAAACTCGGATCCGAATGCCCGGTCGAACTCGATCTGCTGCGCGGAAACATCGGCTTGCGCGGCCATTCCGTAGCTGACGATTCGCCGTGTGATGAGAGGGATTATCGCCTGAACGTTTTGATCGTCCAGACAGAGCACGATTGTTCCATAGAATGGAACCCGGTTGACGAACTGGGCGAAGCAACTCTTGATCTCCTCTATTCCACCTGAAAAATGATCGAGGTGATCGCGATCGATGTTCGTCAGCACCGCGATCGTCGGCGTAAGCAACAGCAACGAGCCGTCCGACTCGTCGGCTTCAACCACGATGTACTCACCGCGGCCGAGCCGGGCGTTCGAGCCAAGCGACGCCACTCGGCCGCCCACGACCACGGTCGGGTCGAGATGAGCGCCGGTCATCAAGTGAGCGATCATCGAAGTCGTCGTAGTCTTTCCGTGCGTGCCCGCAACGGCAATCCCGTTGCGGTAAAGCCTCATTAGCTCGGCCAGCATTTCGGCGCGTGGGATCACGGGCGCCTGGCGCTGTCTCGCCGCGACGACTTCCGGGTTGTCGTCGCGAATCGCGGATGAGATCACGACGACGTCGGCGCCGGCTATGTGATCGCTATCGTGGCCTTCGAACACCTGCGCGCCCATTAGCTCGAGCCGGCCGGTTATCTCGGACCGCTTGTTGTCCGATCCGCTGACTTCGAAGTTTTGCCCAAGAGACAGCAATACTTCGGCGATGCCGCTCATGCCGATACCGCCGATCCCAACAAAATGAATATGTCTGATTCCTCTAAACAACATGGTTAGTCACTCATGAGTCGAAACGAAAATTCCGTTCGCTTTTCTCTCCGAAGAGCGTCACAAATATCGGCATTCCCCACTCCCCACTCCCCACTCCCCACTCCGAACTCCGAACTCCGAACTCCGAACTCCGCACTCCGAACCCCGCACTCCGAACCCCGCACTCCGCACTTCACCTAGAACCTGCTATCTCGTACGCCAGATCGACCACGCGCCGCGCCGCATCGGGCTTACCGAGCTTGCGGCTTGCGGCTTCCATTTCGGCTACGCGATCCGGGTTGTCAATCAAGTCTGTCAGCGCCGAAGCGAGGCGCTCGGGAGTCAACTCCTCCTGAAGGATCATTCGCGCCGCGCCGGCCCGCTCGAAAATCTCGGCGTTCTTTCGCTGATGGTCGTCGGCCGCGAAAGGGAAGGGAACGAATATAGCGGCCTTGCCACTTGCCGCGACCTCAGCGGCCGTGGTCGCGCCCGCCCGGCAGATCAAGACGTCCGAGCGGCCGAAGTAGGCCGGCATATCGTTGATGAACTTCAAGACTTCAGCCTCCTCGAAGCCCGCCTCCATATAAGCCCTTTTGACCATTTCAAAGTCCGACTCGCCCGTCTGATGAACGAAGGCGAGCGAGTTCCGCCTGTCATCAAGAAGCCCCAGCGCTGACGCCATCGCGTTGTTTATCGTATGAGCGCCCTGACTTCCTCCAAAGATCAGAACCGCAAGCCGGTCGCCTCGCTGTTTCCGCGGAAGCGCGGCGAAGTCGCCTCGAACCGGATTGCCGGTCACCCGTCCACGCCCGCGAAAGTGCTTCAGCGACTCTTCGAATGTGACCGCAGCCGCGGTGACAAACCTCGCCAGCACTCGATTGGTAAAGCCGGGCTCGGCGTTCGGCTCGACAATGAGAGTAGGCAAGCCGGCCAGCGCGGCGACAAGCAGAATCGGCCCCGACGAGTATCCGCCTACGCCGATGACGACGCCTGGCCTGAAGCGCTTCAATATCCGGCGCGCGGCCAAGAAACCGCCCGGCAGCCGCAAAAGCGATTTGATCCGTTCAAAGATCGACACACCCTTCAGCGCTCGGACTTGCATCATCTCGAGATCGAAGCCTTCCCGCGGAACTATCTTCGATTCGAGCCCGCGTGGAGTTCCGACGAAGAGTATCTCCGCCGCCGGCTCACGCCTTTTTATCTCGCGCGCGATCGCGACGCCCGGGTAGATGTGCCCGCCGGTTCCACCTGCCGCAATCAACGCTCTCAAATTCTGTACTCGCTGGAATGCTTCGAGATATTCATCAGCACGCCCGCCGCGGCCAGATTTATCGCCAGGGATGAGCCTCCGCAGCTTATGAAGGGCAACGGAATCCCTTTAGCCGGCAACAGCGAAAGCGCAACGCTAATATTGAAGAACGCTTGCGCTGCGATCATAACCGTTAGCCCCATCGCGAGCAACTGACCGAATTGATCCGGAGCCGTGCGCGCGGCCTTCCAGCCCCGCCATGCGACGGTCCCGAACGCGAGAACGATCAGCCCGGCTCCAATGAGTCCCAACTCTTCGCCTATCACCGCGAAGATAAAATCGGTATGCGGCGACGGCAAATAAAACAGCTTTTGCTTACCTTGAGCAAAACCCAGCCCGGTCAAGCCTCCGCTCCCTATCGAGATGAGCGATTGCGCGGTTTGAAAGCTCGACGTTGTTTGGTTTTTCCAGGGATCGAAAAGGTCCATTATTCGCTGAAACCGCCACGGAACCAGAAGCATATAGGTCAACCCTGGAATCACGGGCAGCAAGAGCATGCCCAGATGGCTCAACCTCACGCCGGCGACGAAAACCACGACGCCGAAGATCAGACCCATCGACAGAGCGGTTCCAAGATCCGGTTCGAGCGCGACGAGCCCCATCATCACTCCGGCCACGAGCGCGGCGGGAAGAAACGTGAGCCTGAATTGCTTGATTTTCTCGGCTTGCCGCTCGAGAAAGAACGCCAGCACGAGCACCAGCGCGGGCTTGGCGATCTCGGATGGCTGCAGCGAAGCCGCCCCGTAACGAAACCATCTGTGAGCGCCGTTCACCGCCGGAAAGAAGAGCACCGCCGCGAGCATTGCAACCGACAAACCTAGAAGGCTCAAAACGACGGCGGGCCGCTTGTAGTGGCGATAGTCAATCCGGATGGCGGAGGCCATTCCCGCCAGCCCGATCAGCGCCCACGCTGATTGCCTGATCAGGAAGTGGAACTGACCTCCATATCGTTTCTGCGCAAGCATCGCCGATGAGCTATACACCATGACGAGCCCAAACAGCGTGAGCGCGAGCACGACGAAGAGGAGAAACTTGTCTATGGACATTTCTCTGGCTGCCGCCGCCCGCAGCGAGACAAGGCGGGCTTGCCGGGCGTCGTAGTCTCTCTTCCACTTCGGCGTATTGACTCTTATGCGGTCTTCCATCCTCGCGCCTTTCAACCCCGCGAAGCACCGTTTGCTTCGCTCACATTCGCGGTTTCCGCGTCGTTCAACCCAGACCTCGGAAGAAGAAGGGCTTAAGCCGCGCTACTTCGACTTCATGACCTCCGCCTTGAAAACCTTTCCGCGCTGCTCGTAGTTCTCGAACATATCGAAGCTCGCGCACGCGGGAGCCAGCAGCACCGTGTCTCCCGATGTGGCCGCTTGATGTGACTGCCTTACCGCCTCCGCCATCGAACCGGCCCTCGTTATCAGACAGCAGCCTTTGAGCTGAGTTTCAATCTTCGCGCTTGCGGCTCCGATCAAGACAATCTGTTTGACCTTCTCGCGAATCAGCGGAGCAAGCACTCCATAATCGCTCCCCTTGTCTTTCCCTCCGAGGATCAACACGACGCCGCCGTCGAATGCTTCAAGCGCCTTGATGGTCGAGTCAACGTTGGTCGCCTTTGAGTCGTTGTAGTACTTCACTCCCTGAATCTCGGCGACGAACTCGATGCGATGTTCGACTCCGGCGAACCTCTTTATCGCTTCTCGCATGTCTGGCAGCGCTCCCCGATCCAACGAGAGGGCGCACGCGGCAGCCGCAACCGAGGCCATCACATTTTCGACGTTGTGGAGTCCGCGCAGCGGTATGTCTTCTCTCGCGATTACCTCTACTTCGCGCCGATCCCGGCCGAGAAGAGTCGTGAAAACACCACCGTCTTTGAAATAAATCTCCGCGGCGCCCACTCCGCTTGAATCAAATAGAACCCTTCGCGAAGGGCCCGAAAACATGCCGATCACCACGGGATCGTTCGCGTTCAACACAGCCCAGTCTTCGGTCCGCTGGTTCATGAATATCCGCTTCTTGGCGTTCACGTAGTCATCGAAGGAATCGTGGCGGTCGAGATGATCGGGCGAGATGTTGGTCACGACGGCCACGTTGGCTCGCAGGGTTTCGATGGTCTCCAGTTGAAAACTCGACAGCTCAGCCACGGTCCAAGTGTCATCGCCGGAGTCGTCAACCAGCCCGGTCAGCGGCGCGCCGATGTTTCCGCCTACGAGCACTCTCGCTCCCGCGGCTCGCATTATCTCGGCGATGAGCGTGGTGGTTGTGGTCTTCCCGTTCGAACCGGTTATCCCAATCAATCGGCCCTTCAGCATGAGCCCCGCAAGCTCCACCTCACTGATGATCTTGACGCCGGCGTTGCGAGCCTCTTGCAGCGCGGCAAGGCCGGTTGGAACGCCGGGGCTGAGCACGATCAGATTCGCGGTTAAGAACAGTTCCGCCGGATGTCCGCCGAATACAAAAGAGATTCCAAGGCCGCGCAATTCATCCGCCTGTGAACCGATCTGATCTTCCGGCTTTGCGTCGTTCACGCTAACGATCGCTCCGCGCGACGAGAGCAATCGCGCCGCCGCCTTTCCGCTGCGAGCGAGACCCACGACCAGCGCTTTTTTGCCTTCGAACAACATCGGATTCAGACTCGTGCTTTTCTTCCTTTCGTCCCCGTCCCTTTCTTCGAAGAGAACTATCGAAGCTTGAGCGTCGACAGGCTCAGCAATGCAAACAGAATTGCGATGATCAAGAATCGAAATACTATTTTTGGCTCCATCCTGCGCGAGACTTCCGGCGGATAGCCCAGTTCGAAATGATGATGAATCGGCGCCATTCTGAAAATTCTCTTGCGAAACAGTTTGAACGACGTCACCTGCATGATCACCGACAGCGCTTCGATGAAGAACACCCCTCCGATCATCACCAGCAGAAATTCCTGCTTGATCATTACCGCAACGGCTCCGATGGCTCCCCCGATGCCCAATGCTCCGACGTCGCCCATGAACACCTCGGCCGGCGGCGCATTGAACCACAAGAAGCCGAGACTCGCTCCCATCAGCGCCGCGCAGAAGATCGTCAACTCGTGAACTTCCGGGCTGTGCGCCAATCCCAGGTAAAGCGCAAGGTCTTTGTGGCCCGATACGTAGACAAACGCGGTCAGCGCGCCTGACGTGACGACGGTGACCGAGATAGCGAGTCCGTCCAGGCCGTCAGTCAGGTTCACGGCGTTCGTGGTTCCGACTATGACGAGCGGCGTGAAGACCAGCAGGTAGATAGGCCAGTAAATTTCAGGCGTGAATGTTTTCACGAACGGAACGCTCAACTGAGTGTTGTAGTGCGCAAGGTACTTGAGCGCTATCGCCACGGCGGCGGCCGCAAGGAACTGAAGCGCGAGCTTCTGTTTTCCAGTCAGGCCCAGATTGTGCCGCCGTCTTACTTTGAGGTAATCGTCCGCGAAGCCGATCGCTCCATAAGCGAGAATCGCGAACACCGCGATCCAGACATACCAGACTGAAAGATCGGCCCACAGCACCGTCGCGCTGGCGACCGAGAAGATGATCAGCAATCCCCCCATCGTGGGAGTGCCGCGCTTCGACTGATGAGCGCTCGGACCCTCCTCGCGAATCTGCTGGCCTATTTGAAACTCTTTGAGCTTCCTTATCATCTTCGGGCCCAACACAAGGCTGATGATCAGGGCGGTGATGGCCGCCCATGCCGACCGCCATGTCACTTGCTGGAAAAGCCGCAGAAACGACAGGCTGTCGTGAACGTTTTGAAGCAGTCTCAAGTAATAGAACAACTGGCGATCTCCTTCGCGGAAACAGAGAAGAACCGCGGACTCTAGTCTGCTACCCGCGAACTGCGAGGCGGGTCACTCCGCCGCCTGGTCGCGCGGTCTCCGCGGTTCCCGGCTGATCGCTGACCGCTGACCGCTGACCGCTCATCTCCGAGGGCTTCGCATTCAATCATTCAATCGAGTCATTCGCCCAACTCCTGCTTGATTCTGTCCACCACGATTTCCATTCTGACGCCGCGCGATCCCTTGACCAGCGCCCAATCGCCGGGCCGGAGTTCCCGTATCAGCAAATCGGCTGCGTCGTTCACGGATTCACAAAAGACCGCCCTATTTTCCGGGAAACCGATTTCGCGCGCGCCATTGACTATTTCTCTGGCTAGACCTCGCACTCCGATTAGCAAGTCCACCTTATCCATTGAAACGCCGCGGCCTGCTCGGCGGTGAAGTTCCGGGCCCGAGGCGCCTAGCTCGAGCATCTCTCCGGCAATGACGATCCTCCGCTTGCAATCGGTCGCGCAGAGAGTCTCGACCATTTCGGCTAGAGCCTTCGGATTCGAGTTGTACGAATCATCGATCACCGTTACGCCGTTGGCCAGCCTGACGAGTTGACCCCGCATTTTTGGAAGCGCCGCTGTTCCGAGCGCCGCCGCGATATCGGCCAGCGGCGTCCCGTAGAAGTCCGCCACGGCCGCCGCCGCCAGCGCGTTGAGGAGATTGTGGCGGCCTGGCAACGGCAGCCTCGCCGCGGCCTCTCCTTGCGGAGTTGAAAGCGTGAAGCGGCTGCCTCTCATGCCTTCGGATACGACGCCGCGCGCGGTCACGTCCGCTTCTTCCTCGAGGCCGAAGGTTCGATATTCCAGATCATTGCGGAGCGATCGCGATCGCATTCGCGCCACACGCTCGTCGTCAGCGTTCAACACGGCGCAGCCGCCTGGTTTGATCCCGGCGGCCATTTCGGACTTCGCTTCGGCAATGGCGTCCACCGATTCGAAAAACTCCAGGTGAGCCGCCGCCACATTTGTGACCACGCCGAGATCAGGCGGCGCGATTCGCGTCAGCTCGGCGATCTCGCCTTTGTGATTCATCCCCATCTCGAATACGCCGAAGTCGAAGTCCGAGGCGTGCGCGCCGTCCGACTCCATCTTCAACACCGAGAGAGGCAGACCGTATGCATTGTTGAGATTGCCAAGGGATTTGATCACGCGTGCGGTTCTCGATAACACGGCGGCGATTAGTTCCTTCGTGGTGGTCTTGCCCGAGCTGCCGGTGACCGCGATCTCGAATCCCTGCCAGGATCTGAGCACGGCTGATGCGAGCGCTTGTAGAGCCTGCAGAGTGTCATTCGCGCGAATGAGCATTGATTCATCGATGCCGCGGGCATGGAAATCGCGTTCGACGACCACCGCCAGCGCGCCCCGCTCGATCGCCTGTCCGACGAAGTCGTGTCCGTCATTCCGCTCGCCGCGGATGGCGAAGAACAGTTCTCCGGGTCTGATCGAGCGCGAGTCTATCGAGAAGCCGCACGGCTCCTGGCTTCGTATCCGAGGTTGTATTCGAGTAGCGACTTCAGTGGCGGTTATTAGACTCATGATTTCACCAAGCTTCATCAAGTTATCCGGGTATTCCTGCTCGGAATCTTTCTTGCAACGCTTCCAAAGCTACTTCGCGGTCATCGAAGTGAATCGTTCGCTCGCCTATGATCTGATACGTCTCGTGTCCTTTTCCCGCGATCACCACGATATCGCCCGGACGCGCTTCGCCGATCGCCTGCGATATGGCTTCGCGCCGGTCCGCGATCTTCGAGTAGCGTCGCGTGACTCCGCGAATCCCTTCTTCGATATCGCCGATTATTGCTTCCGGTTGTTCGCTTCTAGGATTATCCGACGTGATGATGACCACGTCACTCAGCAAACCAGCGGCTTCGCCCATCGGAGCGCGTTTGGTCCGATCGCGGTCGCCACCACACCCGAAGACCGTAATGACTCTGGATGAGCCTCCGGCTGCCTCGCGCGCGGTGAGTAACAAGTTCTTCAAAGCGTCGTCGGTGTGAGCGTAATCAACGACAACCATGAACGTTTGTCCTGAATTCAGCTTCACCTGTTCGAACCTGCCGGGAACGCTCTTGCAAGCGGCCACTCCAGACGCGATCGCTTCGAGATCAAAGCCCAGAGTCAATCCCGCCGCGGTCGCAGCCAGTATGTTGTAAACATGAGGACGGCCCACCAGGGTCGAAGCGATAGTTACGTCACCGGCGGGAGTGGAAGCCGTGAACTCGATTCCATCCGCGCCGGATAAAAAGCTCGCCGTCGTCACCTCGGCGGTTGAATTCAAACCGTAAGTGAGCAGCCGTCCGGCGGCCGTTTCCAACAACCTCCGCCCATACTCATCGTCGATGTTGATCGCCGACGCGAGAGGCTTCATCCCAAGACTTCCGTCGAATAATTTTCGTTTTGCCGCGAAGTAACTCTCCATATCGTGGTGATAGTCCAGATGATCCCTCGTGAGATTCGTGAACACCGCGGTTGAGAAGCGCAGGCCGTCGGCCCTGTGCATCTCGATGGCGTGAGACGACACTTCCATAACCGCGGAGCGGCAGCCTTCGCTCACCGCCGCCGCAAGTATGCGCTGGACGTCGGACGCTTCGGGCGTGGTGTGGCTCGAATCCAGAACGGTGTCGCCGATTCGCTGGTAGATCGTTCCTATCATCGCGGATTTGCCTTCGGCGGTTCGTATGATCGAATCGACTAAGTGGCTCGTGGTGGTCTTGCCGTTGGTGCCCGTTATTCCGGCCAGCTTCAGCCGGCGCGAGGGACTCCCGTAGACCGCCGCCGCCGCTAACGCCAACGCGGGCCGCGCCGCCGCCACTTGAATCCAGGCCACCGCCGAATTCTCCGGGACCGGCCGCTCCGAGATTATTCCAACCGCGCCCTGCTCGGCCGCTAGAGGTATGAACCGATGCGCGTCAAATCGTTCACCTTGTATCGCGACGAAAACCGAACCTCGCCCGCATTGACGAGAGTCGTGAACTACATCGGTCACCTGCTGATCGAGCCGCCCGGCGGCGCCGATGGCTCCCACGCTCTCCGCCAGGTCTTTCAGAGTCATCTTGCTCCCGCTTGCGCGCCGCGACCGTCGTAGTACGGCGCCGCCCGGTGTCTTAATGGGATGTGTTTAGACAGAGTCACGTAACAAGTCGTTCCTTCCGGAGCCATCGCTCCGGGCGCGGGCGTCTGAAGATAGATTACGCCGTCGCCGCTGGCCTTTAGTTTGATCCCCAGGGCGGCGCAGAGACCCGCCGCTTCGCGAACGCCACGGCCCATCAAATCTGGAACCATCACTTCTCCCGGCGGTGCGCCGTTGACCCCAGGCTCGCGGCGAAGCTCTGTCCCGTTGCCGGAGACGTTTGGCTGCGAGGGGTTCCTCGCGGACGGATACGGATAGGCCGCGGACTCGGACACATCGTAGACGTTGAGAACGGAGCCTGCCAATGAAGCGATCTCGGTTGCTCCGTCGGCGGCAGGTTGAACGCCTAACAATCTGAGCGCGTCGGCAACCACCTTCGCGAACACCGGCGCGGCTACAGCGGCGGCGAGATGAACGCCGCGAGGCTCGTCAATCGAGACGATGCAGGCTATCTGTGGATTATCGACTGGAGCGAATCCGGCGAATGACGAAACATAGCGAGTCTTCGAATAGCGTCCCGTTGCTTCGTCTATCTTTTGCGCGGTCCCGGTTTTTCCGGCGGCTCTATATCCCGAGATGCCGGCCAGTTTGCCTGTTCCATGGATGACTACGCCCTCCAACATGTCCTTCAAGGAGTTTGCGGTCCATTCTCGAACCACTCGCCGCTTCTCGATCTTGTGTTCGACCGGCGGTTCTTCGGGCGAAGTCCCAACCTGACTAACCAGGTATGGCTGCACCCACTCACCTCCGTTCGCAATCGCGGCGAACGCCGCCACCGCCTGAATGGCGGTAACCCCGATCTCGTGACCCATTGGAATCGCGCCGAGAGAACTGGCCTCCCATTCCTTGTAATCGCGCAGGAGACCTCTCGACTCACCCGGCAGCTCGACGCCGGTGCGGCGTCCGAAACCGAATCTGTCGATATACTTCGCGAGCCGATCCTTCCGAAGCTCGAGGCCCAGCTTTATCGCCGCGACATTGGAGGACTTCGCGAGCGCCTCGCGTGCGGTCATTGTTCCGGTGTGTCCATCGCGTATTACCCGGCCGGCCACTTCGACTTCAGTGCAGTTGATTGGCGACGAAGGCTTAATGATCCCTTCGTCGAGCGCAGCCGCGTAAGTCACGAGCTTGAAGATTGAGCCGGGCTCGAACGCCGATTCGATGGCGCGATTGGTCCGTTGTTCATCCGACGTGCCCGTAAGCTTATTCGGATCGAATGTCGGGCAGTTCGCAAGCGCGAGTATTTCCCCAGTCGCGGGCTTCATCAATACTATCGAGCCGCCCTTTGCTCCCGCCGACCGCACGGCCTGTGCAAGCGCCTTTTCCGCGTCTTGCTGAAGCAATGTGTCGATCGTCAGAGTAAGCCAGCCTCCTGGTACCGAATCCTCCACCGAATGATCGTAGGGGTTCTTGAACGCGTCTACGTCAATCAGGATTCTGCCGCCTTGTCCTCTTACCGTTTTGTCGTAGCTGAGCTCGATGCCTCCGAGTCCGTGTTCGTCAACGTCGACGAAGCCGATCACCTGACTAGCCGCCGGACCGTTTACATAGAATCGCTTCGTCTCGTTGACGAAACGCAGGCCGGGAATGTCCAGCGCGTTGACCGCCGCAACCTCATCATCGGTCAGCTTGCGCTTCACGGCGGTCATGACCGCGTTCGATTTTAGACGTTTGAGCAGCGCCTCGCGATCGATGTCCAGCGCGGCCGCCAGCTTGCCGGCGGCGGCCTCGGCGTCGCCGATCTTCGAGGGGGAAGCATAAAGCGATTTCACCTGGGCTGACCTTGCCAGTTCGTGGCCGCTACGGTCAAATATCACGCCTCGCTTCGGGCTGAGGTCGATGCTGAAGTGTTGCTGGCGCTCGGCTCGTTCTCGCAGCCGATCATGGTCGGCGATCTGAAGTTTGACGAGCTTGCCGCCCATCGCGGTGATCCACACCGCGATACAGATGACCACTGTGGCAAAGCGCCGTTCCATGGAGTTGTGCTTCGACATCATGCGCCGCGATAACAAGGTTCAGCCCATCCAGTGTGACAAGAATGCAGTCGCCGCTCGGACGCGTCAGTGCGTTCGGGACGCCGGCCGCCTGATGCCGTTGCCGACTCCAGCGCGATCCAGCCCCAACGCCTTTGCCCGGCGTTCGAGCTCTCCCGGAGCATAAGCGCGCGCGCGTTCGAGTTCCAGTTTTCGTAGCTTTTCGTCAAGCTCGGATGACTGCTGACGAATTTGCTCGCTCTGATAGCCTATCGTGACGGCCTCGAAGTGCTGGCGGGC
Source organism: Blastocatellia bacterium (assembly GCA_023265195.1). Classification (GTDB taxonomy): domain Bacteria; phylum Acidobacteriota; class Blastocatellia; order UBA7656; family UBA7656; genus QHVH01. Next base: position 10,705 of record JAHFUG010000067.1, on the reverse strand, counting down.
GCTGATAACGAACCCCGTCGACACTACCGAGCCGACGACCGCAATAGTCGCGAGCCAGGCGAAGACTCGCCTGCTCACCGGCCTGGTGACGCGTGAATTATTGACACTGCTCCCGCGGTAAATGAAAGCAGACATGATCCTGTCCTCCTGCGAAGGTTTGAGGATGTTCGCCTTTCAAGCTCATCCGCTTTCGGCAAGCGGTGGAGCCGTCAAAGTCGCCTGCGCATCCTTTTTCTAGAACAGGGCTACAAATTCGTACTACGTTCGCTCGCAAACACGTAAGCGAGCGCTACGGGATCTTGGGTTTCGCGCAATCTCTTCTTCCAGCGGCCGAATCGGTTTTCTGGTCAAGACCTCGACTCTCTTGCTCGCGCCGCAGCGCAAGCAGACAAGAGGATCATCATCGGGAGAAGCGGCTTGAGGAGCCGGTCTCGCGTCTCGCCCCGAGCAGACGCAACGGCCCGATTCGCGCCGATAGGCGGTCTTTACTATACGGTCCTCCAGAGAGTGAAAGGAGATCATCATCAGCCTGCCTCGGCTTCGAAGCGCTGAAATGGCCGACGAGATGAATTCATCGAGCCGTTCAAGCTCTCCGTTGACCGCTATCCTCAACGCCTGAAACGTCCGCGTGGCGGGGTGAATCCGCCATCGTCCCGGTTTTCGAAGCGCCCGCACCACGATTTCGGAAAGCAGCTTCGTGGATTCAATGCGTCTTGCGCCGCGCTCTCTTACGATCGCACGCGCAATCCGCCGGGCTCCGGGCTCTTCACCTTTTTCAAATATCAAATCAGCCAGCTCTTGCTCGCCAAGGTTGTTGATCAGATCCGCCGCGGTTGAGCCGCTGCTTTTGTCCATCCTCATGTCGAGCGGCTCGTCTTTTTGAAAACTGAAGCCGCGCGCGCCAACCTCGAGCTGAAACGACGAAATTCCAAGATCGGCGAGTATTCCATCCACGGGTCCAACTCCCAATTCCGCCAGCGTGCTTGAGAGATCTTCAAAAGCGGCGTGAATTCCCAGAAACCGCTCGCCGTACTTTTGAAGCCTGCGTCGCGCCAGATCAAGGCTCTCGGCGTCGCGGTCCAGCCCGATGACCTTAATTGCCGGGCCGGCCTCGAGTAGCGCCTCGGAGTGGCCTCCCATTCCCAAGGTGCAATCGACAATCACCATTCCCTCGCTTGGCTTCAGCCATTCCAAGACCTCAGCCAGCAGTACAGGTTCGTGAACCTCGTGAGCCTGCTCCTCTGTAGGTGAGGTGGTTTCCAATTTCCATCCAATCCCAAACTGAGACCGTGTTCGGAAAACTAGTCGTGCCCGGTAAAAATGAATCATCAGCCACAAAGATGTACAAGAGCACAAGAGAGAACCGAAGGAAGGCCCAAGCTACGAAAATGCAAGCCAACCGTGGGATTTGCCGTCCGTCTTCTCATCTCTGTGACTCCTGCGCTTCTTTGTGGCTATGAAAAACCTAAATTCCGAGTTGAGCGATGCTGGCTGCGTCCTCATCAGTGTAAGGCTCGCTGTCCAGGCGCTGTTTGAACCGATCCATGCTCCAGACTTCGAGGTAGTGCAAATAACCCATAACGGCTACGTCGGCCACCAGATCGGCGCTCGTCCGCAGCAAAGGGTGAAGAAGCACCCGGTTTTGAGAGTCCATCTCGACGGCTTGGCCGAAGTAGTTTGTACGGTCGAGGAATTTCCTTACCGACTTGTCCATCGTTCCCTTTGCGCGGAGTTTCTCTTCGATCGCAAGCCATTCTTTCATCGGGTATATAAGCGCGGACTCTCCGGTCACGCTCGTTACATAGAATTCGTTCCCGTAGTGTTCGTCGATGTGGCGGCGATACGTGGTGGGGATTTTGATTCTGCCCTTGTCGTCGATCTTGACCTTGTAGGTTCCCCTTAGCATTAGTCCCTTGAAACTCCTCCCCAAATTCGACCGATCCGGCCACCCTTGTTCTCTTTAGTCCATAAAATTCCACTTTGGACCACTTCGGGCCGTATGGTATGTCAGATAGGAATTGAGTGTCAAGATATAAAAACTAAAGGAGTATTCGCCTCCGGCCATCAAAAAGGGTCGGATTGGTTAACCAGAATTCAGACGACGGTACTATGTTGTATAGCCTATGCAAGTCAGCCACTAGATTCTGTGGAATTGAGGTCTGGCGCCCCTTGTTCGTAGTCCGGCCTTCAGGCGGAATCCGGCGTCTGATTGGGGGAGAAATCGAGTAATCTGATTTGGAATCCGGCAGCCGCCAACGATGCAAAGACGCTGGCCGACGCGCTCACGAGATACGCGGGATTCCCGCAATACCAGGTGGTGCTGCTCGCCTCGGATCAACCGGCCGAGCGCCAACCCACACGCGGCAACATACTGCAATATTTGTCTAACCTGAAGGGTGTGGTCTCAGAGGACGGCTTGCTGCTGGTGTCGTTTGCCGGGCATGGGATCGAACGTGGAGGCCGCGGCTTTTTATGCGCTTCGGATGCGCGTATTGGCGGGAGTCTCACGCTGCTAGAATCGACGGAGATTCCCGTCGATCTCGTAGAGACTGGATACGCGAGACCGGCGTCAAACAAGTTTTAATTGTGCTGGACGCCTGCCGCAATACTGGGTCGGGACGCGGCAGTTGGTGGATTGTTCATACCCAACCTACTACGGAGAGAGCGGCAACCCGCCCTTTCCCCGAATCCCACCAACGCAGTTGGTGATTTGTTCATACCCAACCTACTACGGAGAGAGCGGCAACCCGCCCTTCCCCCGAATCCCACCAACGCAGTTGGTGGATTGTTCATAC
>JAHFUG010000067.1:3234-7810 GCA_023265195.1 Blastocatellia bacterium | reverse complement strand
GCCCTTTCCCCGAATCCCACCAACGCAGTTGGTGATTTGTTCATACCCAACCTACTACGGAGAGAGCGGCAACCCGCCCTTCCCCCGAATCCCACCAACGCAGTTGGTGGATTGTTCATACCCAACCTACTACGGAGAGAGCGGCAACCCGCCCTTCCCCCGAATCCCACCAACGCAGTTGGTGATTTGTTCATACTCAACCTACTACGGAGAGAGCGGCAACCCGCCCTTCCCCCGAATCCCACCAACTTCGTAGGTGGGATTGGGGATGGAGTCGCCGGGCTCTCTTCGTAGGCTGGGTATGAACAATCCACCAACTTTCGTTGGTGGGATTGGGGATGGAGTCGCCGGGCTCTCTTTGTAGGCTGGGTATGAACAATCCACCAACTTCGTAGGTGGGATTGGGGATGGAGTCGCCGGGCTCTCTTCGTAGGCTGGGTATGAACAATCCACCAACTTCGTTTGGTGGGATTCGAGAACCAAGAGACCAACCTGGAGCACCCAGGCTTCCAGCCCCCCGATCAATTCTTCGAGATGTGATTTCTCGCTTGCCGACCGGTCGGTAGGTGTAGTAGCATCGGCTCCGCTACGGTCATACCCGCTCAGCGGCGCCGGTGTTTGGGGACTTTATCGGCGCTCTGTTGCTACCGGCTTTATTCGGGCGTTTGCGAGAGATCAAGGAAGGGGCGAAAGGGCGCTACGCCGCGATTGTTGAACTTGAACGATGTTTGCGCTGAGCCTGCGCCAGAAGTTTGGTGGCTCAGCCAACAGGCCGTAATGGCCACGGGACTCCTGATCTCGCAATCGATTCTCGAGAAGTCACAGGTGGGGAAGAGGGGCTAGCCTTGCTGGCGTCCCGCCCGGTCAGTTTTCAGTGGAAGGTAACGCCAGAAGAGCGGGGGCAAGCCTCTCGTCCCGACCTGTGAATTCCGCCGTTTGGTTTGAGCCAATTCACGACGCCGGTCACGGGAAGCCGCTGATGGCCGCTGACTGCGTAACGCTGATCCGCGCTGATCAGCGAGTCGAAGGCAGCGTTTCTCAGCGGTAATTCCGGAACTGATAAGGCGAGGCCGCTTGGGCGCGGTACAGAGATAATTGACAACTGAACAAGCAATACGAGCGGGCGGGAGCTGAAGGCTCGGCTCGAACAACGTAGAGCCGATCTGGATTACGCGGTTGAGGGCAGTGTGTGAGTCCGCGGCGGCCGGACGGGTTTTCCCGGTCTCCGTTCGGATCAACATGAACGATGAACGCTTCATTAACTAACGGCGCGGCGCTAATGGAGCCGCGAAAAAAGGGAGGACATTGTATGCATTCCAAGCGCGGCAAATCAGTGCTCGCGGTCCTTGCGTTGTTGGTGAGCATAACGCCTCACGCTTTTGCTCAGAACGCGACCGGAGCGATCCAAGGCGTTGTAAGAGACGCAAATGACGCAGCGGTGACCACCGCCGCCGTAACCGCGAAAAACAAGGCGACAGGCGTGGCCAGGAAAGTGAACGCCAACGGTGACGGCAACTACGTGTTCGAAAACCTCTTGCCAGGCGAGTATGAAATCAAAGTCGAGGCGGCTGGTTTCTCGACGGCGATTCAAACCCTCGCCGTCGCCGTCGGCGGTACGACGACCGGGAATTTCCTGCTTCAAGTCGGCGCGACCAGCGAGGTAGTAGATGTAACGGCCGTCGCCCCCGTTATCAACACGACCGACACGGTTATCGGCGGCATTATCGGCCGCGACCGCGTTGAAAACCTGCCTTTGAACGGAAGGAGCTTCTTATCGATCGCGTTGTTGGAGCCGGGCGTGCGCGTCCAGTACGCGGCTAATTCCGGGGCCGGGAATCCGAATAACTACTTTCAGATTTCGGTAGGCGGCGCGCCTCAACAGATGACTTTTATTTCGGTTGACGGTTCGAGAGTCAACGACCGCATAACCGGCGGAACGTCGCAGAACTTCTCCGCCGAAAGCGTGCAGGAGTTTCAGATCAGCACGCTTGGTTTCGACCTCTCGACCGGCACTGTGTCGGCCGGGGCCGTGAACATCGTTTCAAGGACGGGCGGCAACGCGTTTCACGGCAGCGGCTTCTTTTTCTTCCGCGACCATAATATGGCCGCGTTCTCGGGCTTCAAGAGGCCTACCGACGCGACGGCGCTGAATCCGTTATGCGTTAATCCCGGCTCGGCGAATTGCTCGGCGCTCCAGGACCCGTTTTTTGTGCGCAAGCAATATGGAGGCAGCGTCGGAGGGCCCATCAAGAGAGATAAGCTGTTCTTCTTTACCAACTATGAACGCAACGATCAGGTTGGGGCCAACTCGGTTACTTTCACCGATCCAACGTTGTTTGGGTTCAACCACGTGGCGAAACAGCCGCAGAAGGGCGACCTTTTTAATGCCCGCGTCGACTATGTGATCGGTCCAAGGCACACCGCGTTCGTGCGAGGCAGCATAGACTCGAATAACGGCGTCGCCGGAACGGGAATGGAGACGACCTGGATCGCGTCGAGCAACTATGCCTATCAAGCGCAATGGGGATTGACTAGCATTCTAAATCCCGCCCTCGTGAATGATTTCAGATTCTCCTATTCTTATTTCAGAAACCGGCTGGCTCCACCCACCGAAGCTCAGTGTGAGGCCATTGGAGGAAATCCGCTGTATTGCTTCGGACTGGGAGGACCGAGGATCACCTTTTATGGAGGGCTCGTTGTCGGGACCAACGTGAACGTGTCGCAAGACCGTCATCCGCGAACGTATCAGTTCACGGACAACGTCAACTGGTCTATGGGGAGTCATCGCATTCGATTCGGAGCCAACTGGGAGCATAGCAACAGCCGAGGCACCTGGAATCAAAATGCGCCGGGTTCGTTCACGGCGTTCAGTCCGGCGACTACTCAACTTGTGCCCGCGATCTACGCCACGATTCCGGCCAGTTTGAAACCGGGAGGCACTGGGGCTACGTTCGCTGACTTGCTCAGGCTGCCGATGGCCGGCAATTTAAGCATAGGAATCGGCGATCCCGGACAGCCGGCTCCGTTCAGGTTCAACGACATTCTGGCTAACGATCACATTCGCTTCTACGGCCAGGACGCGTGGCAGGTCCGTCCGGGCCTGACGGTGAACTACGGTCTGGGCTGGTCGTTCGAGAATAATATCCTCTACCACGACATCGATCTCCCTCAATACTTCAAGCCCTTGCTTGGAGACAATCTCGGCAAGATTCCACAGAACTACAAGAATTTCGATCCGGCGCTCGGGTTTGTCTGGGCCCCGGGTAAGCAACAGAAGACGGTCGTGCGCGCCAGCGTTTCGCTTCACCACATCTCGCCGAACGTCGGCTTCTTTAATCTCGACCAGCGGATCATCAACGGTCCGGCGGGTAACGGTCTTCAGCCGCTGACGAGCGCGACCATTACCAACCCCAAGACTGGAACTGGATTCCTCAGTTTCGGCGCGCCTTCCGATTTCAGGCTGGCCGATATGCTGAACTTCCTGCCGAGTGTCAGGAGCCAGCTTGCGGCGACGATCGTCGGCAATGGAGTGGATTTGTCGATTCGAGGCGTCGATGTCTTCAAGACTGTGGCGGGCTCGCAACTCCTGGACGCTGTTTATGACTCGAACTCCGCGCGAACGCCGTATACGTTTCAGGTCGACGCCGGGCTTCAACGGGAGCTTGCTCACAACCTTTCGGTCTCGGCCGATTTTGTGATGAGGCGGGGAGTCGGGTTTGGAGCTTTCGAGTTGTTCTTCCCCGATCTCAATCGCTTCTTCAGAGTCGCCGGCTACACCCTTCCGGCTTCCGGAGTGGTCACGGACGCCAACCGGGTCTACAACCCCGTGATACCTCGTTGCACGACTACCGCGCAAGGCAACGATCCAAAGGCGTTTTGCTCAAAGGGACCAATTCAATATGGATTGTCGGGCATTCTATCGAGGTACAGCGCGCTCCAGGTGAAGGTGGACAAACGGTTCTCGCACGGCGTCCAATTCACCGGCGCGTACTCGCTTGCTCAGTACTCGACGTTCACGGCGATCTCGAGCAACGACAACCTGCACGATGGGCATGGAATCGCCGCCATCCCTCGGCACAGTTTTACCGGGAGCGCGATCTGGGAATTGCCAAAGTACAACGGCGGGCTGAGACTGGCGCGCGGCGCTCTTAACGGCTGGCAGTTGTCGACGATCATGCAAATGAGCACTGGCGCTCCGGTGACGGTCAACATCGGGACCAACGTCAATACGCTCGGGCCCGCCTCCGGCTTCGACGTGGAGGGCGACGGAAATTATACTTTCCGGTTGCCGGGCGCGGGCATCGGGGGATTTGGTCATAACCTGAGCGCTTCGGATATCAGGCGTTTGGTCGATCAATACAACGCGACGTTCCCCGCGCCGAAAGACACGATCGTACAGAAGATCGGCGCGCAGAATCGCGATAAGGCCGGCAATCCTTATCCGTTTATCGTGCTGCCGGATCACTTCAGTTCCGGCGACAGCTTCATGACTCACGACGTGCGGCTGATGCGGGTCGTATCAATCACCGAGAGGGTCAAGCTTCAGTTGATCGCCGAAGGCTTCAACGTTTTCAAC
>JAHFUG010000067.1:0-3134 GCA_023265195.1 Blastocatellia bacterium | reverse complement strand
TTGTCCTTGGTTTTCGGTGGAGCGGCGTTCGCCGACAACAAACCGTCCGAAGACTACTTCACTACCTCGGACGGCGTGAAGATTCACTATTACGTTATAGGCAAAGGCGCTCCGGTCATACTGATTCACGGTTACACCGGCAGCGCGTGGGGAAACTGGTTTTCAAACGGCATAGCTCAGGCGCTGGCGAGGAATCACATGGTGGTTGCGCTCGACTGCCGCAATCATGGCAAGAGCGACAAGCCTCAGCCTAATGGGCCCGGCAAGGCCGAAGACGTGATCGAGTTGATGGATCACCTCAAGATTCAGAAGGCTCATTTCCACGGCTACTCGATGGGAGGCGGCATCGTAGGCCGGCTTCTCGCGCTAGTGCCGAATCGTTTCATCACGGCGGCCTTCGGCGGCTCGGGCATACAAGAAGTCGATCCCGAACTGCGGGCGAAGGTTCCTCCCGACAAGCAAGGACGCGATCCTCAGGAAGATGAAGCGTCTCATATTCTCAGGGTGCATCGGGCTATGGACCTCGGAATGAGCAAAGAGGAAGCGGAGAAGCAGGCCGCGGCTCCGCCCGCGGCGCGTCCCGCCGCGGCCACGCCGGCCGCCGCTCCCGCTGGACCTCAACTCGATCTCAAGACGATCAAGTTTCCGGTGCTTGCGATCAACGGCGAATTCGACAGGCCTAATGCAAAGACGGTTCGCATGAGCCGCGAGCTATCGAATTTCACCAATGTCGTGTTGCCGGGAAAGTCGCACCTGACCGCTATTATGGCGGCCTATATGCCGAAGGAGTATATCGAGAGCCTCGTGAAGTTCATCAACGCCAACGACCCGAAGAAGTAGCCAATAATCTGTCGGGCAGGCGCTTCACCGTCTTACGCCTGGGCCGGGGCGGCGACACGGCTCTACAACAAAGGTATGTTTGGGCGGGCTCCGGTACATCCGCCCGTGGTGCGTGGCAGTAGCTATAAAAAGGCGCGGAGTCACACCGATGGGCAGACCGAGTAGCGCATCCCGTTTGCGCGCACCTTGGTAGTTTGGACCTTGCTGCGTTCTTTCTTGTGCTCTTGCGAATTTTTGAGGCTGATGATTTGTTTCCCCGCTACTTCGGCGCCTCCTGCTCGCCCGCCGCCGGCCACTCCGCGATTGGTCGGCCGAACCACACCCAAGCAATGTAGTCAACCAAAGGAGGGTTGCCCCCAATTTCTCGCAGCCGCGCGTTTACCTGTCCACGGTGGTAGAGGCTGTGCAGCGCCACCTGCAGCACCGTGTCGCCAAGCGTTGTCGTCGCCGGCGCCCGGCCAATCAATTGCGCCACCATCTCCGCCCACGCGAGGGGCGTCGCTTGCGCCACCGAGGCGTCCGTCAGCGTCTCGAGATATGCGTGGGCGCCGCCGTAATACGAGCGCCCCCATTTCATGAGCGAGTGCGTGTCATCGAAGGTAGGATATGAAGTGGCCGGTGGCTCGCCGAGCCACGTTCGCAGGAAGGCTCGTTGCACCAAGTGCAGGTGAAAGAGCGAGTCTCGGAGCTTCGCGTCCGCCCGCCCGTCGTCACAATCGAGCACTGCAGTCCAAACGGTAGCATCAGCCCATTCCATGTGGCGGTAGAGATCCGTGAAAATGTGTGCATTCATTTCGATTCTCCTCCCCGGCGAGCCTACGATGGCTCTTGCCGCGGATACCAGCGCAATCGCCGAGCCGAACACGCCGAACGAGGAGAACACGCGGCGCGCGATCGGCGCAAACTCGATGGGACTATCAGGAGCAATAGAGCGCCAACTTTGCGCGCTCGCGTGTATACCCAAGTTAGGCTGCGGTAAACTATTAGCGAGCCCAAGCAGCTAATCCGCCATCGACTATCATCGAGCGCCCTGTTACCCGTGAAGCCACGTCTGAACAGAGCCATAAAACCACCGCGGCGGCTTCTTTTGGCTCTCCGATTCGTCGTAGCGGTCTCATCGTAAGAGACGGGCTATCGGAGGATTAGTGTGCTCGAATACTGGTGATGCCCGGTGTGCCGTTCCGAATCAGGCGGTCGAAAATGACTTGAGCACTTCCAAATCCCGGTTCACGGGCAAAAACTGCGGATCGGCGCGCCTGAGCAAGGCGGCCGGTGTGTGAATAATTGCAAGCGGCAAGTTCGATTCGACTGTGGCGTCGATCATCCAGGTTTGTTGCAGGTGAAATTGGTGGCCAGGGACGGAATTGAACCGCCGACACGCGGATTTTCAGTCCGCTGCTCTACCATCTGAGCTACCTGGCCACTATTGAGAGGCTCGCTCGCCGATGGCGGACTCCGCATATTATGCAATATCGCGCGCGCCTGTCAATGTTGGGTCTTTGAAGCGTGGGATACAGGATACAGGATTCAGGATACAGGATTCAGGATTCAGGATTCACGATACAGGATCAGGGCATAGGATCAGGATTCAGGATGAAGGATTCAGGATACAGGATACAGGATTCAGGATTCAGGATACAGGATGCGGGATTCAGGGCATAGGATCAGGATTCAGGATGAAGGATTCAGGATGAAGGATTCAGGATGCAGGATGCAGGATGCAGGATGCAGGATGCAGGATGCAGGATGCAGGATGCAGGATGCATGGATTCAGGATGCAGGATCAGGAGATTGAGGGTCACTACCGTTTGCTTCGCTCGGCACGCTCGGTTCATTCGAGACTGCCACGGATATTCGGATAACCGTTCAGCCCAATCATCGCGCTGACGGCTGATTTGATGGCCGGCTCTATATACCTCACGTAAACGTCGTTGTTGAGCACCGCTGACTGATATGAATAGGTGCCAACGGCCTTGAGCATTCGCTGAACCGTCATTAGACCGCATTCACGGAGAAAATCGGTCCGGTTCTCGATCGGATTCAGCGAATGCGATTTGAGATCGATGAATCGTTCGATCAACTCTGACACAGTATCTCGATCGAGATTTGAATAAGGATCTTCCAGCAAGGAAGCCACGTCATAGCTTGCAGGTCCCATTCGAGCGTCCTGATGATCAATGACGTACATGTCCCCGCGACGCATCATCAGGTTTCGAGTGTGATAGTCACGGTGAACCAGCACGCGCGGACGTGAAGCCAACTCGCGGCATAATGACTGAAACTCAGCTCTTATA
>JAHFUG010000373.1 GCA_023265195.1 Blastocatellia bacterium | reverse complement strand
TCGATTCGAGCGACTACATCGAGTTCTACGGTACGGGCTTGGACACGCCGTTTGGCGATGGACGGATCTATTGGCTCATCAAAGGCAAGCAAAACGGACTCAGAGTAAAGCAGAGCAAAGCTGTTGGACCACAGAAGGCGGCCGGCTCCAGCTTCGGCTACACGGTTGAAGTCAAGGAAAGAACGGTCTACTTCGCGGCGCTTCGAAACGGCGAGGCTGACAACTTCTTCGGGTCGGTCGTCAGCAGCGATCCCATCGATCAGTTGCTCACCGTCCGCCACTTTGATGCGAGCGCCCCAACGCCCGCTCTATTGCAAGTCTCTCTCCAGGGCGTGACCGACGTCGCGGGCCAGGCGCCGGATCACCAGATCAGCGTCAGCGTGAACGGGATGATTGTCGGGCAGTTCAGCTTCGATGGGCGGGCTTTGACGTCCGCCTCCATGCCCGTCGCTGCGTCCTTGCTTCACGAGGGAACAAACACCGTCAGGATCGTCGCCACGGGAGGCGCCGAAGACGTCAGCCTGATCGACTGGGTTCGGCTTACTTACAATCACACCTACGCCGCGGATTCGAACTCGCTGAAGCTCACCGTGCCTGATAAAAGCCAGGTGCGCATCGACGGCTTCTCTTCCCCGAGGATCAGAGTATTCGACGTGACGAGTCCCGGCTCCGTTCAAGAGTTGTTCGGCAATGTTCAGCAACAAGGCGCGGCCTATTCCATCAACGTGTCGCCGCTTGACCAGGGCGCCAGAAAGCTCCTTGCCATCGCCGATGACCAGATTCAATCGCCTTCCGAGATCAAATCGAACAAACCCTCTTCGCTGTACAGCGCGGGGAACGCCTCCGACGTCGTGATGATCTCGCACGGCTCCTTGATTAGCGCGCTGGGGCCGCTCAAGTCGCTGCGCGAATCTCAAGGCTTGTCGGTTTCAGTGGTGGATATCGAAGACGTCTACGATGAGTTCAACTTCGGCGCGAAGAATCCCAGGGCGATCCGTGATTTCCTTCAGCGCGCGAAGACCTTTTGGGCGAGACCGCCTCGATTCGTGTTGCTTGCCGGCGACGCCAGCTTCGACCCGCGCAACTATCTCGGCCTCGGCTCTTTTGACTTCGTGCCGACGAAACTTATAGACACTCAACTGCTGGAGACGGCGTCAGACGATTGGTTCGTCGACTTCGACGGCGACGGTATGCCCGATTTGGCAATCGGAAGGCTGCCGATTCGAACTCTGACCGAAGCCACGCGAGTCGTCTCCAAGATCGTAGGCTATGAGACAAACCGGGCGGCTGGAACCTGGAACAACCAAGTCATGCTGGTAGCCGACCGCGACGAGGGCTTCAGCTTCACTCAAGCCGCCATCGAAGTTGGGTCGCTCGTGCCGCCGAGCATGTCGGTGACCAAGACGTTGAGAAGCGAGAACGACGCGGCTACGACAAGAACCAGGATACTGAGCGGCATCTCGGCGGGTCAGCTTATAGTCGGCTTCCTTGGCCACGGCTCGGTAGAAATATGGGGAGCCGAATCACTGCTGAGAACATCGGACACTCCAGGCATGGCGAACGGAGGGCGTTTGCCCCTGTTCATCGTGATGGACTGCCTCAATGGATTCTTCCACGATGTTTATACGGAGAGTTTGGGAGAGGCGTTGTTGAAGGCTCCTAACGGCGGAGCGGTTGGCGTCTGGGCCTCATCCGGATTGACCGATCCCGGCGCTCAGTTCGAAATGGACAAGGAATTGTTCAAGGAACTCTTCGGGCCCCAGACCTTGACGATCGGAGAAGCAACCGTGAGAGCCAAGCGGGCCACGTCTGACGCCGACACTCGAAAGACATGGATTCTAATCGGAGATCCGGTTACCCGGTTGAGTAGATAACGTCAACCGATCGGGGTAAGTGAGAAGTGGGACTCTATCAGACAAGCATCGGATTGCGGACAACGACCGGCAAGGGCCGGTGGATTGTTCCGGCCATAGCTACGAATACTCGACGCGCGAATCTCTCCCCTTGCCCTCCGACGCAAATGCGGGAACGAAGGGTTGAAGCATTGGACCTGAGCACGATCAGGTTGTATTTCAGACTTCCGCCGGCTGCCATCGGCGTGAGTCAGCCACACTCTTAATTACTCCCCACGAGGATTGTCCGAGGGCGTGATCGGAGGCCGGACCGGAAGCCGCCTCCAACCGAATCGAAATAAGAACAACCACCCGCGCGCCAATCACGGGTGACAAGGAAACGCGCGGCGTTGGCCTCGACTGGAGGACCCGTATGATTTCAAGCGCCACAGGGCCACTTGCCTCCATACTCAGAATAGCTACAGCTAATCTCCGTCCTCATCTTCGGCCCGTTATGATCGCCGGAATTTTCATCGCCTGCGCGGCAAAAGCTGACGCGAGCGCATTCAAAGTCGGGAGCTTCACCAAGAGCACCGGAGCGGCGCCCGCGTCACAGACCGTCGCGCATGGGCTGGGTACGACGCCTAAAGCAATCATCTTTTGGACGAACGGCAAGACTAACGAGTCGTTCAGCGCAAGCTTCTTGTTCGGATTCGGAGTGATGGACGGTACGACCAGCAAGTCGGTCGGCGCGTCGAGCCAGGACGCCGTCGGCACGTCCAACGCAAGCCGCCGCGTCGCTAACAAAGCGCTCACCATCATTCAATGGAGTGAAACCGTGCTGGCCGAGGCCGACTTCTCTTCGTGGGACGCCACCAATTTCACCATAAGCTGGAGCACCAACAACGCCACCGCGTACGTGATCCACTTCATCGCCATCGGAGGGTCGGACGTCTCGGCAAAGGTGGTAGGCTGGCAAATGGCGACGGCCACCGGAAACCAATCCGTCACCGGCGTGGGCTTCAAGCCTAACGTTGTGATTCATGGCTACGCCAACAGCGGCTTCGAGACGGCTCCCTCCTCCAATGACGTGAACGCCGGGCTGGGCGCCGGCGTGATGGACGCCGACGGAGATCAGTGGGTGTCCGATATCTTCAGCTCGGATGGAAGTAACACCAGCAATACCCAAAGAGGCCAGCGAACCGATTCCACGATCTTCGCTTTCGATAGCGGGCTGGCCGTGACCAAGCAGGCCTCGTGGGTGTCGATGGACACCGATGGCTTCACCGTGAACTTCAGCACGGCGAACGCGAGGACGACTCAAGCATTTTCGCTCGCGTTGAAGGGAGTCAACGTCAAGCCGGGCAGCTTCAACAAGAGCACCGCCGCCGCCACTGCTACACAGGCGATCACCGGCGTCGGCTTCAAACCCAAAGTCGTGATGCTCGCAAGCTTTCAAGACACGTCTCAAACAAACCCGGTCGCCCATACTCGATTCGGATTCGGCGCCTCAGACGGAACCACGCAAGGCTCGTCCGCTTTTCAAGACACCGATAACCTCGGCACAACCAGCGTCGACGGCATAGACAAGACCAGCAAGGTCTTCATGAAAGTCAACAACAACACGCCCGCGATCGACGCCGAAGCAAGTCTCGCCAGTCTCGATAACGACGGGTTCACGTTGAGCTGGACCACCAACGACGCCGTAGCCACTCAGATACTCTATCTGGCTCTCGGGCCGCTCGCGCCAACCGCCGCCGACCTCACATCCATAGAGTCGGCTCGATACGACAACGGCGTTCTCTTCAAGTGGACGACCGGCTACGAGGTGAACAATCTGGGCTTCAATATCACCAGAGAGCGGAATGGAACGCGGCTGCGATTGAACCAGTCGTTGATCGCCGGCTCGGCCCTCATGACCGGCAAAGACGTTCGCACCGCAAGATCGTATGAATGGTGGGACGACTTGCCACGAGACGGCGCGCCGGTGACTTACTGGCTGGAGGACGTGGACCTCAACGGCGAGCGCGTCTTGCGCGGTCCCATCGTTCCGGTCGATGCGCCGGGAAACGCGCGTGGAGCCAGGCGAGCAATCCTACTGAGCAAGATTGGCAGACACTCCGAGGAGTCAGGCTTTCCTGAACAAACCGGCGGTGCTCAGCAATTCGACGCGGCTACCGCGACGGGCGGTTCCATCACGACTCAGTGGGACATCGCCTCACGGAGCGGGGTTAAACTCACCATCAAAAAAGAAGGCTGGTATCGAGTTCGACAACTGGAACTCGCGGCGGCGGGGCTGCCGACGAGCGTCGATCCGCGCAGCCTACAGCTCTTCCTGAACGGGATTCAACAGCCGATCATCGTCTTCGGCGATGCGGACGGAAAGTTCGACTCAGGTGATTACATCGAGTTCTACGGTACGGGAATCGATACCCTGTCCGCGGACCGCCAGGTTTACTGGCTCGTCAAAGGCTCGGCCCCGGGTCTGCGGATCAAGCAGACAAAGGCCAACGGCGCGCAGGCGGGCGGCGCCGGCAGCTTCCTTTATACCGTCGAACTGAAGGAGCGAGCGATTTACTTCGCCGCGCTCAGAAACGGCGACGCCGACAACTTCTTCGGAGGCGTCGTGAGTTCGGATCCACTCGATCAAATACTCACCGTTCAACACCTCGACCCGGCTTCTTCAACCCCGGCGACATTGCAAGTGTCGCTTCAAGGCGTCGATGACAACGTCAATCAATTTCCCGATCATCAAGTGACCTTGAAGCTGAACGGCGTCAACGTAGGTCAATTCTCCTTCGATGGCCGCGCTGTTGGCGTGGCTACTATACAGGTTCAGCCGTCGCTATTGCGCGAAGGTCCCAACACTGTGACCATCATTGCGACGGCTGGACCTGAGGACGTCGACCTTGTCGATTTCGTGCGGCTTACATATCCGCATTCCTACAACGCCGACTCGAATGGGTTGGTCTTCACTACGCTGGATAGAGGCGTGACCAGGCTTGGAGGCTTCTCCAACTCGAAGATCCGCGTGATTGATGTGACCAGGCCTGACCAGGCGCAGGAACTGCTTGGTAACGTTCAACAAATCGCGGGAAGCTACGCGGTGACGTTCTCGCCGCTCGACATTGGTCAGCGAAAGTTCATCGCGTTTACCGATGACAGAATAGAAACGCCGATTGAGATCAAAGCCAACCAGCCCTCGTCATTGCACAGCAGCGGGAACTTCGCGGATGAAGTAATAATCACCCACTTCAACTTCGCCTCGAGCGTCGCGCCACTCAAGTCTCTGCGTGAATCTCAAGGGCTGTCGGTTATGACCGTCGATGTCGAAGACGTTTACGACGAGTTTGGTTATGGCGCGAAGAGTCCGCAGGCCATCAAGGACTTCCTCCAACTCGCCAAGACAAGCTGGCTGACCAAGCCTCGCTACGTGATGCTCGTCGGCGACGCTACTTTCGATCCAAGGAACTACCTGGGCCTCGGCGCTTATGACTTCGTTCCAACGAAACTCGTCAACACCAACGTCATCGAGACCGCTTCGGACGATTGGCTAGTCGACTTTGATAACGATGGAGTGCCTGACGTTGCGATTGGGAGATTGCCGGTCAGGACGTTAACCGAAGCTAGCAGGATGATCTCGAAGGTCACGAACTACGATCTCAACAAACCGCCGGGAACCTGGCAAAAAGAAGTTATGCTCGCAACTGACCGCGACCTCGGGTTCAACTTCACGGATCAGGCGACCGCCATCCAGGCGCGGATTCCGGCGTCGTTCACCGTGAGCAAGGTCTTGCGAAGCCAGGTTGATGTTCCAACCGCAAGGAGCCAGATTCAAAGCGGCGTCAACAGCGGAAAGCTGGTCGTTCATTACTTCGGGCACGGGTCCGTGGAGAGATGGGGAACTGAACCGCTGTTGACCACGGGAGACGTGAATGCGCTGACGAACGGAGGACGCCTTCCCTTCTTCATAGTGATGGATTGTCTGAACGGCTTCTATCAGGACCTCTATACCCAATGCCTCGCGGAGACTCTGATGAAAGCGCAGAACGGAGGCGCGGTCGCGGTATGGACTTCGTCGGGCTTATGCGAAGCGGACACTCAATCGACAATGGATCAAGAAATGGTCCGGCTTTTGTTCGGAGCGCAACCGATCACAATCGGCGAAGCGGCAATGGCTGCTAAGCGAGTCATCACCGATATGGATGTTCGAAGAACCTGGATATTGATGGGCGACCCGGCTATGAGGATCAGATAGCTTTGTCGTTGATCGGACAGCGGCCGCCTAGAGACCGCGTCCGCCGCGCCCGTGCTTAGATGAGGATATGTTAGGGTCAATAGTAAGATTGAAGGCAAAATCAACTTCGCGTATACTGCCGATCTTTGGCGCAAGAGTTTCGACGCGATATCGATCGCAGTCTGCGGCCGAGCTTGTAGATCTAAATCAATATCCGATTCTCACAGTCCTAAACAATGAAGTTTGTCTACTGGAATCTCAACAAGCGCCCGGTTGCTGAAATTCTGGTGGCGTTACGGCGTGATTGCGATGCGGACGTGCTAGTCTTATCAGAATTAGCGACGCCACTGCAGGATGTAGTTTTACGATTGAACAAGGGCTTTTCGCAAAAGTTCGGCATCCCGGCGATTCCGATTGAAGACCCGATAATTCTTACAACCCTGGCGGCCGAATTCGTGACGCCAATCTCGGACACGAGAGGTGTTTCGATCCGGCAGATTGTTCCTCCCGTCGGTCCGGACTTCCTGGTTGTCGCCGTACACCTTCGTAGCAAGTTGTTCCAGGGCGAATCAGATCAGATACTCTCCTCCACTCGGGTCGCTAGAGCAATCGAGGAGGCTGAAGCTCGAGTAGGGCATAGGCGAACAGTGGTAATTGGGGATCTGAATATGAATCCGTTTGAGAATGGGGTTGTCGGCGCAGACGGCCTTCACGCGGTCATGGCGCGGAATGTCGCCCTTCGTGGAGTCAGGGTGGTCGATGGTCACGAACGACCGTTCTTCTACAATCCAATGTGGAGTCATTTCGGTGATTCGCCATCCGGCCCACCGGGCACCTACTATCATAGCTCGTCCAATCAAGTAGTCTTATTCTGGCATATGTACGATCAGGTCCTAATCCGGCCGGATCTGCTGCGCTACTCCCGCGATTCTGATTTGAGAATCATCACGGCGGCGGGAGACACGAATCTTCTACGTACGTCTGGCGCGCCCGACGCAACTGTCGGCTCGGATCATTTGCCGGTATACTTCGAGTTGCAACTCTTGGAGGAATGAGCCATGCCCACCGAAAACCTTTGGGGCGAGCTACCAGCCGTCGGCGACCTGCGAACGCCGCTGTCAATTCTCAGGGAACAGGCTACGCTCTTAAGCAATATGACGGAGCGTCTTCTCGAGGGCTCGGTTAGAGTTCTGAGGGAGACGCCGGATGAGATTACCGCGGAGCTTTCAATTACTGCTCCAGCGCTGGGCGGATACAAGGTCGCGGTGCTTCGGATTTCTCATAAGGTCGCGATATATCCCGTCACGGTTACCGATCTTATCAATGGCGACACATTTCAAGGGCTGGCCAACGAAGATGTATATCTCGATCACTTGAAGACCATACTCACGGACCCAAAGATCAAGAGCGTGATAAGTTCTTTACTCCTTCAGAGCAGGGCCGCGAGTTGATTAATCCTGCGCATTTCTTGGTGGCCACTTCGTGAATCGCTTTCAAGAATCTAAATCCCGAATTGGGAATGAACTTGCTGGCGCAGTTACCAG
>JAHFUG010000372.1:4660-7617 GCA_023265195.1 Blastocatellia bacterium | reverse complement strand
GGTCAGCGGTCAGCGGTCAGCGGTCAGCGGTCAGCGGTCAGCGGTCAGCGGTCAGCGGTCAGCGGTCAGCGGTCAGCGGTCAGCGGTCAGCGGTCAGCAGCCGGTTCATTGCATCCTGCTTCGAGCAGACTGCTACCGGATTGCTGATCTTTGAACTGACTGCTGATCGCTGACCGCTGACTGCTGATCGCTGACCGCTGACCGCTGACCGCTGACCGCTGATTGCGCCGATTGGCCGCCGCCACCTATAATCTGCGTTTGCTCACAAGCAGCGGGCGTCCGGCAGAAGGAGATTCGCGATGGCTACCAGTGTAAACCTAAACGGTATCTTCCCGCCCCTACCAACTCCTTTTACTAATCGTGGTGACGTTGACCTGGATGCGCTCTCCGCGGATCTCGCCCAGTATAAGGCCACCGGCCTGGCTGGCTATGTGGCCCTGGGATCCAACGGCGAAGCCGTTCATCTATCCGCCGACGAGAGAGTACGAGTCATAGAAACCATCCGTGGCCACGCTGGCAATCTTACCGTGATTGCGGGCGTTAATGAGCTGACCACGAGCGCTGCCGTAGACGCCAGCCACCGGGCGGCCGGCGCGGGAGCCCACGCCGTGCTGGTAATCACGCCTTATTTTTACAAGGGCGCGATGAACCATGACGTTCTTTACCGCCACTTCAATGATGTCGCCGATCACTCCCCCGTTCCCGTACTGCTGTACAACGTGCCGCAAAACACCGGCGTAATCATAGAGCCGGCCACGACCGCGGCTTTGGCGAGGCATGAGAACATCGTCGGCATAAAAGACAGCTCGGGGAATATGGGAGCGCTTAGCGAAGCGGTTCGGCTCACTTCGGCCGCGTTTTCGGTTCTGACTGGCAATGGCGGCATTCTCTACCCTTCGCTGGCGATGGGAGCCACGGGAGCGGTGCTGGCATTGGCGTGCGTCGCGCCAAGAGGATGCGTCGAATTGTTCGACGCGGTCAAGAAGGGTGAACACGATAAAGCCAGGCAGCTCCAGCATAGACTGGCTCCGTTGTCCCACATAATCACCGCGGGCCTTGGAGTCGCGGGACTAAAGGCCGCCTTGGAACTCGCGGGGTTCACTGGCGGAGCGCCGCGCGCTCCACTCCGGCAGGTCAGTGAGATTGACAGGGAGAGAATCCGGTCCGTCATGCGCGGCACGGGATTCTTTCCAGGTCTGGAATAAAGGCTGAAGAGATAACAATGAGCGACCCTCACTGCACCGACCTCCAACCGGCAGCCGGCTCGGCCGACGGAACGATCCCGTTTACCAGCATTCCTAAGACCTCGCGCCTGTTCGGCGATTTCCTGTATGACTACGATAAGCTCTCGAGATTCTACGAGCCCCAAGGACGGCGCCTGGATTCTCTAGTGGCGCGAGCTCGCGAGATTGGGACGGGCGACTACGACCGCCGCCGCGTTTCGGATGCGCTTGAACGGATTAACCGTTTGGCTGGGTCGCCTGATCTCACTTTTAGACACATCGATACTCTGCGGCGCGAGGGCTCCGTCGCCGTTGTGACCGGACAGCAAGCCGGACTCTTCACCGGGCCGCTCTACACGATTCACAAAGCGCTGACCGTCATCAAGCTCGCCCACTGTCTCACCGCGCGCGGAGTCGAAGCGGTCCCCGTTTTCTGGATCGCGAGCGAGGATCACGACTACGCCGAGGTCAACCATTGCAAGGTCGTCGACCGCGACGGCCGTCTGAAACAGGTGACCTACGAAGCCGCCGCCCGAAAGGAAGACGAGCCGGTTGGCCAGGTTCGCATTGATTCGGCCATCAGCGCATGCATAGATGAATTTATTTCGCTTCTACCGCCTTCCGAGTTCACGCCTGAAATCGAGCGCGACCTAAGAGAGTGCTACTCGGAAGGCGTGGGCTTCGCGGAGGCTTTCGCGCGGCTGATGGCGCGATTGTTCAAGGATTATGGCGTGGTTCTGCTCGACCCTCTCGATGAAGAACTGAAGCAGGCGGCCGCGCCGCTCTACTCGAAGGCGATCGAGCAGTCATCGCCGATCGCGAACGCATTGTTAGAACGCAGCGCGGAACTCGAGCGAGCCGGCTACCACGCCCAGGTGCACGTCTCCAGCGACATGGCGCCGCTGTTCATAATGGACGGGGGCAAGCGCGTTGCAATGACGCAGATTGATGGACGGTTCTCGCTCAAAGGATCGGAGAGATCGTTCAAAGTTGACGATCTGGTTGAACTGTCGCGGAAATGTCCTACTTGTTTCAGCCCTAACGTAACCTTGAGACCCATAGTGCAGGACTTTCTGCTCCCAACCGCAGCTTATATCGGGGGCCCCGCGGAGATTGCGTACTTTGGGCAGCTCCGCGCCGTGTACGAGAAGTTAGGCAGACCTCAGCCGTGCGTCCTTCCGCGCGCCAGTATGACGTTAATCGAGGGGCGGCACCAAAAGACCATGAAGAAGTACAAGCTGGAGCTCACCGACTTCTTCGACGGACTGCACTCGGCCATCGCCAAAGTTGTCGAGCAGAGCCTCGATCGAGACACCGCTAATGCATTCGCGGAGGCCGAGCAGATGTTCAGCAGGCAGATGGAGAAGCTGGAACGTGCGCTCAAGCGGACCGACGCAACGCTTGCCGCGCCGGTTAAGCTGGCTACCAAGAAGATCCTGTACCAGATCGAGCATCTTCGAACCCGCTTCGTCCATTCCAGCGCCCATCGCGAAGAGGCGGCGTATCGGCAGGTCGAGAGAGCTTATGCTACGTTGACGCCTGACAAGAACCTGCAGGAACGAGAACTGAATGTGTATTACTTCCTATCGCGCTATGGCCCCAGCTTGATAAAGGAAATTTACGATGGGGCTGACGTAGGCTTCTCGAATCATCGGCTGTTGTACATTGGAGGGGCGGCGTCACAGGTAGTTAATACGAAGTCGCAATAAGTTAAACGGCTGACTTCACGGTTCA
>JAHFUG010000372.1:0-4560 GCA_023265195.1 Blastocatellia bacterium | reverse complement strand
ACAGAATAAGTGTGCGATACCTCAAGAGGGGCGGCCACGGGGCGCCGCCCATAAATGATGAATTCCTCGAAGACGCGCTCACCTGAAAGTAGCTTGTGACCTGCCTGGCGCGCCCCCGTGATAAGTCTCTACTTGCTAATAAAATTGGCCCGCAGAGTCAGAACGAAGGTCTGATGTTCCGGATCGTTGGAATACACGGTGGCGGTCTTGGTTAACTCGCCTTTGTATCCGTCGGTTTTTTCGATCGCCAGTGTGATGTTCCCGGATTTACCCGGCGCCACCGCATTGTCGAACTTGCTTGTCGTGCACCCGCAAGACGGGCTCACGTTTTGAATTTCGAGATTGGCTTCGCCCTGATTCTTAACCTCGAACGCGTAAGAAAGCGGCGTGCCCGCTTTCACGTCGCCGAAGGAATGCTCAAGAGACGCAATCACGAGAGCCGGCTCCGCGGCCGCCGATGAATTTGCTCCGCCCCGCGCCGGCGTCAGAGACACCACCATCAAGACAGCGGAAATCACAACCAAGGTCTTCGCACATTTCATTCAATTACCGTCCATAGAGAAATTCAAACTAAGAAGAATACCGAACAGCAAACAGCACAGTGGATAACGCCCGGCTTCCGCTCATCAAGAAGACTGTTCGCCGGCATAGCACCGAATCTACACAAATCACCACGGCGCAAATTGACGCTTAACGATCCGATTGATAGACTGGCCGACGCTGTTGAGAGGAGCCATCTGATGCCAGTTAACGAAAGACTGCTCGAGATACTCGCGTGCCCGCTGTGCAAGGTCAAGGTCGAGTTGAAAGCGGACGGCAGCGGTTTGAAATGCACTGCTTGCAAGCGAGTGTATCCCATTCGCGACGATATCCCAGTCATGTTGATCGATGAGGCCGTGATTGAAGAGTAATCTCGGACCGTCCGCAAGTCGTATAAACCCGCCTCCCCGCTTATAATCCCGGACATGTTGACTGAGGTGCTTGCTTCGCCACACCGGTTCTTCGCAGCCGACGCCGCGGGCGAAGCCTCCGGTGCAGGCCGTTGCGTGGAGCAGTCCGGGCCTGAGACGCGAGTCGACTGGGATTCGGTCAGGCGGGTGCTGTTCGTTAGGCTGCGATCGATCGGGGACACCGTGCTGATGACCGCGTGTTTACGAGCGCTGAAAACCTGGCGGCCTGATATCGAAGTCTCGGTCGTGACCGAGCCTCTCTCCGCCCCGATACTGGAGCAGCATCCCTTTGTCGATCATCTGATCGTCGCCGGAAGCTCGACTGTTTCTCGCGCGGGGCTCATTCTGTCTTTGCGCCGCGGGCGTTACGATCTGGCGTTCAACATGCACGGCGGCGGCACAGCCGCTATAGTGACCGCGCTCTCTGGAGCCGGAACCACCGCCGGCTATAAGGGGCTAGGCAAATCGTGGCTGCTGAAGATGCGCGCGCCGGCGCCGGACATAATATTGGGCCGCCGGAAAATTCACAGCGTCGAGCAACAGCTTGCGTTGCTTAGCTGGGCTGGCGTGCCTTTCCCAGACAAACCCAAGCTGGAGCTTGTAGTCTCGGAGCAGGCGCGTTCGAGCATGCGCGAGCGTATGTCGGCAATGAGTGAGAGCCTTCTCGACAGTGGATTCGCGCTGATCGCGCCGGCCGCCGCCGCTGAATCGAAACAGTGGTCCGCGGCGTCGTTCGCCGCGGTAGCGAGACGCCTCAAAGATCGATGGAACCTACCTGGCGTTGTCGTCGCGGGGCCGGGTCAGGAAGCGATAGCACGTGAGGTTGCGGAAACCGCCGGACAAGGTTCATACGCGCTCACCGGCATCAGCCTGAAAGAACTGATCGCGCTTTCAGAGATGACGCGGATCTTCGTGGGCAACGACAGCGGTCCTATGCACATCGCCGCGGCGCTCGATCGGCCGATTGCCGCGGTTTTCGCCTCGTCCAACCCTACGGTGTGGCGTCCTTGGACGCACGCGCCCTGCCGCATAGTCCAGTCACCGGAGATCGCGCGAATCAAGCTAGAAGAAGTGACCGATGCAGTGGATGAGTTGCTAACGCGAAGTTAATTCTGGCAGTGCATGACCAACCGGCCTCGGCATTCCGCGTAACCTTACGCGAGCGCTTACGGAATATGAAAATCTGCCTTCCGTTTTTGATTCATGCGTCAAAGCGGGATAAAGCGCCGCCGATGAAACTGAGGACTTCATCGCGGAGGCGCGGGCGGTGATCTGAACGACGGGCCAAACCAAGTCCGGCACGACAATTTCCACAAGGCGAGTTCGAAGGTTCATGGAAATGTGGAGCGGGTGACGGGGCTCGAACCCGCAACTTTCAGCTTGGGAAGCTGACACTCTACCATTGAGTTACACCCGCTCAACTATAAATCGTGGGCATGTTATGCCCCGGTAAAATCGGTTGTCAACATGACATGGCGAGTGGATTGGTGGATTGGATTGTGCGGCGGCAAAGGCGGTGAGCGCTTGCACGTGGCGGCGAGTTAGGTCTATGCGCAGCGTAAGTCTGCGTGCGCCGGGCCCACGGTTACGCTATGACTCTTCGCCGCGCTTCTTCGTTACGTGGGGCTTTAGCCTTGCGTAGCTGCCCAGCACCTCTTCCTTATGATTTGGGGACCCGCTATCAAGAATCACGTGGCGGACCATCACCAGCAGCTTCTCGCGCCGGCCCGCGAATCGGCCGGTCAAGGGCCGCTGGCCCGTTACGTCGACAAGGCCCTCTCGAACCCAGCGCCAGAATTGCTTCTGGGTCGTCCAAAACTCGTTGTCGTTTGCGCACACTATCCGGGCCGTCTTTTTCGCTTTCATTGTCGATCGCTACCTTCGCCGAATAAGCCAGAAAATCAGCGACAAGATGATGCTGACGAGAAGCGACGTCATCAACGGAAAGTAGAACCGCCATCCGTCCCGCTCAATGTAGATATCGCCGGGCAATCTTCCGATCCTGAATCCTGGGAACCTCTCCAGCACTATCAAGAGAATTCCCACAATCGCGATCGCGACGCCGAGGATCAGCAAGTACTTTCCAAATGTTCCAGAGCCGCCGCTCATCTTGCATACTACAGGCCCAGGACTTCGAGCACTCGAGCTCCCATGTCGGCAGGACTCTTTACGACGTGGATGCCGGCCCTTGTCATTGCCGCCATCTTCTCTTCGGCGGTCCCTTTGCCGCCCGCTATGATTGCTCCCGCGTGACCCATCCGCCTGCCCGGCGGCGCCGTTTGTCCGGCGATAAAACCAACAACCGGTTTCTTCATTGAATTGCTTACGAAATCGGCGGCGGCCTCCTCGGCCGTTCCACCAATCTCGCCTATCATAACGACGGCGTCCGTCTCCGGGTCTTCTTCGAACAGCGCCAGAGCGTCAACGAAATTGGTTCCAATGACCGGATCGCCCCCGATTCCTATCGCGGTTGATTGTCCCAAGCCAAGTTCCGTCAATTGATGCACTGCTTCATAGGTCAGCGTTCCACTGCGTGATACAACGCCTATTCTGCCCGGCCGGTGAATCCGAGCGGGCATGATTCCAAGCTTGCACTTTCCCGGGGATATGACGCCGGGGCAGTTTGGACCTAAGAGCCGGGTCTTCCTGTCGCGCAAATAGTCGAATGCTCTTACCATGTCCAGCGCCGGAATGCCCTCGGTTATGCAGACGGTGAAAGGCACTCCCGCATCGGCCGCCTCCATTATCGCATCCGCCGCGAACGGAGGCGGCACATAGACGATGCTTGCATTCGCGCCGGTCTCTTTTACGGCATCGGCCACCGTGTTGAAGATGGGAACGCTTTCGTGCTTAGAACCGCCTTTCCCCGGCGTTACTCCGGCGACGATCTTCGTGCCGTACTCGATCATCTGCCCGGTGTGAAACGAGCCTTCCTTTCCGGTTACGCCTTGAACCACCACACGGGTGTTCTCGTCTACGAGTATGCTCAAACTTTCCTCCGATATTATCGACTAGCATTATGGACTAAGCTGGGCTCGATTATTTTACACAGGAGGGAAATGTTTGTGAAAGCCTCAAGGGGCCAATCGCCCGGCCCTGAGGAGGGTGTCTGTAGAGTAGAAGCGAGATTCGACTCGATGAGAAGGGCTCTGAGCGAAGCTTCTATGAATACCTGAGGAGCAGGCCGGTTGCTGAAGATCGATCGCAATGAACCTGACCAATGGCGTGGTCACGTGAGACTTGGGCAACAGCCCCTGAAGGCCGCCACATTGCAAATCAACGGTATGGAGCGATTCAACTCGATTCGATTCCTTGCAGAGAGTTATAGACGCGCTACAGCCCGTTGTCGTCAACGTACAGTTTGAATGCACTATGCGGTGTCCATTTAGGTTTACGCTTGCTAGCAGTTCGGCCTTACAATCTTTGTCATCGTTAGGCTGCTCAGTTCCACAGGACGTCTTGCACTCATTAAAGTCTACCGGCGCGGGACACCCAGCCTCTTCGTCGACGGCTGGGATCTCTAGCGGCGTCTTGCGTTGATTGAGATCGAATTGAAACGCGCCTTGCGGGGAAAAAACAAATATAGATGGTGTTCGGACCACTATCCTGC
>JAHFUG010000371.1 GCA_023265195.1 Blastocatellia bacterium | reverse complement strand
CCCATATGCCTTCTCCCGCCGATGCCACGCTCTTGAACTAAGAGCGAAGCCGCCTCGCTCAATTCACGAAGCGTCAGCCCAAAGCCGATGATGGTATGACCGCCCACGCGGAATGCTCGGCGGGGACCGATCTCAGGTTGGCCTGTCACCTCCATCTCGTCCAATTTGCGGCGAACCGCCTCGAGAAAAGATTCGGGCTCCATGAACTTCTTAATCGTCACGCATCGCGCATACAATGCCGACGACGGTCTCAGTAAGAATGTCTGGGGCGCGCCCAACCGTATCGAGTAGCCGCTCACATCGAGCCGTTTCCCAGCCAGCTTCAGCATCACTCCCATCCGCTCCTGAGGCAGCCGCATCCTCAGCCTCGCTCGTTCGTTTAGTTGAATGGCTCCATCTCCTCGGGCCGCGCCGGGTACGGTCTCGACGGCGAGCCAATCGGCTTGATGGGCTTCCGGGACCGCCTTCGATATAGCCGCGTACACCGCGTAGCCGTGATCGGACGGCAGCGCGGTTCCGATCACGGGGAATCTCAGTTCGATCGGTTCCATAGTCTCCTCCTTAGGTTGACAGTAAGCTGCTACGGGCTCACGCCCGCGGCATTGCTCGGCTCGATAGGCGTCACGGTTCTTTGTACAGCCTAATCGCTCGAGTCAGGTGCTCGCGCAGCAGCTTTCGAAGAGCCGCGGGCCGCACCGCTTTGGCGTGTTCGCCGTATTGCATGACCCAGCGGGCCACTTGCTCCAATGCGTTCTCCGTCGTCTCGAATGAAACGCCGAGCCGGCCGCCGCGCATTTCGCGATGTTGCTCCGTTGGATGGAATTTACGCTCCCTCGCATAACGCGCCTGATACGCGTCGAACCGGACTTCGACAGTGACTCTCTTGCCGCCTCGGAACATTCCGAAGCCCGCGTTCAAGTATTGCTCGGGGTCCCAGCCCTCGGGTTGGTAGAAGCATCGGCCCGTTTCACTCACGCGGGAGATTCGTCCCGCATGAAAGTCACGCACCTCGCGGCTCTTGTGATCGAAACAGACCGCGTACCACTCGCCAAGGTTCTTATGGAGCAGTAACACGTCGACGTCGCGGGTTGTTTGGGCCGAACTCCTTTGCGAATAGTAATCGACGTCGAGCGTTTTATGTTTGACCGAAGCCGCCGCGAGTTTGCTTAGCGTGGCCGGGTCGGCGTCAAGTGCGGGGGCGGGCGCGAAGCTAATGGCTGCGTCGAGGGCGGCCAGGTCGATGACGACTTCATCCGGCAGTAGGGCGGACAGCCGGCGCAAGGCGCGCCTCGCGTGGGCGGCTTCCGGCGCCGCGCCGAGTCTTCGGAGAAGCCGTTCGGCGGCGAAGAAGTAAATCAATTCGCCTTCGGTTAGATTGAGGGCCGGAAATTGCCAGTCACGCTCGGTAAACCGGAAGCCGTTCCTTTTTCTATCAAAGATCAAGGGCGCTCCCAGCCGCCGCAGTGCGTCGAGGTCGCGCTGAACCGTCCGGGGGTCGCGCTCGAGGATGCGGGCTAGCCCGGCCTTGTTCGGACACCGGCCCGTCTGTATTTCAGCGGAGAGCCGCAGCAGTCTCTCGTAGGCATGGATGTGAACTCGACGCGCGTTCAAACTTGTACTGCTCATACTGCTCATAAGGAAATGGCGGGAGCATAACATGAACTGGGAGACAGGGAGCGTCTCGGCGAAAAGAAATATTTCCCAGCGGGGCAAGGCGGAAATGCATCAAGAATCCCGCGACGCAAGAGTATTGCAAGGAAAAGAGGATGTCAACGGATGTAATTTTAATAGTAGTGTCTTAATCGTGTGTTGCTCGTAAGAAAAAGAGAAGCAACCCGAGAATACCCCCAACGAAGTTGGGGGATGCTTTCATTCACTGGCTACAGAAAGCGGGCGATAGCCGTTTCTTGAATACCCCCAACGCAGTTGGGGGATGCTTTCATTCACTGCCTACAGAAAGCGGGCCATAGCCGTTTCTTGAATACCCCCAACGAAGTTGCGTTGGGGGTATTTGGGGGAGCCACGGCGGCTCAGCGTATGTAGGTGGGATTTGAACGATCCCCCAACTGCGTTGGGGGTATTTCCACCGCTGTAGGCAGGGCCTCCCCAGCCAGATTTAAGTATCTCATCAGCACCCACACGACTTTAAGACACTACCAATTCAATTCAATTCAAGTTTGGAATTCTAATGACGACGGGATCGATCGGTGGAAGAGATCAGCGGAAGATCATGTGAACGGATCGTTTCGCCGGCAAGCAAGATGTTTATGGCGGATCGCCCAGTTTGGTTCAAGCGAGTGTACTCCACAGAGAGTATCGTCAGTATTCCCGCCGCTTTCGCGCTAGCCCACTTCGTGGCGTACAACCCCGTTGGGGTTGTCGCCCTCCGTAGGAGGACGGAGCGTCTCACCACACGGACCATAAACATGACCCTCCTAAGGGGGGCGGAAGAAATGGCCAAACTCCAAGGCCCTCCCAACGGAGAGCAAGCGCCGCGCACGATCCCAGCTTCAAACATGGCCCTCCTAGCTTTAGCCAAGTAGCCAGCCGGCGTTCTCGCGCCTTCACGGCGGAAACACTCTCTCAAAACACCACCTGCCCAATTCGCGAAGCCCGTGTTGAGTTCTCCAACTCCGATGCTATACTCTCTCCTCTTTTGAAGGGCTTGCCGGCATGCGAGACAAGTACGAAGTCGTCATTGGATTGGAGATTCACGCGCAGTTGAACACCGTATCCAAGATCTTCTGCGGGTGCTCGACCGCATTCGGGGCCGAACCCAACTCGAACACCTGCCCGGTGTGCCTGGGGCTGCCGGGAGCGCTGCCCGTTTTGAATAAGAGCGTGGTCGAGATGGCGACCCGCGCCGCTCTCGCCCTCAATCTTCATGTCAATAGTGCATCGATCTTCTCGCGCAAGAACTACTTCTATCCCGATCTGCCGAAGGGTTATCAAATCTCGCAATACGACCGCCCGTTTTCCGAACGCGGCTGGGTTGAGATTCCGACGGCGGAGCGCGCCGAGTCAGGCCATCCAATCGAGTGGAAGCTGAAGCGCTTTCGCATTACTCGGCTTCACCTCGAGGAAGACGCGGGCAAATTGATTCACGAAGGATGGCCGGAGTCGGCGGCGAAGTCATACGTGGATCTCAATCGAAGCGGCGTGCCTCTTGCCGAAATAGTGTCGGAGCCGGATCTTCGCTCATCTTGGGAAGCCTACGATTACATACAGCACCTTCGCCGCGCTCTCCAGTACGTAGGTGTTTGCGAGGGTAACATGGAGGAGGGCAATCTCCGTTGCGACGCCAACGTATCGGTCCGTTTGCGCGGCGCGGAAAAGCTCGGGACCAAGGTCGAGTTGAAGAACCTGAACTCATTCAGGTTCGTGCAAAAGGCGCTCGAGTTCGAGATCGATCGGCAGACCGCCGCTCTGGAAGCGGGCGAGCGCATCGTTCAAGAGACTCGGCTTTGGAACGAACGCGAGTCGAAGACCTATTCGATGCGGTCCAAGGAAGAGGCTCACGACTATCGCTATTTTCCGGAGCCGGATCTTCCTCCGCTTGTGATTACGGATGAGGAAATCTCTGTGGCCAGCGCCGCATTGCCGGAGGGGCCCGAAGCGCGGCGCCGCCGGTTCGTCGAAGAGTATGGATTGAGTTTTGACGACGCGGCTCAATTAACCGATACCCGCGCGATGGCTGATTTCTTCGAAGAAACCGCGAAGCAGAGCGCAAACGCCAAGGCGGCGGCGAACTGGATTCTGAACGAACTGGTCCGCGAGTTGAAGAACGCCGGAACGGAGATCGAGAGCAGCAAGGTTAGCTCGGATATGCTGTCCGGCATGATCCGGATGATTGACGGCGGAGCCATCAGCGGAAAGATGGCCAAAGACGTCTTGATCGAGATGTACGCGTCCGGTGCGCCCGCCGCGCGGATCGTGGAACAAATGGGAGGCGGCCAGCTTTCAGACGAATCCCAAATACGCGAGATCGCCGCGGCGGTGATCGAGTTGAATCAAAAGCAGCTCGAGCAGTATCGTTCAGGCAAGACCGCCTTGCTTGGCTTTTTCGTAGGCCAGGTGATCAAGCAGAGCGGCGGCCGCGCAAATCCTCAGGTGGTCAATAAGGTGGTGAAAGAAATTCTGGAAAGGTGAACGAGTCGGCGATGACAAAGCTCCGAGTGCTTCGATTACTCTTGCTCTTCTCATTTGTGTTTGTGGCCGCTTCTTGCGGATCCGACGAACCGGCGGCAGATCCGGATGAGCTGGCGGTGCTGGAGACCCCCTATGGCCGGATCGTGATCGAGTTTTATGCGCAGGACGCGCCGAAACACACCGCTAACTTTCAACAGCTTGCCCGTGAGAAATTCTATGACGGCACGAAGTTCCATCGCATAGTCAAAAGCAGCAAGGAATTCATCGCAATACAAGGCGGCGACCCCAACACAATAAACGGCGATCCGGCGACCTGGGGCCAGGGGCAGCCCGGGCAGAAGACGGTGCCGGCGGAACTCTCGAAGACATTCAAACACGTCCGCGGCATAGTCTCGGCGGCTCGGCGGCCCAAAGATTTCAACAGCGCCACCAGCCAGTTCTTCATTTGCGATTCGACGGAGCCCAGGTGGGATGGCCAGTACTCGATATTCGGGAATGTGATTGAAGGCATGCACGTCGTCGACGCGATAGCGCGGGCTCCCGTGTTCCCGAATAGCGACAGGCCGCTCGATCCCGTTGTACTGAGCCGTGTTTATCTGATCAAACGCAGCGAGTGGAAGCCAAGCGGCCAATAGTATTGACATTCGGACAAGAAGTGATGAAATAGGGCGGGTAATCAAACCAAAAAACGAGCGAAAGGGGGCGGCATGCAGCTTGCCCGTGTTATCGGTACGGTTGTGTCGACCGTCAAAAACGATCTGCTCAGGAGCCGAAAACTGCTCGTCATTCAACCCGTGGACCGATGGCTCGCGGACTCAGGCAAGACCTTGGTTGCAGTCGACTCCGTCGGCGCCGGCGAAGGCGAAATCATCATCTGGTGCCGCGGAAAGGAGTCGTCGTTCCCCTTCGCCCCGGACGAAGTGCCCACGGACTGCACCATCACGGGCATTGTCGACTCCGTCAATACGCCCTCGAAGGTCCAGGGAAGCGTCGGCCATGAAGGCGCGTGAATAAGCTATGATTCTCGCTCGAGTAGTAGGAAACGTCGTCGCGACCCAGAAGAACGACCGGTATGAAGGCGGGCGAATACTGGTGGTGCAGCCGGTCGACCTGGCGGGCAAGGATGAAGGCGGTGAATTGCTGGCCTTGGACTCCGTTGACGCCGGGGCTGGTGAAACGGTCATCGTGGTGCGCGAAGGCTGGTCGGCTTCGACCGCCTCAACCGGCCACGCCGGAGCGGCCATTGACGCCGCCATAGTAGGCATAGTGGACTCGATTCATACTGATCAATAGCGGGCTTCGGAACGGTAGAAGCCCAGGACTGCCCCCAATCTCGTCTGAAGGCCGGGTTGCCCCACGGCGGCAAACGGCCGGTCTTCAGGATTCGGAAGCCGTTCGGCGCGGCCGGCGGTTGTTTCTTACGGAGTGTGAGATGGGGAAAGCGGCGGAATTGATACTGACGGGACCCGGCTCGGGCGATCAATCGCTCGCACTCGATCGGCCGGTTTTCAGCATCGGGCGGCTCGATGATAACGATCTGGCTTTGGACAACCCGTATATCTCGCGCTATCACGCGGAGATTATTCGTAGCGGAAACAGTTATCTCGTTCAAGACCTGCAAAGCACCTCGGGCACTTTTATCAACGAAGCGCCGATCAGAATGTCGGTCTTGAAAGACGGCGACCGTTTGCGGTTGGGCCGCGGAAACGGAGTGGAGTTTATTTTCTGCGTGCGATCCGATCTCAACAACCAGGATGCGTCGAACCAGGAGGGCTTCTCGCTCAACCCGGTTCGCGTAATCGCGCCGGACGAAGCGCGATTTATCAACACCGACAAACTGCCGAAGTCAAAGGATCTGGCGAATGAAACCGTGGAGCGATTGCGGGCGCTTTACGATTTCACGAGCGAGTTGCTGTCGGCGCAGTCATCGGACGATCTCACCTCAATGCTGCTGAGCTTTCTCCGGCGAACGACTCGGGCGGAGCGGTGCGCTGTGTTGCTGAGGGATGAAAGCAATGACGAGTTGGTCACGGCGGCTTGTTATCCCGGCGGCGCGAACGCATGGACGCCGAGCCGGGGCATCGCCAGCCGCATATACAACGACAACGTCGCGGTGTTGAGCTTCGACGCAAGCACGGACGACCGATTTTCGGTTCACGACTCGGTTCAGCTTCAAGCGGTGCGCAGCGTGATCTGCGCCCCGATAGGATCCAAGACGCGGGTGTGGGGCGTTTGCTATCTCGACAACCTGACGGCCGACCGCGTCTTCAACGACGAGGAACTCGATTTCACGGCGGCGGTCGCCCGTCAGGCCGGCCTCGCGCTGGAGAATCTCCACTTGGTCGAAGAACAAAGGCGGTCGCTCGAGAGCGTAGTCAGAACGTTGTCGGCCACCCTTGGAGCGCGCGATGACTCAACGGGAGGTCACTCGGCGCGCGTGGCCGCTTACTCAATGGGTATTGCTCGAATGATGGGCCTTGGACCAAAGGAATGCCGGTTGATCCACTACGCCGCGCTCTTGCACGACTACGGGAAGATTGGAACGCGGGACGACGTCTTGTTGAAGCCGTCCGAGCTTACGCCCGAAGAGTACGAGCACATAAAGGAACATCCGCTGCACACCTTTCGGATTCTGTCCAAGATTCATTTCCCGGATGAGCTGGCCGAGGTTCCAATGGTGGCCGGTTCGCATCATGAGAAGTGGGACGGAAGCGGCTATCCTCACGGGCTCGAAGCGGAAGGAATACCGCTCGGAGCCCGGATCATCGCCGTAGCCGACGCGTACGACGCTCTTGTCGAAGAGCGCGTGTATCACGAGGCTCTCGCGCCGAGAGACGCGCTGGAACAGATCACGGCCCGGGCGGGGAGTCACTTCGATCCTGGCGTCGTCGAGACCTTCATCGAGTTCTTCAAAGGCGAGATCGAGCCTCGAAAGAGCCGCGGCTCGCCGACGCGAAAACCCGGTGAGTAGACGGCAAACCGATAGCTCCGGCGAGTAGCAGTGGGTGGATCGTTCAAGCACAACCTACACAAAGGCGCCGGTCTTCCCTTTCCCAAATCCCACCCACGGCAGTGGGTGGATCGTTCAAGCACAACCTACACAAAGGCAGCGTTCTTCCCTTTCCCAAATCCCACCCACGGCAGTGGGTGGATTGTTCAAGCACAACCTACACAAAGGCAGCGTTCTTCCCTTTCCCAAATCCCACCCACGGCAGTGGGTGGATCGTTCAAGCACAACCTACACAAAGGCAGCGTTCTTCCCTTTCCCAAATCCCACCCACGGCAGTGGGTGGATCGTTCAAGCACAACCTACACAAAGGCGCCGGTCTTCCCTTTCCCAAATCCCACCCACGGCAGGTGGGGGATTTGGGAAGAGGCGGCGGTTCTCTGTTTGTAGGTTGTGCTTGAACTATCCACCCACTGCCGTGGGTGGGATTCGGGAAGAGGCGGCGGTTCTCTGTTTGTAGGTTGTGCTTGAACTATCCACC
>JAHFUG010000678.1 GCA_023265195.1 Blastocatellia bacterium | reverse complement strand
CCGAAGTAGGCCGCAACGGCTATCGCGACCACGGCGACGCCGCCCAGGATTCCGGCCAGCGGCTTCGATCCGCTTGCAAGCGGCGCTGTAGTGAGCCCGCCTGATGACGGCTGCTCGAGGTGCGAAGGGGCGGCGGGCTCCGGTTGGTATATAGGCAACGGAACCGTTGCCGGCGCCGCGCCGAACGGACCGCTCCGGGTTACAGGGGGAGGTGGCGGCGGCGGGGCCGTCGGCCGCTCGAAGGCGGCGCTAACCATCGCGGCGCCGCATTCGCTGCAAAACCGCATTCCATCTTCAACCGTAGCTCCACATTCATTGCAGAAAATCATATCGTCCTCCTCGAGGCATCAGCCCTTGATGCGCCCTCACTGCGTCATTGATCAGCGCCGGCCGGCGCGGCGGCGCCATCGTGCTTTCGCGGGTGATTCCAGACCCGGCTCGGCGAGCGGCAAAGGCCTATGCCCGTCAGAGTCAGGCGGCTGCGACACGACCGGCCTTGCCCCGTTGTCAGCCGCGCGACGTTCGGCTAACGTCCCGCGGTCCGCACGACGAATCGGGTTCCATCGGCGAATTGAAGATCGGGACCTTTTTCGGACAAAGTGCCCGCCGCCGCGAGCCCCGCGCCGATGGCTGCCCCAATGGCCGCGCCCTTGCCGCCCGCAATCACGCCGCCTATCAACGCGCCGATTCCCGCGCCCAGTGCTATGTGAACCGCGTCTCGCTTGCGATACGACCTGGCCGCGACTCTGCCCTCGCTGTCGGCTCGCCCTTGATTAGCGGCGCCGGCCATCTCGTAGACCTCGGCGATCTGCGCCTCGAACTTGCCGGTGTCGCCGTTCGGCATCGTGATCGACCTGAACGCCATCGCGATCTCGGACTTGCCGCTCGCCTTTCCGGATGCCTTCACCTTAGTCAGCACGCCGTCCACGATGGCCGACCGGAACTGGGCCGGCTCGATAACCGCGCACCTGAATGCGTCGCCTTTCTTGTTGCGCGCCGTCCCGACCGGTGACAGCAACTCGAGCGTGAACAGCGTGCTCTGAGGCGCCTTCACTTCGTCTCGGTTCGACCTTGCCGACGCGGGTGGCGCGGCCGTTATCGCCGGCACGATCATCAAGAGCCCTATTGCGTACGCCAGCCTCTTATGCCGATAGCGGCGAGAATCCCGTTCGCGGTTCCCCGGAGAACCACCGCGCGATCCGCCATTCCGCACTCCGAACGCCGAACGCCGAACTCCGAACTCGGCGCTCCGAACTCCGCTTTCCGCGCTCGAGTTATCATTCGCCTTATGAATGGCGCGGTCCTTGGCTGTTTGTCTGTTGCTTATCATTAGAACGTCCTCCTTGTTCTCGTGGCGGAGGCTTAGACCGGCCGCCACGTTATCGTGAAGTGGACCGGTTTGCGGTTGTCGTTGGCGCGAAGCCGGACTACCAGCTTGGCGAACCCGTTGTACGGTCCCGGAGTTTCCTGAAAGGCCCACGAGTCTCGCTTGGTGTTCTCACCCGCGACGAGATTCCAGCGACAGTTCCCCGACGGCATAATTCCGAAGCATCGTGTTGTTTCGCCCGGCAGCACCGTGACTTGAATGGCTCCGCTCGACTCGCCGGGATTGACCGGGCTGCCGCTTATGTTGACGACAAGGTCATCGCCCAGCCTGAAGGCCGACGCGAGAACGGGAGTGGTTCTTCGCGGCTCCTCTCGTGGATTGAGCGTCGGCCTTCCTAACGCCACATACGTGGTCTTATACGCGGTTCGGCCTTGTGAATCGGTTATGGCGGCCGTGACTGTGATTTGAGCCACGTCGTCTACGCCCGATGTGTCGAGGATCGCGGTGGCGCCCTTCTTCTCGAGAGACCCGGCGGTGGTTCGCCATTGATAAGTGAGGTTCGAATTGGGCTCCGACGGTTGAACCGTCAGCGTGACCTTTTCTCCGCGCGAGACTCGGTTGCGGTCCGCTTCAAGGCTTGCAATCGCGGGAGGCGGAGTCGGACGCGGCATTATGGTGATCGCGATACTGTCGGTGGCGGACAGGCCGCGCCCATCCGACGCCGTCGCGTAAACCTGGACCTCGCCGGGAGGCAGCGACGCGGTCTTGAGCGTGACCGAGTTCCCGCTGCCAAGGTTGCCGATCGAAGAAGTCCAGGCGATACGAACCGCGTCACCGTCCTTGTCGCTTGCATCGGCGGTCAATTCGATATCCTCGCCTTGTGTTATTCGCGTCGAGCGGGCCCTCAGCCTGACGATTGGCGGTGAGTTCTGAACTGCAGGTGTCGCGCCTTGGGTTGCGTTGCCAAGTCGCCCCGTCGAGGAGTTCGGATCGGACGGTTGAACGTTGCCGTTGGCGGGCGTTTGAGTCGAACCGCTCTGGGGGATCGTAGGGACGGACGCCTGCGCCGCAACAACTTCAATAACTCGTTCGGCGGAGTCCGACCGTCCGCTCGCATCGCGAACTATGAGCGAGATGGTAACTGAGCTCGGTTGGGAACCGGACGTGTCGAGGCTGACCTCCGCGCCGCCGCCGACTATGCTGCCAACTGAAGCCTTCCACTCGTAGCTCAACTGCGAGGGATCGCGTCCGCTGGTGCGGGCAACGAGCGACACGCTCTCGCCTGTTTGAACGCGTGCTTTATTCGCCTCAATGGATTCA
>JAHFUG010000066.1:3256-22610 GCA_023265195.1 Blastocatellia bacterium | reverse complement strand
ACAGTATTAGGACACTACCCTCTGCTGGAGTGCCTGCTGCAAGACCTTCGAGGTTTTCAGTCCTGCAGCTAACCATTAGCTGCCCGGGACTCAAGCTGGTTATCTACGCGTCGCTTCTCCTTGCGCGAT
Source organism: Blastocatellia bacterium (assembly GCA_023265195.1). Taxonomy (GTDB): domain Bacteria; phylum Acidobacteriota; class Blastocatellia; order UBA7656; family UBA7656; genus QHVH01. Next base: position 22,481 of record JAHFUG010000066.1, on the reverse strand, counting down.
CCTTCTTGGTGACGATATCGACGCCGGGAGCAAGCTAAAACCGTTCCGTCCGGTTTAGTAATAAGCATCGTGCCCCAATCTTTGGCGCGAATAACCCTATTCGCGCCACATTGGGGGGCGTATTTTGGCGCGAATAGAGCTAATCGCGCCAACTTCGGTCTTTCAAACGGGTCAAGAAAGAATTGGTCTTACAACCGCTTTTGAAAATCATACTGACGAAGGCAGAGTGGCAGAGAGTCGCACAAACTGAAGCCATTCAAGACAAGAGACACTAATGCGTAAACGATCACCGGAACCAATCGACGAGCAAGGCTGTGATCGAATTCCTGGTCGAATCAGCCGGCGAGCTCGCGTTTAACCGGCAGACGATCCTAAACCTCCACGCGTTGCTCTCGGACAACCTGTTGCCTGATCCGGCTGCGAGTGGACGGCTGCGGCGAATCGGCGTTGGAATCAACGACTCGGTCTATCACCCGCTCGAGACGCCTCAGTTGATCGAAGAGTGTTTTCAGCAACTCGTGGATACGGCCGCCGCCATCCACGAGCCTTTCGAACAAGCGTTCTTCGCTATGGCGCACCTGCCATACTTGCAGCCGTTCGAGGACGTAAACAAGCGCGTCTCGCGCCTGGCGTTGAACATACCGCTCGTCCGTCGAAACCTGTGCCCTCTCTCGTTCGTCGACGTTCCGCGGCGCGCGTACATCGATGCGGTGTTGGGAGTTTATGAGCTCAACCGCGTCGAATTGCTTGCGGATGTTTTCGTTTGGGCCTACGAGCGCTCTTGTCGGCATTACGCCGCGATACGCCAATCACTGGGAGAGCCGGATAGTTTTCGGCTCAGGTTCCGCAACGAACTCATCGACGTAGTGGGCGGGATCGTGCGCAGTCTTGCGCGGCCTACCGTGGAGGAAGTGACTGAGGCCGCTTCGGTGCGCGTGCCGCCGGAGCATCTGGACGATTTCGTGAGAATGGCCGTCACGGAATTGCACAACATGCATGAAGGCAACTACGCCCGTTTCCGCTTGCGTCCCTCCGAGTACCACGCCTGGCGGAAGGCGCCGGGTGGAACAGGTTCGACGACGTCTTTGATCTGACGGAACACCCGTCCGGAAAATGAAGTTGCCCCGTGCTACTTACTCCGTAACGCGTCCTTGGCCGCGCTCTCGATCCAGTCGCGCCAAGAGGGGACGGCGTCACCAAGGGCTTCGGTCAGGCTGCGATGGAGTGCGCCGCGTTCCTTGCGGGGGCAGGTCCGAATCAGTTCAGAGACGGCGTAACAGGCTTCCTCAGCGGGGAAATCCGGCGCCCAACCGAGCAGCCCGTCTAAACCGTCTTCCTCTACATAGTGGAGCCCGACCACGACGCCGCGACAAAGCGCCACGGCGGCCTCTCCCAACCCGAGATCCAATCGGCGCTTCATATCGGCGAGATATCCCTCTACCGATTCTTCGAGTATTTCCCAGGCGGCTTGGCTGGGTTCGACGTAGCCCCAGGAGTGCTTGCCCGCGCGCCCATGAAGCGCCTCTACGTCAAGCGAGGTCACTGCGTCGAACACTTCGAGGGCGATGTCGTCGGCCGACGGAAAGGAAACCATCTCGACGGCGATAGCCTCGGCTTCGGCCTTTAGACGCGAATGTTTCTTCAAAAGAGTCCGCAGGACTTCGGCAAGCTCGGCCGGAACCAGCCGGTCCAAAACGGACGGAGAAACATTCTTCGCATTAGGCGGTCTCGCTGTTCGCTTGTCGGCAGGTTTCTTACCGCGCTTACTCATCATCATCATTATTAAAACCCCGCGTCGTTGAGCCGTCCTATGAAAGAAGGCTTGCGGGAGTGCGTCTCCCGGAGCGCCTCGATGCGCGCCTGGAAGTCTCCTATCTGGCCACGGGCGTCGAGGTCGCGCAGATCGCCGAGAAGCCTGATCGCCTGGTCATAGAACTTCGGTTGCTTGATCGCGATGAGAGCCTCGATCCTGGCCCACAACTCGGGCTCACGGCCCGCGAGGCTGTCCAAATACCTCTGTCTCAAGATCGCCGCGTCGCGTTCACGGTGGGCTTTCTCCCTGGCGCGATTCTCGTCCTCAATTCGCAATCTCTCATCGGTCAGCGCTTCGGCGGCGCGACGCAACTCGCCGGCCGTGCGCCGTGGTGGAGAAGCGTTGTTGGAGGCGCCCGAATACTCCTCGAGAAACTTCCGATACAGTTCCGCCGCGACGCCACGGTCCTCGTCAACGATTAAGCTCGTCAGGCGCCTGTCTTTTTCATTGGCCGGGAGCGCGGCTACCCATGCCTGAACATCTTCTCGCTTGGGAGTTGAATCCTTCAGCGAAGGGCTGCATTGAGCGGCAACCTGAATAAGGTCGGTGTCGATGCGGAGGAACTCGGCCATGCGCTCGAGCGAAGCGCTGAGATGACCGAGTCCCGGCGGCGCCGGCGGCTCGACTTCCTCGTCGTCCAGATCGCCATTCTGGACGCAGAGGAGCCAGCCCAGATACAGCGCACGCGGATCACCGCGCGCAAGCTCTGACCGCACTGGAATCATGGACGAGAGACGGCCCTCATCTTCGCCAACCAGATCCTCCGGCTCGCCCTCGGACACAAAAGAGAGGATTACGTTGTCCTCGTTCTCATAGGCGGAGGCGCTTTCGGAATAACAGTACTCGCGCACAGTCTCCAGGCCGAGCAGCCGGGAGGGCAGGCGCAGCATAAAGATGCGCACGCCCCAGTTGGCGAAATAGAGAAACCCATCGAAGTATTTCTCCATCCACGCTTTTTCGTCGCCTTTGAAGCTGCCCCAAGAGTAGTCGTTGACGAATCTCGCCGGGGTGATTCGCGCACGCGAGGAACGCGACCGCAGCTCACTCATCTCTTTCTCGGTGAGCGGCCGGTCGATGGCGGCGAACTCATAATATTGGTATTCGCTCAAACCTTCGCCGTTTCGCGCTGTTGCTTCGCCGCGCGTTTAGCCTCCTTCTTTTTTTGTTCGAGCTTGATTATTTCTTCGATTGACATAACGGTGTCAGGGCCGGTCTTGCCGAAGCGCTTCAAGTAGATATTCTCGATGAAATGGGGCAGGGGCAGCTTCCAGGGCTCTTGTTTGTGGTTGTCTAACTTGCCCAGCTTCTTTGGGTTCATTCCAAGCTCGCGCGCCATCAGCACGTGAGCGTGAGACAGCCTATGCCGCTTGCGCGCGTCGATCCACGCCTGCATCTTCTGGTCTGGCTTCTTCGTCTTCTTGGCCACGCGGTCAGCCCTCCTCCGGGCCGTCTTCCCAGATTTCCCGCGCCCGGACCTGTCCGATCAGGAAGCGCGCGCCCTGGTTGCCGGTTGGGTTGAGCCAGAGCATTCGATCGAAGACGCGCTCGGCTTCCTCGAATCGGCCGAGCCGCCAAAGGCACAACCCGTAGCCGCTCATGCAACGCGGAAATGGGCGGTTGTCGATGTTACCCCACGGCAGCAGCCCATTGAAACCCTCGCCGAGCGACAGGAGCGACAGGAGCGACAGTTTACCAATCCGAAGGGCAACCTCGCAGTGCCGGATCGCATTCTCGGGAGACTCGTAAAATAAAAGGTTGCCGAGATGGGCGTGAGCGTCCAGACAGCGGAGATCGTCCTGGCAAAGCTCCGTCAGTATCTTTCGCGCCCCGGCACACTCGCCTGCATCCAACATGCCGTTAGACTCCACTATTGGATCGCCGATGGATCGTCAATGTCTAAGCCAGGCGGCACCTGCTCCATTTCAAAGGCGGGCCGCCGGCCTCGGGCGATAACAGGACCTGGCCCATTCTTCGACCGGCTCGCCTTCTTCGCAACAGTAGTGTTCCGCGGGGTCGCATATCCCTTCGTCTTCGAGCCGTAGAAGCGTGAGGCCCAGCGCCCGCGCGTCGAGGCTCACGGACTCGAAGTCGCCCCAGAGGTAGGAATGGCCGGAGTAGATCCCGCCTTGAATCAGCTCTCGGACGTGGAGAGGCCGTCATCATCTCCACTGAAGAGCAAGCTCAACTTGCCGCCGGTTCTCCAGATCATCGAGCGCGGCGTTTCAACCCACTTGCGGACACGGGTCAATCCGTACTCGAGAAGCGCCCGTCGAGCAACCGCGAGTTTTGTACGATACCTATCCTTATCCTATCCTGCTCGCGGTTGACATCGCGCAGGATCGCGTGCTAATTTCCCGCCCGTTGTTGATCGGTTCTTTCAAATGCTCTCGGGTGCCCGCTGCTTAACCAAGCAGCGGGAGAATAGGGAAGCGGGTGAAAATCCCGCACGGTCCCGCCACTGTGAGAACTTGCTGTTCTTTTTCGCTCCCTCCAACCGCCACTGCACTGAGGTGTGGGAAGGCTTAGCGAAAAAGACCGGCGCCGGCTCATTACGCCGCGCCGGAGTTCAAGTCAGGAGACCTGCCCGAAAGCTTTAGCTTGCACTGGACTCTTCGTGGAAAAAGAGCGGCGGCGTTGACCCAACAGGTCTCCAGTCTCAGAGTTTCATCCCGTCTCAATACCTTCCACGGTTCGTCCACGATCGCGAGTTGATTTTCGTTAGCCGCCACAGCGGCGCCAACGCAGCCGCAAGTCAGGAGACCGGCTCTGGGCGCCGTTCTTTCGATGGGAAAGAAGAGAGGAACAGATTCAATGAACAGAAACATCCGAGCGATTATCGCCTTAGTCTTTTGCATTTCATATCCGGCCGCCCGTCAACCACGAGCCCTTGCGCAGACTGCAAGGAGTCTCACTGGCCGGGTCACTGACTCGCAACGCGCGGGCGTGTCCGGCGCGGCAGTGATGCTATATGCCCGCGAGACCGGCGCGCGCGCGAAGACCGTAACCGATGCAAGCGGCGGCTTCCACTTCGAACGCGTGCTCCCAGGCGACTACGTGGTAGAGGCTTCCTCAAACGGCTTCGGCAGAGTGGCGCGCGCCCTCCGCATAGAGAGGGAGGCGCCGGCGACGCTGGACATTGCGCTTGAAGTGGCCGGGCCGAGCGAAGCAGTCCTGGTGACGGCCGCGGGGACGGCCCAAACGGTTGACGAAGTATCAAAAGCAGTTTCGGTGGTCACCGCGCTGGACATAGAGCAACGCAACGAGTCGTCGATCGCCGAGTCGCTGCGTACAGTGCCCGGATTGCGCGTTCAACAACTCGGCGGCCCAGGCGCGTTCTCCAGCATCCAGACGCGTGGACTTCGCAGCTCGGATACGGCGGTTCTTGTCGACGGATTGCGTCTCCGCGACGCCGCCGGGACGCAAGGCGATGCGACGGGTCTCATAGAGGAGTTATTCACGGTCAATTCGGACCGGATCGAAGTACTGCGCGGTTCGGGTTCTTCGCTTTATGGTTCAAATGCTATCGGCGGAGTCGTGAACGTGATCTCGGATCAGGGCGGCGGGCCGGCGCATGGACAACTGCATCTCGAAGGCGGACAGTTGGGACTCTTTCGAGGCCGCGCGCAACTTGCCGGAGGCTTTGACGCAAACCGCTTTGTGTACAGCGGCGGGATTGCTTTGCTCAACGTCAGCGAGGGTGTCAACGACACGCCGACGCGCAACTTCAGCGGACAGGGCTCGGCGCAATATAACTTCACGCCGAAGCTGGCTCTCTCCACTCGCATCTTTGGGAATACATCCTTCTTACAATTGACGGACAGCTCCTTCGCGCCGCCGCCGGGAGTTACGCTTCCGCCTGCCGGCAGCATCGTCACCGCCGTACCGCTTTCGGTAAAGCAGCAGCGAAGGCTCGAGGCAGGTCAGCCGATTGCCGCAGGCGCCGCCAACTATGTCCCTAACCTGCGCGATCCCGACAATCGGAGCGATTCCGGCTTTCTGACGGTGGCGGTTGTTTTCAATCAGCGGTTCAACGACTGGTTTGGCTACCGGGCAAGCTATCAACGTGTGAACACGAATCGCCGATTCAGCGACGGACCAGCCGGAGTGCGGTTTGAACCATTGTTCGGCAACTCCAGCGATTTCGACGGAAGGATCGATACGTTCAATCTTCAAGCGGACGCGGGACTTGGCGGGAACCACATGGTCACGGCGGGTTATGAATTCGAGCGCGAGCGGTTCCTTGGACGCGACCGCGACGAAAATCCGGAACCCGCGCTTCGGGTTACCGCAAGCACGAACGCGGGACAGCGCAGCAACGCCTTCTTCATTCAGGATCAATTTCGGGCGATGGCTAAGCGATTTCAGGCCGCCGCCGCATTTCGCGTTCAAGCGTTCGGCCTCCTACAGCCTGAGTTCACCGGCGGAACCTCGGTCTACTCCGGGCTGCGGCTCGCCCCGCCGAAGACGGCTTACACCGGAGACGGCTCGGTTTCATATTTCTTCAGCTCGACGGGCACGAAACTACGGGCTCATGTTGGCAACGGGTATCGCGCGCCTTCCATTTTCGAGCGGTTCGGCTCTTTCTTTTTCGACGGCGTCTTCTCGCCGTTCGGCGATCCTCGCTTGCGGCCCGAGCGTTCGATCGCCGCTGACGGCGGTATCGATCAACGGTTCGCCAAAGACCGCGTGCAACTCAGCGCCACTTACTTTTACACACGATTGCAGGAAGTCATAATTTTCGATTCAACCGGCGTCGTGAATCCGGCGACCGACCCGTTTGGCCGGTTCGGCGGTTATCGCAACACGGGCGGCGGGCTCGCGAGGGGCGTTGAGTTGGCGGTTAATGCAAAGCCAAACCGCAAGCTCGATCTTAGCGCGTCCTATACGTTTACCAATGCGGCCAACCGTGTAGCGTCCTCGGTGAGCGGCTTTCTGCGAACCTTCGTGCAGCCCAGGCATACCTTCACTCTGGTGGCGACGCAACAACTCACCCGCAACGTGGACGTCGTGTTCGATATGTTCGCGTACGGCAGTTACTTCTTTCCGTTCTCGGGCCGGGCTTTCAAGTTCAGCGGACCCGTCAAGGCCGATCTGGGCGCGAGCTACAATCACCCGTTGAATGACCGAGTGGGCCTGCGCTTCTACGGAAAGGTGGAGAATCTGTTCGACCGAGAGTACTTCGAAAGCGGATTTCGCACACCCGGCGCTGGATTCACGGGCGGAGCGAGTCTACGCTTTTAGAGCGCGCTCGAAGTGGATGAACGCGTTATCCCGAGTGCGGAAGGTGCGGAATGCGGAGTTCGGACTTCGGACTTCGAAGTGAACCACTACGAGGGCGTGAGGACTTGCGCTTTAATCGACATATGTAAGGTTCGATCTATGACTGCGAGAGCATTGATGGTGCTTGGGACGGCTTCTCATGCCGGGAAATCGCTTACGGTCGCGGCTCTGTGCCGCATTCTCCGGCAGGACGGGTTCGACGTTGCTCCGTTCAAAGCTCAGAACATGGCGCTGAATTCCTTCGCCACGCGGGAGGGTCACGAAATCGGACGCGCGCAGGCCATGCAAGCACAGGCCGCCGGAATCGAACCTCACGTTGATATGAACCCGATCCTGCTCAAACCAATGTCGGACGTCGGCTCACAGGTTGTTCTGAACGGCAAAGTTTTCGGCAACTATAGCGCCGTCGATTACTACAAGCTCAAGCCGCAACTTCTCGACGCGGTCAGCGCCGCCTATCACCGGCTGGCGGCGCGGCATGAAATCATCGTCCTCGAAGGCGCCGGGTCACCGGTCGAGATTAATCTGAAGGACCGTGACATCGTCAACATGAAGATGGCGGAGATCGCTGACGCGGCGTGCATGCTCGTTACGGACATCGATCGCGGCGGCGTGTTTGCTTCATTGGTTGGAACCTACGCCCTGCTCGATCCGCAAGAGCGAGAACGCTTTCGCGGGTTTCTGATCAACAAGTTTCGCGGCGACGCGAGCCTCTTCGAGCCCGGCATTGATTATTTGGAAAAGCGGCTGTCGCAAACCTGTCTCGGCGTGATTCCATACCTCCACAATCACGGCATTGATGACGAGGACAGCGTGTCGCTCGAACGCCTCGCCGTACGTCCGCCGCCTGCTAGCGAAGACAAACTGTGCGTCTGTGTCGTCAGGTTGCCTTATCTGTCCAACTTCACGGACTTCACCGCGTTGGAGGCTCTTCCCGATGTGGTCGTTTATTACACGCGGCGGCCGGAAGAAGCACGGCCGGCCGATGTGCTGATTCTGCCCGGCAGCAAGAACACGATTCCCGATTTGTTGTGGCTCAGGGCGAACGGATGGCAAGAGGCTATCGAAACTCACGTCGCATCCGGCAAACCACTGGCGGGCATATGCGGCGGCTTTCAAATGCTGGGAAGCGAAATAAGAGACCCGCACCGCACCGAGAGCGGCGTCGAAGCGGTATCGGGATTGAATCTGCTCGACGTTGTTACGACTCTTGCGCCTGAAAAAGTTACGCGCCAGGCGACGGCGCGGCTCTCGAATCCGTCGTCCCTGGGCGAAGGCGGAGAGGACGCCGTGTTCACGGGTTATGAAATTCATCTAGGTGAAACGTTGCTGGGCGCCGGTTCGCGGCCTCTCTTTCGACTTCGGCGATTGGATGACGTGGAAAGCCGCGACGATGGCGCGATCGATGACGCCGGCAAAGTCCTGGGCGCCTACTTGCACGGACTCTTCGATTCGCCCGGCGGCTCGACGTTGCTCTTGAGCCATTGGCGGCGCATTTGCGGAAAGAGAGGGATCAACTCAAAGGCGATAGACCCGATGGCGGAGCGCGAAAAACGCTATGATGCGCTGGCGGAGCACTACCGGCGCAATCTGAAGATGGATGTCGTCCATCGTGCGCTCGAGGTACAAAGATGACCCCCTCTTTATTCGCCCTGGTTTATGCGCTGGATTGGCCGGGAGACATACGGGTATGGTCGCGTCACGAGAATCCAGGACCTCACATCCATTATTGGAGAGCGGCTCGACGCGGCGAGCGATGAACAAAACCAACCATCTAGCGGTAGCGAGCGACCTCATACCGCCGAGTTCCGGCCCGAACAAACTTGACTCATTCGTGAACTTCTTGGCGGCCTAGGCTTCCCTAGACTCGCTTCAGAAAACCCTTGTCGCATGAACAAAGCCTTTTTGTACTCCTCGACCGCTTCCTGATTCCTGCCAGAGTCGCCCAAAGTTTCGCCTTTCTGAAAATGAAGCAACGCTTCGTCAGTGGTGGGGATTTGAGTAACGTTGAGCCGTCTGCTTGACGCCGGAGCGACAGCGATCGGCCCAATCCAATCTTTGAAACCGAGGGTTCTCACTCTGACGGGATACGAGTCCGCCTTGACGCGCCTGAGTTCGAGACTGCCTGAATCCGCGGTCACGCCATGACGGACGCTGTTGATGAATACAACTGAACCGGAATGGCCCGTCACAACGCGGAGGCGCGGAGATCGCTGAGAGAGCCGCAGAGTAAAGCCCCCTCTGCGTCCCTCTCTCTGCGGTCTCTGCTACTCTGCGGTGAACTCCCTCGAAAAAGGGAACTTATTTCTTTTACGCCTCCTTAGCTGCGGGCGGAAGTTTACCTGATAAGACATAGGCGCGCTGAGCGAGTTGTTCGCTTAGTCGGCGTGGTATATTGTGCTCTTCGGCTGGAGAGGTAACTCGAAGCCGGCCACGTGCATGAAAGCCAAGACAGCCAAAGCAAAGGCCGCGGTTAAGAAGGTCGCTGCTCCTAAGAAGGCCGGTGTTCCACCTTCCATGTCAACGGAGGAGAAGTATCAAACAAGATTCCTGTCCGAACGCCGGATGGTCTACGTTGCCGGGGCGGTTCTCGCGGCGGCCGCGGCAGCGTGTTACGCGAACAGCCTTGCGAACGGGTTTGTATTCGACGATCACGAGTTGCTGGCGCGGCCCATGCTTCGCCGTCTGGCCGCCTTACCAGGTTTATTATTCGAGTCCTATCGCCCGCTAAGGGATGTGTCGTACGCGATTGACTTCGCCGTCTGGGGCAATCAACCGTTCGGCTTCCATCTAACAAACGTATTGATCCACGCCGCGAACACGTTGCTGGTTTTCGGGCTGGCGAGGCAGGTCACGAGGGAGTATGTATACGCGGGAATAGCGTCCCTGCTATTCGCCTTGCACCCGATGCAGCCGGACTCCGTGTCGTACGTGGCGGGACGCCGCGATCTGCTGTTCGCCTTCTTTTATCTCGCGGGTTTTCATTTCTACCTTGCATATCGCCGCCATACCGCGATGCGTGGCGGTGCGGGATACCGCAAGCGGCGAGCTGTTTTATTGTACATGTCGTTCGCCGCGGCGTGGCTGCTTGGCTTGATGTCGAAAGAGATGGCGGTGACCTTGCCGCTCTTCATATTCGCGTGGAGCTTTTGCGAGGCATGGGACAACACCGCATCATCGTGGGCTCGCCGTTTCGGAAAGGCTCTTCGAAGCGCGATAGCACGGGATAAGTGGCTATACATGGCCTTGTCAATCGCGGCGCCTGCGTTCGCCGCTTACTCGGTCTTCATAAGCAAGGGGTCGGTTCGCGCGCGCGGATTGGAGTTCAGTTATTGGGGCGGCGGCTTCTATTCGAACATGCTGACCGCGATCAGGGTGCACGCGTGGTACTTGAAGCAGCTTGTATTCCCGACCCCGGTCGTTCAGTACTTCGGGGCGTTTGACGTTTCAACCGCGTTTGACGCTCGGGTTGCAGTTGCCCTGCTAGCCGTGAGCTGCGTTCTCGCGATGGGATTTGCGCTCCTTACCTGGGACAAGCGGCTATCGTTCGCGGTGTTTTCCTATTTTCTGCTGCTGTTGCCGGTAAGCCAGATCATTCCGCATCACGAACTGCTGGCCGATCACTACCTCTATTTGCCTCTGATGAGCTTCGGCGTATTCATCGCCGTGCTGGCCGAGAGATTATCGCGCCGCGGGAAAGTTCTAAAGTTGGTGACGGTGAGCGCGGCCCTTGTTTTAGTTTCTGTTCTTGCGGCGCTCACTTTCGGGAGAAACAGAGTTTACAAGGACGACTTGTCTCTTTGGACCGCGGCTTATGCGGAGGCGCCCAAATCGACTCGAGCCGTGTTTAATCTCGCCGGCCAGTACGCTCAGAGTTATCCGGCGAAGGCGGCGGATCTCTACGAGCGATGCATCGTCCTCGATCCGTCCTATGTAGCTGCATATTTGAACCTGGCCGCGCTGTATCAGACGAAGGAGAAGGGCCGAAGAGTGGAGGAGCTCGTTCAACAGGGGCTGGCCCTGCCGGAGTCCGTAATCATCGGCGTTGAGGGGAACGATCCTCTAAGATTTCGAGCGGGGTTGACCACGGCGCTGGCGCTTGCGAAGTCGGCCCAGGGGGACCACTACGCCGCCGAACAGTTGTTGCTGCAAGCCATTGATATTTACCCGTTTTTGACTGAGCCCTACGATTTACTGGCGAATCGCTATCATAGGACCGATCGCGCGAAGGAGATTGCGATACTGCGAAAAGAAGTGGAGGCGAATCCGTCGGCATTGCAAGCCGCTCAGTACCTGGCGCAACGGCTCCTCGAAGACAAAAGGAACGACGAAGCGGAGGCCTATTTAACGGAAATCGTGGCAAAGTGGCCCAACGACTTCTTCGCTAACTTTCAGCTCGCCAAGATTAACCAGTCGAGAAACGATTGCGCTCAGGCGATGAAGTACTTAATCAAGGCTCAATCCGAGGCTGAGGCGCCGGACGACGTCAAGACGGTTGAACTGACCCTGAAAGGGCTTGCCCAACAGTGCAAGTAACTGAATTGACACCTCCGTGAACTCTACTATATTGTCAGAATCCCGGCAGGACGACATTAAAGTTGAGCTTTTATCAGCCGAGATCGGCCATGAAGAAGACCATAGCGGCCAGTGTTCTTTGTTTGCTTGCGGCCGCAAGCGCATGCAAGAACCAAAGTCAAACCGGGCCGACTGGAAGGCCCGTGCCGCCCTTCAAAGGCGACGTTCCGGTTGACGCATATGTCACCGGCGCCACGCCGGGCAACTATGGCGGAACGCTGGTGATGGCCTTGCCGTCAAATCCCAAGAGCTTCAACCCAATCGCGACGGTGGAGACGTCGACAACCTGGGTAATCAACAATGTCGTGTACAAGGCTCTCACCGATTATGACAACCAGGAGCAGAAGGACATTCCTGGGATCGCGAAGTCGTGGGAGTCGTCACGGAACGGTCTGGAGTGGACGTTCGTACTTCGGCAAGGCGTCAAGTGGTCGGACGGCGAGCCGTTCACGGCCGATGACGTCATGTTCACTTTCCAGGTCATGCTTGACCCTCAGATCAAGGCTTCGGCCCGCGATCTCTTGATTCAGTCCGACGGGACCTATCCGGCGATACAAGAGATCGACGATCACACAATCAAGTTCTATCTAAAAGAACCAAACGCATTATTCATCGCCGCGCTGAACAACGCTTTTCCTATACCGAAGCATAAGTGGGAGAGCGCGTATAAAGCTGGGCGCTTCGACCAGGCCATGCAGTTGAATGCGGACCCGAAGGATATCGTTTGTCTTGGACCGTATTGCATTTCCGAGTTCACGACCGATCAGCGCGTGGTGCTGACGCGCAATCCGTATTATTGGAAGGTCGACAAGAAAGGGCAGCGGCTGCCTTATTTCGACAAGATCATCTTTTTGATCGTCCCCAGCTTCGACACTATGGCGTTGAAGTTTCACAACGGCGAGACGGACATGATTCACGACATAAATCCCGACGCCGTCGATCTCATAAAGCGGGGGGCTCAAGCCAATGACAGCACGCTGTATGAGCTTCCCGGTTTCAACACGACCTATCTGCTATTCAACCAGGATACGGGCTCCAATAAGCAAGGAACCCCTTATATTGATCCGGTGAAGCTGAAGTGGTTCCGCGATCCTAAATTCAGACAGGCGATCTCGTACGCAATCGACCGCGAAGGCATGGTGCGGACGGTCTTGCTGGGTCATGGCTCGCCCATTTACTCTTTCGACCCTCCGGCGAATAAGTTCTGGTTCAACGAGAACAGCAAGAAATACCCGTACGACCGCGATAAAGCGCTGGCGTTGTTGAGAGAGATTGGGATCATGGATCGGGACGGGGATGGGCTCCTGGAGGACGCCGGCGGCCGTCAGGTCAAGTTCAACATGACTACGAACGTAAGCCGCCCCTATCGGGTGAACATGGGGACTCTGATAAAAGACAATCTTGCGAAGATCGGTATAGACGTGAACTTTCAGCCGATGGACTACAATCTTCTCGTCGACAAATTCCGGGTTTCGCGCGATTTCGATTCGGCGATCGGCTCCTGGCAATCAGGGGTGCCTCCCGATCCGATCGAGTCCAAGAACGTGATATTACCCGGATCAAACGACTATTACGCGTTCCCCAATCAGAAGGGCTTCTCGACCGATTGGGAGAGGCGGTTGGATGAGCTTATCGGAAAGTGCTCGAAGACAATGGATATGGCCGAGCGAAGGAAGTACTATTGGCAGGCGATGGAGATATGGTCCGAGTATTTGCCCGAGATCGACCTCGTGGCCGCAAACTACGCGGTTGCGGCTAAGAACAGGATCGGCAATTTCAAGCCGTCGTCGCTTGCGAATTATACCTACTGGAATATAGAAGAACTGTACTTCACGAAGTAGGCGCCGGCATTCGTGGTCAACAGGGACGCCTCTGGCGTATGCGTACTTTCATCATCAGGAGACTGCTCGCCTTAATCCCTCTTCTGCTGGCCGTCACGTTCATAACCCAGGCATTACTCGTCGCCAGTCCTGGCAGCTATGTCAGCAGGCTCACCGAGGGACGTCATCTCTCGGAGGAGTTCATCAGGCAGTTGACCATCCAATATCATCTCGATACCGAGAATGTATTCATCCGGTACTGGTACTGGCTCCGCCAGACGCTACGTGGCAACTTCGGCTATTCCTTCATGTACAATATCAGCGTGTGGTCGCTTCTCTGGGAAAGAATGCTGAATACGCTGCTGCTGGCCGTTGCGGCGCTCGCGATTTCATGGGGACTTGCGATACCACTGGGCATGATGGCGGCGGTGAAGCGCGACACCTGGATCGACAAAGCCGCCGGCGTCTTTTCATTCGCGGGCCTATCGATCCCATCGGTCTTTTTTTCATTGCTGATGCTTCTATTCGCGAGCAAGACCGGCTGGTTCCCCATTGGAGACATTCATAACCAGGTCTACTGGGACGACTATTCGCCGCTTCAGAAAGTGGGAGATGTGCTCTGGCACCTTGTCCTGCCCTCGATGGTGCTTGGGTTGATCGGGACGGCGCAATTCATGCGTCAAATGCGCAGCCAGACGATCGAAGTTCTCTCGCAGGACTACATTCGCACGGCGAAGGCGAAAGGGTTGAGCCAGCGCCGGATTCTCTTACGGCATGCTTTTGGAAACGCGGTTAACCCCATCGTGACGCTCTTCGGGTTTTCGCTCGCCTTTTTATTGGCCGGGGCCGTACTCACTGAAACCGTATTCAATTGGCCGGGCATGGGCCGGCTGACCGTCGACGCCCTTGTCAATAAAGATGAGCCGCTTGTAATGGCTTCAGTGGTGCTATTGACCGTGATGCTCGCTATCGGGTCGTTGATTTCGGACGTCTTGCTCGCCGCGATCGACCCGAGGATCAGGCTGGAAGGATAGAGCCGAGGACAGGCGTGGGAGTCGTGTGATGACGGACGCTGAATTGGGCAAACATCCTCCGGTGCGTAGCCTTTCACCGCTGAGGACCGCGTGGTTCAAGCTGCGGCGGAAGAAGGCCGCGATGATCAGCCTCTACGTGTTGATCGCCTTGTACGCCGCGGCCATGTTCGCGGGGTTCGTCTCTCCATACGATTATTCGCACCAGAACGATCGCCGCCAGTTTCATCCGCCGATGCTTACGCGGGTTCATTTGTTTGACGAGGGCGGACGGCTGTCGAGACCATTCGTATACGGAGTAGTTCCCCAAACCGGCGGTCCGAGCACGGGGTCACGCTATGTTGAAGATAGATCACTCAAGTACCCAATAAGGTTTTTCGTTCGCGGCGACTCGTACACGCTGCTGTGGCTTTTGCGCGCGGACACCCATTTGTTCGGGGTCGATGCGCCCGGCGTCATTTATCTTTTCGGAACGGATCTCTTTGGACGGGACATCTTCTCGCGAATAATCTACGGCTCGCGGATTTCCCTCTCGGTAGGCATCGTTGGGATTGCGATTTCGACGACTATTGGAATGCTGGTTGGCGGACTCGCGGGGTATCTGGGCGGCGCGTTCGATTTTGTTTCAATGCGGGTCGTCGAGGTGCTGCTCGCGATACCGGGGCTCTATTTCATATTGATTCTTCGTCAGACTTTCAACAACGAGCTGAGCTCGACGCAGATATACTTTCTTATCGTAGTCATTCTATCTTTCGTTGCGTGGGCGTCCGAGGCGCGAGTTATCCGTGGAATGGTGCTGGACTTGAGGGAGCGAGAGTTCGTACACGCGGCGCGGGCGTTGGGGCTCGGGAAACTCCGAATACTGATCAAGCACATACTGCCGAATACTCTGTCTTTCGTGATTGTCACGGCTACCCTGACGGTTCCGTTTTATATTCTGAGCGAAGTCGCGCTTTCGTTTTTGGGAGTGGGGATTCAAGAGCCTGAAGCAAGCTGGGGAAACATGTTAAGAGACGCTCAAAACATCAGCTTCCTCACCGATTTTACGTGGATATTAACGCCCGGCGTGTTCATATTTGTCGCGGTCATGGCGTGGAATGTTCTGGGCGATGGGTTGAGAGACGCCGCTGATCCGCGAACGCTTGCATAGGGGAGGAGAGGATTCAGGAGGAAGGAGTCAGGAGGAAGGATTCAGGATTCAGGATAAAGGAGGAAGGATACAGGATGAGGAGCTAGGATTTGGGAGTCAGGATACAAGATTCAGGAGTCAGGAGTCAGGATGCCACTCAAGAGCCCTTCCTCCTGAATCCTGAATCCTTCATCCTGTATCCTTCGTCCTGAATCCTATCCCCACAGGAGGTTGTCACAGTGAAGAGCTATCGGGAATTGCTGGTCTGGAACAAAGCGATGGAGTTGGTTGTCAGTGTATATCGCATAACGAGGACATTCCCTAAATCCGAGACGTATGGTCTTGCGTCGCAAATGCAGCGGGCCGCGGTGTCGATTCCGTCTAACATCGCGGAAGGCCACGGTCTAAAGCGAACGCAAGCATACCTTCGACATCTGGCCATAGCGTCTGGCTCGCTATGTGAGCTCGAAACTCAGATCGAGATATCTGATCTCCTCGGATATTTGCCAGAGGAGGACAAAGGAGTAACTCAGCAGGCAAACGAAGTCGGAAGGATGCTCTTCGGGTTGCGCCAGAGTTTGGCGACAAGGTCTGAATCCTGATTCCTGGGTTCCTGAATCCTGTATCCTGCTTCCTGAATCCTTAATCCTTAATCCTCAATCCTGAATCCTGTATCGTGCTTCCTGAATCCTAGTTCCTGAATCCTGAATCCTAGTTCCTGCTTCCTGAATCCTAGTTCCTGAATCCTGTATCCTGCTTCCTGAATCCTGAATCCTTAATCCTTAATCCTGAATCCTGGTTCCTGAATCCTGAATCCTTAATCCTGCTTCCTGAATCCTAGTTCCTGAATCCTGAATCCTTAATCCTTAATCCTGCTTCCTGAATCCTAGTTCCTGAATCCTGAATCCTTAATCCTTAATCCTGCTTCCTGAATCCTAGTTCCTGAATCCTGAATCCTGAATCCTTAATCCTGCTTCCTGAATCCTAGTTCCTGAATCCTGAATCCTGAATCCTGAATCCTGAATCCTGAATCCTAAATCCTGAATCCTGAATCCTGAATCCTAAATCCTGTATCCTGCTTCCTGAATCCTGTATCCTGCTTCCTGAATCCTCATGCAAGAGCGCACGGTCAAAATCACCAATCGCCTTGGACTTCACGCGCGCGCGGCGGCGCGACTTGTGCGCCAAGCGGGTCAGTTCAAGAGCGCGGTCGAACTCAAACGTGAAGATACCGGTCAGACGGCCGATGGTAAGTCGATTCTCGGCGTGTTGCTGCTGGCGGCGGCGCAAGGCAGTAGAATAACGATCAGAACCGAGGGCCCGGACGAAGAGCGCGCCGCCGCGGCGTTGCTTCAGATAGTCGAAGAGAAGTTTGGGGAGGAGGCGCCTGATGGACTCTTCTAACACATCGCACTCGCGAAACTCGAAGCTGAAGGGATTGGCTGCTTCGCCTGGCATTGCAATAGGCCGCGTGCTCAGGCTGGATGAGCGAGGACGGCGCCAGTTCTATTACATGGAGGTCTCCGCTCAACAGGCTCGCACCGAGATCAAACGGCTTCGAGAGGCGTTCGCGGAAGCGCACGCCCGATTGAAGGAAATCAGATCCAATCTCAAGGGCGAATTGGGCGGCCAGCACGAATACATACTGGACGCTCACCTCCTTATGCTTGAAGACAAGCACTTGATAGCCGAAGCCGAACGAGAGATAAGGAGCCGGCGCATAAACGCGGAGTGGGCGGTCCGCAATGTAGCCGACCGATTGGCTGGAGCGTACCGTCACATCAAGGATCCGTATCTTCGCGAGCGCTCCGCCGACATCGAGGATATCGCCACTCGCCTGCTTACCACGCTTTCAGGCCATACCAGATTCAACATGTCGACGCTGGATCAGGACGTTGTCATAGTCGCCGAGACAATCTGGCCATCGACGGTTGGAGAGCTTGACCTAAATCACGTTCTCGGGTTCGCCACCGATACGGGCGGCTTGACCTCCCATTCGGCGATCATAGCCCGAGCCGTTGGGCTGCCGGCCGTGGTCGGGCTTCATGAAATAACCAAAAACGCCGGCACGGGCGACGCGATAATTATCGACGGCGCCGCCGGCGAAGTCGTGCTGAGACCAACCAAACCCATAATCCGAACCTACATCGAAAAACGCGACCTCGACCGCGAGCGGCGCGTCGAGGCGTCCGTTAGATCCTCCGAACCCGCGACAACGCTGGACGGCGTACGGATCACGTTGCGGGCCAATGTTGAACTGCCGGCCGAGATCGAGTCGCTTGCGTTGTTCGGAGCCGAAGGCATCGGGCTGTACCGCTCCGAGTTTCTCCTTTTAAATCGGCTCCCCGAGTTGCCTGATGAAGACGAACAGTATCAGGTCTACCGCAAGCTGGCCGAAGCAACCGGCGAACACGGCGCCAGCATACGCGTGTTTGATCTGGGCGGAGACAAGCTGAGCCTCGATGGATTTGAAGAGGAGAAGAATCCCGCGCTCGGCCTCCGCGCGATTCGGCTGTCTCTCAAGGCGCAAGAGATATTCCGCACTCAGGTGAAAGCCATACTTCGCGCCAATTCGCATGGCAAGCTTCGCATCGTGCTTGCGTTGATCAGCACGCTGGACGAGTTGCGCGACGCGAAGCGGATAATCGAAGAGGTAAAGCGGGAGTTGGCTGAAAGCGGCGCGGTTCATGATCCCGAGTTGCCTCTCGGCGTCATGATAGAAGTTCCGGCGGCGGCGCTCATGGCGGATATGTTCGCCCGCGAGGCCGATTTCCTCAGCATAGGCACCAACGATCTGATTCAATACCTGCTGGCCGTCGACCGCGCAAACGAAAATGTAGCCCACCTGTATCAGCCGCTTCACCCGGCCGTGCTGCGCACCATATCTCATCTCGTTCGCGTAGCGGAAAAGGCGAAGGCGCCGCTGGAACTGTGCGGTGAGATGGCCGGCTCTCCAATCCAGGCGATAGCCCTCGTTG
The DNA here is from genome assembly GCA_023265195.1 of Blastocatellia bacterium. GTDB lineage: Bacteria > Acidobacteriota > Blastocatellia > UBA7656 > UBA7656 > QHVH01. The sequence continues at coordinate 3,855 of JAHFUG010000066.1, read as the reverse complement.
GTCTCGGCGTTCGAACGTTGAGCCTCGCGCCGGCTTCGATCCCGCTGGTCAGGAACGCCATCAGGTCGATTGACCAGAGCCGCGTGCGAGCCCTTCTCGCCGAGGCCGTCAAGCTGGCGACTACCGGCGAAGTCGAGGCGTTGCTTGGAAGACAACTGCCCCGGCAAGCTCCGCAGTTCTTCGCCGCATTGTCATCACTTGGTTAGGTATGGCGCGCGGCGCGGGCACACCCACTTAGGTTCGGGCGGATTCCGTTCAGTAGTGCGTAGTCACGAAGGGAGGCAGCGAGTGAAGATCGGGTCCAAGGGCGATTATGGACTTAGAGCGCTGATCGATCTGGCGGAGCGCTATAAGTCCGGCGAGATCGCCCAGACCAAAGACATAGCCGAGCGGCAGGCCATCCCGAAGGACTATCTTGCGCTCATCATGGTGGATCTCAGGCGCGCGGGTCTCGTTAAGAGCGTCCGCGGCGCCGCCGGCGGCTATCGCCTTGCGCGTAATCCCGAGGAGATCACGATGGGCGAAGCGCTCGTGAAGCTCGATGGGCCCTTCACGTTGTTGGACTGCACGACGGAGCTTGGCTTCGATCAGTGCAGCTT
>JAHFUG010000066.1:0-3156 GCA_023265195.1 Blastocatellia bacterium | reverse complement strand
GTGCGGGCTCTTGGCGTAAGAGTCGAGACCGGCGTGTTTCAAGCAACAATGAAGGTGAGCCTCGTCAACGACGGACCGGTCACCATTCTATTGGACAGCGAGAAAACGTTCTAGCGCTTCACGCTTCATGAAAAACCAAAGACCACCAAGAACGGGCCTCAATTCCTCCCCGTTCTTCGTGGTCTTGGTGAACTTCGTGGTTCTTCCCGGTCAAGCCGTCGCGTCGGTCGGGACGGGCGGGATGATCGGTTTCAGCACCGATGGTTTCGCTTCCAATTTGGGCCTGTCTTCGCGCGCAGCCGGCGACGGACCGTCGTCATCGTCCAACGGAAGGCCGGCGACCAGCCTTCTAATCTGAAGCGAATCGAGCGACTCCCGTTCGAGTAGCGCTTCAGCCAGCCTGATCAACGCTTCTTTGTTCTCGAGAATGATCTGACGAGCCCTGCCATATTGATCGGTCACGATCCGCTTCACTTCCTGATCGATCTTGATGGCGGTGTCTTCGCTGTAATCCTGATGCTGAGCGATCTCGCGGCCCAGGAATATCTGTTCTTCCTTCTTCCCGAAAGTGATCGGTCCCAGCGACGACATTCCAAATTCGCACACCATTCTTCGAGCAAGCTCGGTGGCCTTTTCGATGTCGTTCGACGCTCCGGTAGTCATGTGATTCAGGAAAATCTCTTCCGCGATTCTGCCGCCCATCATTATCGCAACCTGGCCTTCGAGGTAATCGCGAGTGTGCGAATAGCGGTCGCCCTCCGGCAGTTGCATGGTTACTCCAAGCGCCATGCCGCGCGGGATGATCGAGACTTTGTGAACCGGGTCGGCGTTCGGAACCTTGATGCCGACCATCGTGTGGCCCGCCTCGTGATAAGCTGTGTTCCGCTTTTCTTCGTTCGACATGACGATCGAGCGCCGCTCGGAACCCATCAGCACTTTGTCTTTGGCCCATTCGAAATCGAGCATGGCCACAACCTTGCGGCTGTAGCGCGCCGCGTTGAGCGCGGCTTCGTTCACCAGATTCGCCAGATCCGCTCCGGTGAATCCGGGCGTGCCGCGCGCGATTACGTTCACGTCGACGTCGTCGCCGAGCGGAATCTTCCGAGTGTGGACGGCGAGGATTCCTTCCCGGCCCCTGACGTCGGGCCGCTGAACGACCACTCTTCTATCGAATCTGCCCGGCCTCAATAGAGCCGGGTCGAGCACGTCGGGCCGGTTCGTCGAAGCTATCAGTATGACGCCGTCGTTCGATTCGAATCCGTCCATCTCGACGAGCAGTTGATTGAGCGTCTGCTCGCGTTCATCGTGTCCGCCACCGAGGCCCGCGCCGCGATGCCTTCCGACCGCGTCAATCTCGTCGATAAAGATGATACACGGCGCGTTCTTCTTCCCCTGTTCGAACAGATCGCGAACGCGGCTTGCGCCGACGCCGACGAACATCTCGACAAAATCCGAACCCGATATGGAGAAGAAAGGAACGTTCGCTTCGCCCGCGATGGCGCGCGCCAGCAGCGTCTTTCCCGTGCCCGGAGGGCCCATCATCAAGACGCCTTTGGGAATTCGGCCGCCGAGCTTTTGAAATTTCTGCGGGTCTTTAAGGAATTCGATGATCTCTTGAAGTTCTTCTTTGGCTTCTTCGACGCCGGCAACGTCTTTGAAGGTTACTCGCTTTTGCTGGTTGCTGAGGAGCTTCGCGCGGGATTTGCCAAAGGACAGCGCTTTGTTGCCGCCCGATTGCATCTGCCTCATCATGAAAATCCACAACCCAATAAAGACCAAAAGCGGCGCATAACTAAGGAGATTGATCAGCCACACACTCGATGAACCACTCTTAAATGTCGCGTTGACGTTGTTCTGCCTCAACGCCTTGGCGATTTCAGCCTGAATAATCGGGTTGGAAACTTCGGTCTTGAACTTGATGTCGCTGTTCAGCTTGCCGGTGATCTGCGTGTCTTCGATGGTCGCTTCCTTGACTTGCTTGGTGTCGACCTTTTCGCTGAGTTCGGTGTAGCTGAGCGTCTGCTCTTTATCACCGGCGTTCCGGTAAAGGATCTGGTAGAAGACAACCAGACCGGCGACGATGACGAGCCAAATGATTATTTGCCTTACTGTAGAATTCAAAGGAAAACCTCCGATAAAAACAGGCGCGAATCGCGCCGGCTAGATTCTAACCCACAGGTCTTTGATGCGCAATAAACCGATTTCCGTTGACGCCCCTGCCTCTTTATCCCCCGCCGCGCCGCCTGCTCAAAAGTGCTCTGCCGGCTAGCGGGCCAAATGCTTTCAAGTGCGGCTGATCGGGAACGCGGCGGGAGATGGCTCGAGCACCTGGCCCCGCCGGCTTTACTTGCCGTCCATAACGGCCAGATACGGAAGCTGGCGGTACTGGTTCTGAACGCCGAGCCCGTAGCCGAAAAGGTAGTCATGACTGCTGACGAAACCCACAAAGTCGGGTTTGATCTCGACGTGTCTCGCCGACGGTTTGTCCACGAGAACGCAGGTGCGAAGCGACTTGAGCCCCCGCTCGCTGAGTTGCCTGGTGACGTATTCGAGAGTGATGCCGCTGGCGAGCACGCCGCCCACCAGAAGGATGTCCCTGCCTCGCGGGTCGAATTCACTCGTGAACATCACTTCAGTCTGGCCGCCATACCTGTGATGCGTCACTTTCATGAAACAGCAATTGAGCGGGACCTTCAAAACGCGAATAAGGTCGGCGAGAAAGACGAATGCGTCGTCCAGGATTCCAACCACCGTAAGCTCTCCACTCGGAGCCGCGGCTCGTATTTCTTCGGCGAGGGCTTCAATTCGCCGACGAATCTCATCCGCCGACCAAACGACATGTAGGTTTTGATCCATAACACTCCTCGGACAATCTCGTGCAATTGTCTCTTCGGTTCAAGCCCGTGAAGCCGTCATTATCGCGAACTTGCATACGGGCGCGGCCGGTACAAGCCCGATCGCCGGAGGCAGCCCCGGTGACCACACGTAGAAATTGTCGGGGGTTGCCACCACCGGCCACGAAGCGCGGAGGCTGATCGGAATTCTATGGTCAATCATGATGTTTTTCAACTTCTTTGCGCTACGCTGGCCGACAACCCAGGCTTGTTCACCTTCGAGACGGGGTCTGATTCTCAGCCGTTCCGGCAGCTCTCGTTC
>JAHFUG010000677.1 GCA_023265195.1 Blastocatellia bacterium | reverse complement strand
ACTCGTCGCGGCCCGACTTAATGCAGATCGCGTCGTCGCCGACGTCGAAGCGGCAGTTGTAGACCGCCGCTCGCCGGCAGGATTCGAGGTCGAGCCCGTCGCCGTTCTGCGAGTACCACGGATTCAGCGCGGTGACGTTTCGAATGACTATGTCGTCGCACATCAGCGGATGAATGTTCCAGGCAGGCGAGTTCTGAAACGTAGGACCGTCGAGCAGCACTCTTCGACACTCTACCAGCGACACCATCACGGGCCGCAGGTATTCTCTGGCTTTGGCGTACTCCTGGATCGGAACGTCGTTGCCCCTGTTCTCCAGCTTGCGCACGAACTCGGCTCCGTTCATCGCCTCGTTGGAAGGCCACCACGTGTCACCGGTTCTATCGACGACTCCGCCCGAAGCCAATAGCTTTCGCCAATGTTCGCCGGTCAGTCGAGATTTCCTAACGGCGCGCCACGCTTCTCCCGCTCCGTCTATGATCCCGCCGCCCGTGATCGCAACGTTTTCAAGTCCCCTGCCCCATATTGGAGACGTGCAGCGAACGTGCGGCGAGCCCTCCCAGGTGGTGTGTATCAGCGGATAGTCTTCGAAGCGCGAGCTGAATTGAATTACCGCGCCGGTTTCCAGATGTAGATTGATGTTGCTTCTCAGTTGAATCGGCCCGGTCAGCCAGACTCCGCGTGGAACTAACACCGTGCCTCCGCCGGCCTTCGCGCATTTGTCGATAGCTCGGGCGAACGACTCGGTGTTCATCGCAGCGCCGTCCGGCACGGCTCCCGTTTCGGCTACGCTTACCGTGCGGTTTGGAAAGCGCGGCGGATCGATTCGCTGCATTGTGAACGGAAGATCGGAAGTGATCCGAACGACTTCTTCGTCATTTACTGAGGGGGTGAAGACAGCCGGTGAAGCGTCCCTAAGCGGCGTTAGAAGAAGACCGGCAATCAGGGCAAGGCGCGGTAGCTTTGTTCTTGCGCGGATTGTCATGGACTAAGAGAGCGTCAGAAATAAGTTGTCTTTTTCGAGGGAGTTCACCGCTGGAGTTTGACCATTTTAGGAAAACCAAACCCAAATGCCGCGTTCGACTTCATGAAAATCACAGGTCGGGAAGAGGGATTTATCCTCGCTCCTCGTTCAGGGTTCATTCAAACTTGCGGCGAGAAAAAGAGCGGGGATAAATCCCTCTTCCCGACCTGTGATTTTCATTTTTGGCGAACTAACCAATTTCTTCCCGACAAAAGCGCAACCCCCAATGGCCAAAACTCCAGCGGTGAAGTCATGACTTCACCGGCGTTCCTCATCTCGTCCTACCGCATAACTCAGAAAAGGGAAGTAATTTCTTTCATCCCTCCGCCGGCTCTCACGGCTGTGTTTGGACGCTCGCGTCATAATCGGCGAGGAACTGTTGCGCCTTTGACCCAGGGCTGAGCAATGCAACGCCGCGGTTCCAATCGTACAAGGAAAAGACTCCTACGATCTCGCCCTTGTCATCGTAGACCGGACTCCCCGAGAAACCGTCCTGGCCGTCTATCTTGACCGACAAGAACTGGTAGCCTCCGAATGCATAGGATCCGTTGAAGCTCCCTCGGCGGATCAGCTTCTGGCCGCCCGGCTGGGCGATTAGCAGCAGTTGCTCATCCTTGGCCGGCGCCGTGCGGAAGATAGGCCGTTGAGTTTGTCGAACCGTGCATACTTTCAGGAGCGCGAGATCGGCTTCCTGATCGACTTTTACAATCCTCGCCTGACAATTGCTGACGTACACTTTGACCTCGAGCTCGTCGTCAGGCTTGAATCCAAGGACTCTCTTTTTGCGGGCGCTCAGGTTTCCGGAGACAACATGGTAACTGGTCATGACAAGGCCATCGCCAACAAGAAATCCGGTGGCGTGCGCGTTGGGCTCGGGCGAACCGACGGCGGCCAAAGCGCGCACTACCGGGTTCCGGTTTTTCTTCATGAATTCGAGGTTGACCGTAATGGTGTAGGGTTCGTGCTGTTTCGCAACCCTGCTCAGCGTATCCTCCGCCGAAGAGTTGAACGCAAGAATAGAAAGCAATGCAGGAATAAAAACAAAGCCGCGAACCTTTCTTGTCATGTTGATCTCCTCCTACTCGAATGAGTTTTGGTCACGTTCGTTGACTGCGTGGTCCACGGCTTCAACGCGCCGCTTCCCGTGCCCGGCGCAAAGCCGCGGTTCCGGCCCGGCGTTTACTGAAACCTCTAAACTGAACTTCTAGTATTCTGAGAGTCCCACGCGTTTGCTCGCACGGCCGCCTCAACCGTCGAACAAAAACATCGCCTGATGCCAAGGAGGCGTCGACCCGGCGAAAGAACGGCCCGGGTTCCACCGATCATCTCGCCGTTCGCCGTCATAGTCAACGCTTCATGGCGTTATTTTGGCGCGTCACGGAAATTGGGACGATATTTACTTCGAGACGGCGATCAAACGAATCGGGCCGAGCAGCCCTGAGGCCACGGGTTGAAGCGCGTCCATATCCTGCGGCTGAAACCGTTCGCCATAACGCAGGTTGAGAAGCCGATAATCGGGCGCCGCATGTCCCGCCATGTAATTGATCGCGGTGTTGCCCACCACGATGCGGAGCTTGTTCTCGCCGCGCCGCATGAGCCCGGTCAAGTCGATGGAATATGGAGGACG
>JAHFUG010000370.1:2626-7689 GCA_023265195.1 Blastocatellia bacterium | reverse complement strand
TCCCCTCTCCCCTGTTCCCTGTTCCCTGTTCCCTGTTCCCTGTTCCCTGTTCCCTGTTCCCTGTTCCCTGTTCCCTGTCCCGCTGTCCCCTGTCACCTGTCACCTGTCACCTGTTCCCTGTCACCTGTCCCGCTGTCTCGCCGCGAATGTATAATCGCCGCGTCCATGCCGTTGAGCGTCACAATAGCCAAAGCGTTTCTCAAATTCCTGCCTGCTTCGCCACAGGCCAAGTACTTTCCGCCTGACCGGATTACACTCGACGTCGCGATCGAGCGAGCCACGCAGGAGAACGAGGATGAGAGGGAGGGCGGCCTATTGAAGTTCTTTGGAGATGAATCGCGAATCGAGTCCGAGTTGACTCTTGATCTGGGCTGCGGATTTGGAGGCAGGACGGTTGAGTTCGCGCGTAGAACGGGTGGCTGGGTCGTCGGCGTCGAGATAGATTTCCGAGTCAGCGCGTTCGCTTCCAAATTCGCGGTGGCCAACGGCTCCGGCCGAGCTCTATTCCTTGCCGCGGTGGGGGAACGGCTTCCCTTTGTGAACGAGTCCTTCGACTTGATCTTATCCTATGACGTTCTGGAGCACGTGGAGGATCCTTCGTCGTGCCTCACGGAATGCTTGAGGGTTCTTAGGCCGGGCGGGCTTTTGATGGCTGTCTTCCCGCCGTTTTTTCATCCTACTGGAGCGCACCTCGAGGGCTACGTGTCGCGCCTGCCTTATGCGAATCTCTTTTTCCCGAAGCGCGTGCTCATTCAAGCTATCGACGAAATACTCGCCGCGCGCAATGACGGTTTTCGGCCCCAGCCTTTGCGCCCGCGAGACAAGCTGTATTGTCTGAACGGGCTGACGCTTCGCCGGTTCAAGCGGCTGTTGGAAGACTCGGGCTTCGAGGTAGCGTCGATGGAGTTCACGCCGCTGTTCAACAAGCTGAATCGCAACTACAAGGCTTGGCGGATGCGATACTACGCTTGGATGTTTCGCCCTCTGTCCGGCATTCCGATTCTTCAGGAGTGCTTTACTCACCGGGCCGTAGCGGCGCTCCGCAAGCCAATCTAAAAAAAGAGGACTCTCATCCCACAGACGGCTTTCTGTGGCAAAGAGGCCGTAGTAATCTTACCGGACGAGGAATCGTGATCACACGGGTGGGAGGCGGCAATGGCTCTTAAGAAGCGGCTCTCGGCGAAGCGAAAGTCCGAGCTCTGTCTTCAATGCGGCAAGTGCTGCATGTCGATGACGTTTTGGGGAGGCGAGGTCAACGACGAGGCCCGCGATGAGATTCATTGGATGGAGCTCCACGGGCTCAAGATCGACTTTGTGACCGAACGGGGTAAGACCGAGTACTACTTCACAATTCCTCAACGATGCGGCGCGCTGGTTGAGGCGAACGGAGAGTTCACGTGCGGAGTGTACGAGACACGGCCGCGGATGTGCCGCGATTACGATGGACGTATGGAAGGGCCGTTCGGCGTCGCCGATTGCCTCTGGCGATTCGAATCCGAAGGCCGGCCGTTGCCTGGCCTTGTCAACATACGGCCCCGCGGTTTAGATCATTAAATGGCCGCGCTTATCCGAAACCGGCGCGGCCTAAGGGGATGTAAAGAAATTGCTTCCCGTTTTGAGTTATGCGCCAGCACGAGATGAGTACCGCTGGTGAAGTGAGGACTTCACCGCGGAGGCGCAGGGATCGCTGAGAGGGACGCAGAGAGTAAGCCCCCCTCTGCGTCCCTCTCCGCGGTCCTCAGCGGCTCCGCGGTGAAACTCTCTCGAAAAAGGCAACTTATTTCTTGATGTCCCAGAGGAGAATCGTGATCTCGGTCGAGCAAATCAAATCCATACTCAATCTGCGCCCTCATCCCGAGGAAGGCGGCTACTATTCCGAGACGTACAGGTCCGCCGCATCGATCCCTGGCGACGCGCTACCGGATTGTTACGGGAGCGCAAGATCGTTTTCGACCGCCATATATTACTTGTTGACGCCTGACACTTTCTCGGCAATGCACAGGCTCAAGACCGACGAGATATTCCACTTTTACCTGGGTGATCCGATCGAGATGGTTCAGTTGTGGCCGGACGGCTCGGGTAAGCTGGTTACCCTTGGAACCGATATCGCCCACGGCATGCGGCTTCAGGAGGTCGTGCCTCGAGGCGTCTGGCAAGGTTCGGCATTGCGAGCCGGAGGCGCATTCGCTCTTCTCGGAGCAACGGTAGCGCCTGGATTCGAGTTCGCCGATTACGAAGCGGGTCGCCGGAAAGAACTGACACAACAGTATCCGGAATACGCGGAAAGAATAAGAGCACTGACGCGTTGAGGCGGAATACGGAGAGTCATCGCGATCACTACCGATCAAGCAACGGTCTTCTTTGCTTCGTGGCCTTCGTGGTTGCGAGTTTTTTTCACGACTTCAGAACGTCGATCGTTTTTTCGCGTGCGCTCATCAACGCCTCTCAAGCCTCCTCGAGCTTGAAAATTTGTTTTCCAACCAGAAATGTGTCGCCCGACTCGATCTCGACTTCTCCCTTGATTCGAACAAAGGTGCCGTTGCGGCTGCTGTTGTCGATCAAGAAGAAGCGGCCGCCGCGCTCCACCACTTGAGCATGGCGGCCTGAAAGATAACCGTCGTGCGGAAAGGTTATGTCTCCCTCATTGCGGCCAATCGAAGCTTGCTCATTCTCAATCGGATACACTTCGCCGACCTGGCCGCCTTCGGTTATCAACTGCAGCACGTGCCGCGGGCTTGGAGTTGAAACCCCCGCCTCTTCAACTATCGGAGGAGCGAGCTTGGCCCCGCAGTTCGCGCAGAAGAATCCAGTGGGCGTGGTCGCCGCTCCACATTTTGGGCATACCCCAGCGCCCGGCAGCGCGGGCGTCTGAAGCGTGTCAAAAGCCTGAGGCTCTGAAGCGGCTGGAGGCTCGGGCAACGGCTGATGCGCCGATGAGGCCGCCGAAGTTGGCTGGGCAGGCGGCTCGACGGGTTTTCTGCCGGCGAGATCCTTGAGCGTGTCCCGGTTCGCGCTGCCCGCAACAACCTGACTCTTCTCCGCCTCCGCCGCCGGCGCCTCACGGATGGGCTGTAGGTTCTGAGGCGCGGTCGAGCCTTGACCCGTTGGAGCCGCGGCGGACGCTTCTTGAACGGTGTCCGGGAGTTTCCTGCCGCACGATTGGCAAAAGACCCAATCGGGTTCATTCGCCGTCTTGCATGAGGCGCATACCTTTTGAGCCGCTCCTTGAGCCGGAAAGCGGCCGGAGACGATCCGCGTTGGCGGCAATTGTTCCCCCGATGAGGCGTCTGATTTCTCGCGTGAGGCTGAAACCGGAGATCCCAACGGCGTCGCGCACAACCGGCACTCGGCCGCTGCGTCACGGTTCTCAGCTCCGCACTTAGGGCAAGTCTTCATCGGCTACTCCTCCAGTGGTATCGAGGCGCCCGGCGCTTCGCCTAACTACCAACTATTCTTCGCATTCGCCGCTGGTGTTCTTTCGCGATACAGCGGTCCATCACGACGTCGAGCCCGGCGCGGGAGGCTCTCTCAGCCGCCTCGCCGTCAATAACGCCTTCCTGCAGCCAGACCGCGCGGGCGCCGATTCTTATCGCCTCATCCACGTGCGCGCCAGCTTCTTCTCCGCGCCGGAAAATATTCACCAGATCGATCCGCTCCCCGGCGTCTTCGAGGCGGGAGAATGCTTTCTCACCAAGAATCTCGCTCTCGCTTGGATTGATTGGAATGATCCTGTACCCGCGAGACTGCATGTATTTCGATACGCCAAAACTCGGGCGAGACGGGCTGGACGACAAACCTACGACCGCAACCGTCTTAGCCGAGTCGAGAATTCTCTCGATCGTTTCGTCGCTGTTGATTTCCACTTTGCGCCCAATTATTACGCGGTGATTCTAGCACCGCGAGTCATCTTTTGAAATTCTCTTGCGATCAGCTTCGTCAACCTGGCGCGGCCAAGGTTGTACTGCTTCACGTCGAAGCTCGACACGGGAGCAATTCCTCGCGCGGTCGAGGTGAGAAATACTTCGCCGGCGTCGAGCAGGCGTTGAATGGGGAAGCCTCCTTCGACCACATGTATACCGGCCCGCTCCGCGATTTCGTGCACGATGCTTCGAGTTATTCCGGCTATGCAGCCGGTCCCAAGTGAAGGCGTATAGATCTCCCCGCCTTCGCTCCAAAAGACGTTCGCCGCCGCCGCCCCGGTTATTTCGCCGCGTTCGTTGACCATTACCGCTTCGGAAAAATTGCGGGCTCGCGCCTCTTCCAAAGCCAGGAGGTTCTCGAGCATCGCCGTCCGCTTCACACCCGCGAGGGGCCCGTGCGAGAGCACCCGGTACGGCGAGATCGTGATGGCTATTGGAGAGGACGGCCGGATTTCTTCCCGCGACGTGAACATCAGGACGTCGGACTGCTGAGGCGAGCCCACGCGCCAGGCGCCCGCGCCGCCTTTTAGAATCGTTATCCTGGCCCTGCCGTGATCGAGTGAGTTCGCTTTAACCAGATTGCTGAAGGCGTCCCTCGCTTCCTCGAGACTCAGTGGCGGCGGTATCTCCGCAATCTCGGCGTGCCTGATCAACCGCTCCCAGTGCCTGTCGAGTTGAAAGACCTTCCCATTATAGACACGCAACGTCGTGAAGACGCCCCAGCCGTAAAGCACGCCAGCCGAGGTAGGCGCGATCCGAGCGTCGGTAACGTTGACGATCCGGCCGTTGTGATAAATCAAAGGGTCCATTTCGAGAAGCCGTAAAAAACCAGCTTAGAGTATTTGCTCAATCCCAAAAACACTGTGCCGATGTACCGCGGACTTCAGTCTGTCTGCTCAACACAACTCCAAGCGTGAAGACCCGCGGTGAGCACGGCAATAGAGACTTGATGAATCTCTAGAGTTTGGCCATTTCTTCCGCCCTCCGTAGGAGGGTCATGTTTATAGCACGAGTGGTGGGACGTCCGCCCTCCGTAGGAGGGCCATGTGTTCTCTGAAATGGAGGCAGCCATTATTGTTTCGCTTGAAATACAGATGGACATGGCCCTCCTAACGGAGGGCGAATGCTACTGCCGATTCCTGC
>JAHFUG010000370.1:0-2526 GCA_023265195.1 Blastocatellia bacterium | reverse complement strand
CGGATACTGAATCCCCAGTTGATCCAGGTATGTCTTGTATCGCGACGGATCGTAATAATACTTCTTCAACTCGGGACCAAATTTTTCCATCTTCTCGCGGTTGAGCTCGATCGCGGGCTGATCGCTTGCGGCCATCAACGGCTGATACTTGATGTCCTTCGTTTGCACGTCGCGGAAGTACGCCCATGCCTGCTTGACCAGTTCCGGGTTTAGCAATAGATCGAGCGCGGTCAGGGCTTGAACCTTTGCGCCCGCGGTCGCTCCCTTGTGAGCGATGGGCGTCGCCATCGCAACCGCGTTCTCCCAACTGTGACCCGGAAGGTTCGGAATGTTGCTGGGAAAGCGGAGGTAAACCGTCGGCAGGCTCCATGAAAGATCGCCGATGTCATCGGAGCCGCCGCTGTTCGGCTCTCGCGGAACTTCCAGAGCGCTCACCCCTTTCTTGAGCCCCTCCTGTCTCGCGCCGATCTCCTTTTGCAGAGCCTTCGCGAGAGTCTGATCCGCTTCGCTCCATTCAGGCATACCCACCGCCTCGATGTTCTTTTGCGCGTCTTCAGCGACGACCTTGTTGAAATGCGGAGGCCAGGCCGAACCGACTATGCGCCGTGTGACCGTAGTGTCGGTCATCATCGCCGCCGCCTGAGATATCTTGTTGCCGATCTCGAACAATTCCTTGATTCGAAGATAGTCGAGCTCGCGGAAGTAGTACCATACGCCCGCTTCCGAAGGCACTACGTTGGGTTGGTCTCCACCATTGAAGACAACGTAGTGGGAACGTTGCTGAAGCCGCAGGTGCTCTCGCCTGTAGTTCCATCCCACGTTCATCAACTCAACGGCGTCCAATGCGCTCCGGCCCTGCCAGGGCGCTCCGGCGGCGTGCGCGGCTTTGCCGTGAAATGAATACTGCACGCTGACCATGCCGCTTGCGGCGAACGTTTGGCCGTATGACACCGCGAGTTCGGAATCGACGTGGCATCCGAGCATCACGTCCACGTCGCGGAACAACCCAGCCCTGACGAAGTACGCCTTCGAGCCCAGCAGTTCCTCGGCTACGCCCGGATAAAGCCGAATGGAGCCGGCGAGCTTGTGTTTCTCCATCAGCTTCTTCAGCACTAGCGCCGCCGTGACGTTGACGGCCTGGCCGGAATTGTGACCCTCGCCGTGTCCCGGCGCGCCGTCGATTATAGGATCGTGATAGGCGACTCCAGGCTTTTGAGACGCCTTTGGAATACAGTCGATGTCGGTCATGAAGCCGATCACCGGCTTTCCCGAGCCGTAGCTCGCAACCCAGGCGGTCGGCATTCCGGCCACGCCGCGCTCGATGCGGAATCCGTTCTGCTCCAGAAGTCCAGACACGTACTTGGATGTCTCGTACTCCTGGAATCCAAGCTCGCTGAAGCTGAAGATCTGATCGACCATCTGTTGGGTGAGATCCCGGAGACCCTCGACTTCGGTCAGCGCCTCGCGCTTCAGCTCGGCGAGATTGGCCGGCTGTTGAGCCGGCGCGATAAGACCTGCCGCGTTCAAAAGCAGAACCGCGGCCAGAAGAATACTTTTCATTTGCAAGCTCCTATCTTTCTTAACCGCCAAGCAGCGACAGGTATTTTTGAGGCATGCTGGATGGGCGGCCCTCCGCGTTGGCCAGAACGTGCAGGGTTTCTCCGACGGCCACGGAGGCGCCATCGGCTGAACGAGTGATCTCATAGCTGAAGCGTATGGTTCGCCTGGTCAATTTGGATATTCGCGTCGTGACTATCAACTCGTCTTCGTATTTTGCCGGCTCACGGTATCTGCAATAGGATTCAGCCACGATCAAAAACAGCCCCGTTTCACTTTCCATACCGCGATATGAAAAGCCGCGGTCGTTACAATATTGACTGCGGCCCACCTCGAACCACACGAGGTAATTCGCATAATAGGCTATTCCCATCTGATCCGTCTCGGCGTAGCGCACCTTCACTCTTGCTTCGGAGACGAAGCCGTTCGAGCCGGAACTGGAATCGGACTTTTGATTCGACGTCATGATCGTTAGTTCAACCGCGGGCCTCTTGGGTTTGGTCATTGTCGCCAGGATCGAAGTCCAACTCCAAGTTCAATCTAAAGCAATTCACACTAAACCAATTCACAGGTCGGGAAGAGGGGTTTATCCCCGCTCTTCTCCGGTGACAATCGTTCGAACTGGCGCGAGAGGAGCGGGGATAAATCCCTCTTCCGACCGGTGATTTTCTGATGTTCGGCGCACACTCGATGCCGGCCCTTCCAAATAGCAACCCAATTCGTCAAAATACCTAGAGCCAGCGAAGCACGCGTGGTAACCGAGCGCCGCTTCCTGACTTAACCGTGAGCACCCTCGCGCCGCGACTCTCCTCGAAGTCCAGTGGCTTCTCGCCGAAGTTCGGCGAAGTCATTCGACCTTGATCACCAACACGCTCAAGTCGTCCGCTGGTCCGCCGCTCTCCGCCGAGAAGTCTCGCACAGCCGCCGATACGACGGCGCATATTTCAAGCGAGCTCTTGTGGCGCTCCG
>JAHFUG010000369.1 GCA_023265195.1 Blastocatellia bacterium | reverse complement strand
CGGGAAGTTTGATTTTGCCGTCCGCCGCCAGAGCGAGTAATTCGGCCTCTTCGTCGTCGGCAAGTCCAAGCGGAACGATTTTAGCAACGGGACGATCGCGATCTTTAATCAGGATTTCCCCCCCTCGTTTCACGTCGCCGAGATAGCGGCTTAAATTGTTCTTCAGATCAGCGATACCGACTGTACGCATACCGTGCCTCCACAAAGACTCGCAATTTATAGCCAAACTAGCCATATAGCGGGTCGCAGGCAACCATTGATCGAGACCGGCGGCCCAACTCTAGAAATTACGCCCGCAGTGCGCATTCCGCAACGCCGGACACTTATAGGTCACTTGCGGAGCAGTATGGTGTTAGCAGTTGAAGACATAGGAAAGGTGATCAGAAGGAAATCCTGGAAGCACGTCAAATAACTGGCTGTTTTCTCTCTTACCAGGACAAGAACTCATTCACGTTTGCGTCACTGTAGAGAAAATCCAGGAAAACCTGAACAACTCCTTTCAACCCCCTTTTCCCCGGAACTCATTGTCCTGCGTCGTCCCGGCGCATCAAGCTGGTAGAGCGCGTGAGTTCTCCACTCCGCTTCGACCTGCGTGGCCCCATGAAAAGATGCACCGGTTGGTCTCCGAGCGAGACCCGCTCGGGACAAAATCCTGGAAGTACGACGCGGTTCCTCTTCCCGACCTGTGACTTTTTGAGATTGAACATGAAATTTGATTGTTCACTTGAGGAAGTTATTCAGGAATTCCAGGCCGGAACCAGCACGGTTACCGTTGATGAAGAACCTCCGGATCATCAATGTGAAGTAGTCCACTTCGCCCGGAGGGCTATTCTTGGTTATCATTTCCAAGTCAGCGTCTGCTTCTTTGGTCTTTCCATTGCCCAGATAGATCATGAATCGAATCATATAGGCGGAAGTCCCATTGGGTCTTATCTTGATGGCTTTGTTGATGTCCGCCAGCCCGGATTTGTCTTCTTCGGCAAGAGCCTTTACAACATAGGCAACATAGAAATTGTTATCGATCGCAATCGCCCGACTGATATCACTGAGCGCTTTTTTCTTTTCTCCTCGAAAGATGTGGAGGAGGGCCCGGCTGAAATACGCAAACGCGTTGTTCGGGTTGGATTCGATCTCCTTGGTGAATTCGGTGGTGAAGCGTTCATAATCGGCTTTCTCGATTCCCTTCTTCGCGCCGTTGTCGTAGGCGGCTTTGCCGTCCATCAAGAAGCCGACGAAATACTCCTTGCCCGCTCTAGCGATCGCTCGCAAGTAGTAAGTCGCCGTATACCTGGGATTGAGATACGAGGCTTGAGTGTAGTCGTTGATTGCGCCGTCAAAGTCGCCTGTGTTGAGCTTTCGGTTACCAGAATCGATCAGCGCACCCATCCTCGCCATTACTTCCGGGTTCTTTGAGGCATCGGCATTAGGTAAGACGACATTGTGGTCAATCTGCTTTGCGGCGTCAAAATCCTGCTTAGCCTTTCCCTTCTGGCCTTTGTTGGAATACGCGTTGCCACGATTAACGTATGCTTCAACAAATCGGGGATCGAGTTCTATAGCCTTCGAGAAGTCGGCGATGGCTCGGTCGAGATCGCCTTTATATGCCCTATTAACCCCGCGATTGTTATAAAAGAGCGGGTTGTGAGGGGCAAGGTCTATGGCCGTGGACAAATCCGCCAGCGCTCCTTCATAGTTCGCCTGCTCATGCCTTATCCGTGCTCGTATGCTATAAACATCCGCGAGTCTCCTTCTGTATTCCTCACCATTGTCCGGATCGACTCTAATGGCAAACTTGTAATCCTCTATCGCTCCTTGGAAATCGCCCTTGCCCATCTTTTCAACGGCCTTTTCAACCGCCTGATAAGCCAGAGTGCCGTAATTGGACGATGTGGCCGTCGCATTCACGGGCGGATTTGCTATTCGTGTTGAGGCGGGTTTTTCCGCGAAGGCAAGCACCAACTCATCTTCCGCGACGCCTTCTCTTATAGCGAGAGGCACTTGCACTTTGCCCAGGTCCAATTGAACGCGTCTTGGCACGTTCTCCTCAAGGTACTTCTTCAAGCTCCCCAGTGTTACTTCGCCTTTTTCATTCGACGCTGCGCCTTTTAGTCCTTCGATCAAGGCCAGCGAGAAATAGCCCTGTTTTTTGTCTTTGTTCTCGTATGCGACCTGTCCAACGCGGGTTGCAAATAGGATTACGAATGCTTCTATTCCGCCATTGCGAACCTCGAAGTTGAACCCTCGAGTGTAGGCTTCGGTCATTGGTTGATCGCCCACATTTCGCCCGGAGTCCGGGTTGTTGCGGCATGCGTCGAGGATGACGATTACCTGTTGAACGCCGGATTGTTTCACTTGATTGGTGAGCGCTTCCACGGGAATCGCCGTCTGCTCGAGCAGCCACAGCTTATTCCCGCCGATTTGTGCGTCCGTTGGCAAGAGAAAAGCACGATTCTCGCGCTCGGTTCCATGACCCGCGAATGCGATCAAGATAAGGCTTTCCTTGGGCGCCGCGGAAAGCAAATGGTCGAGTCTGCTCAGGATGTTCGATCTCGTGGGCTGAAGTGAAGGAGGTTGATCGGTCGTTAGCAGGGTTACTTGCTCTTTCAAGAAACCAGCATACTTTATAAGAGCTTCCTGAATGGCTTTGGCGTCATTGGTGGCGCCGTCGAGATTGGAGATTCCGCCGTCGTTGTATTTGTCCACGCCTATTATCAGGGCATAGCGTCTAGCACTGGCCGGGAGGGCCTTGACATCGCGGCGCACTCTGATGCCTCTTTGATCCGCCGTTTGCTCGGTTTCGATCAACTCGCGCGCAACGCCTACTTCAGCACCTACGGTCCATACAATGAGAATCGTCGCCAGCAAGTAGTTCTTCACGGGAAGGTCCCCCCTCTCAATCTCTTTGGACGGATTTTAACGTTGGGTCGTTTGTCATCCTTCTACTTGGCCGCTTCCTCTTACGCCAAAGGGAACGGAATTATACTGGAGAGAGAGATAAATCGTACAATTCAGAATTTCAGAACCTCCGATCATTCGTACTTCGGCTCGGTCTTTCATTTGATCGGCGCATCTTCGTCGTACTTCCTTTTCGTTGGGGTTACTCTTGAATACGTATTGGATCGGTTTGCACGAAGGCCAACCTAACCGAATGCCGCGGGCTTGCGCAGCTTTGCGCCCGCCGCATTCCATCTTGGCGCAGTCGCGATTGTCATCTTTGTATCTCCAAAACGGTTGAGCACCTGCTTGTAGCCGCTGCTGTTCATATCGTATCTTAGCCGCCACTTGACTCTCGCACTCCACGAGAGTATTTTGGCCCCGCCGCAGTGGAACCACGGCATTCTCATAACGGCTAACCAATCCGGCCCTGTTCAATGGGGTCCATCTGGAGGCGCTAATAATGATAAAGAACGTTCTACGCTCCACGCTGCTTGGTCTTGCTCTGGCGCTCATTTACACCGCCGCGGCCGCCCAGTCGAATAAAGGCCTTCTCGACAAAGAAACTTTCATGGACATGGAGACGGTCGGCAATCCGGCGATTTCGCCAGATGGCAATCAGATAGTTTTCACGCGTGGCTGGATCGACAAGGTCAAGGATGAGCATGTAAGCAACCTTTGGATCGTGGATGTCGACGGCAATCGCGTTCGCGAGTTGACCAGCGGGAACTGGCGGGACAGCCAGCCGGTGTGGTCGCCGGACGGCAGGCGAATCGCGTTTCTTTCGGACCGCGACGGAACGAATCAATTGCACGTGCTATGGGTGGACACGCGTGAAGTTGCGCAACTGACGCACCTCGAGCAAGCTCCTGCGGGCGTCAACTGGTCGCCGGACGGCAAGTCGATCGCATTCACCGCATTCGAGCCTGACAACGAGCCGATCCTGCCTGTCAGACTGCCCGAACGCCCACGCAACGCTCAGTGGGCAAGGCCCGCGGTCATCGTGAATAGGTTATCGTGGGCCGCCGATGGAAGAGGCCCGTTGCCGATGGGCTTTACGCAAGTCTACGTAATTGACTCGGCTCTCGGCGGCACGCCGAGGCAGATCACATCCGGCAAGTACAATCATACGGCCCCGGACTGGGCGGCTGACGGCAAGACGATCTACATTTCCGGCATTCGGAAGCCCGAGGCCGAGTACTTGCGCGGCGACACCGAGGTGTATGCAGTCGACCTGAAGACTCTTGAGGTCAAGCCGCTCACTGACCGGAAGGGTCCGGACGGGTTTCCACAGGTTTCACCTGATGGCCGCTGGATAGCATACGTCGGGTACGACGAGAAGCGATACACCAATCACGTTTCAAGCCTGTACTTGATGGACAGCGGCGGCGGCTCCAAGAAACTCTGGGCCGGTAATCTACCAAGCTCTCCGAGGGCCGTGCGCTGGGCGGCGGACGGCTCGGGCGCTTACTACGAGATGGAAGAGTCCGGCGCCTCGCATATCTACTTCGCGGGGTTGGACGGCAAGATAAAAAAGGTGACTGACGGGGCGCACGTGCTCCTCGGCTATTCGGTGGCGAACAACGGACAAGTCGCTGCTGTTCGGTCCAGCATTAGAGAGCCGGGCTCGCTGGTGACATTCAATGTTCGCGACGCGGCTAACATGAAAAAACTCGTGGACGTGAATGAAGACGTGCTGGCGGGCCGCAGGCTCGGCGAGGCCGAAGAAATGTGGTTTAGTTCGAAGGACGGGCTGAAAGTGCAAGGCTGGTTGATCAAGCCGGTGGATTTCGATCCGGCCAGGAAATACCCGATGGTGTTGTGGATTCATGGCGGCCCGTGGTCGATGTACTCCGTGGCTTTCAGTTGGTCTTTTCAGAACTTTTCGGCTAATGGCTACGGCGTTCTATTTCTCAACCCGCGCGGCTCTACCGGCTATGGCCAGGACTTTGTCAACGGGATTCAATATTCGTATCCGGGCAAGGACTACGACGACTTGATGGCGGGCGTCGATGCGGCGCTGGCGAAGGGTTGGATCGATGACAAGAAGCTGTACGTCTGTGGCGGCAGCGGCGGGGGCGTGCTGACGGCGTGGATCGTAGGTCACACGGATCGGTTCGCGGCCGCGGTCTCGATGAGACCCGTGATCAACTGGCATTCCTTCGTAGGGAACACGGACGGCGCGAACTGGTACGACCAGTTTCAGAAGTATCCGTGGGAAGATCCCGTCGAGTACGCCGTGCGCTCGCCTCTCAACTACGTTGCTAACGTGAAGACGCCGACGATGGTCATGACGGGAGAGGCGGACTTGAGGACTCCCATCAGACAGAGTGAAGAGTTTTATCGAGCTTTGAAGGTGCTAAAGAAAGATACGCTGCTCGTGAGAATGCCGGATGAGTATCACGGTTGGCGCCGTCCGTCTCATCAACTGCTTCAGCAGCTTTATCTAATGGCGTGGTTTGAACGGCGAAACGGCAAGGATAAGAGCAATCCTTGAGAGGGGAACAGGGGACAGGGGATAGGTTACAGGGGACAGGGGACAGGGGACAGGGGATAGGTTACAGGTTACAGGGGATAGGTTACAGGGGACAGGGGATAGGTTACAGGTTACAGGGGATAGGTTACAGGGGTAGGCCGTAGTTTATAGGTGATCGGTATCGTGGCTGGCCGTACTGCAATACGTAGATTGGCTGCAATTGGAATGGAGTAACCCGGACTCGAATTCTCGCGGTTACGAAATGGCCGCGCCGCATGATAAATGGCCGAACTTCATGATTTTCATGATTAGTGATGGTACAGGACTCCGTACATCTATTCTTAGATCTACATGATAATGGGACTTGGATTCACAGAGACCCCCCATCCCTGTCACGGATCGCCTGTCCCCGATTCCCCGTCCCCTATTCGCTGTAACCTGTCCCCTGTAACCTATCCCCTACTCCCTGGCCCGCCATTTTGACCCGTCCTGATACTCGACATAGTTGATGACGACCTCTTCGAGGAGCTTCACACCTGCGCGCACGGTTCTCGTTGGCGGAGCCTTAATGAACTTGGTCAGGCCCTTTTTCTTTCCTGGACCTATCTTCGTGCGGTCGAAGAATTGATGATGGGTGGACCGTCCATCTGTTGGATCAATGAAGACGTAATCCCAGCCGAGCACTCTGATCGCCTTTGAACCGGCGTTCTTTACTTTGGCTTCGTACGTATATCCTTCCGTAGCGGGAGCCCACCTTCTTCGGCCAACAGTCGGAGGCGGAGGAGGAGTGTTCGCATTTGGAGGGTCGGCGTTGATCGGATCTCCGCGCCCGGATGAGGGGCTCCCGGTTGGGAAGTCTATCCTATCCCAGCCAGGCGTATAACGACTCTTGCGCCAATTCTTTTTCAGCACAATCACATTTGGAGCGTCCCCTGGGGGGACATGCGTCCGAGCGTTCGTTGTGGACGTGAAAGAAAGGGTAAGCAGTGCGATTAGCACTCCGCTCATCTATGACTCCTGAGCATACCATCCGGACGGCTGCGATTCTGTTCGGGACGCTGAGCGCGAAATCTTCAGAGTCGGCTGCGGCCCCGCAAGCGGCCTATGGTATGTTATTACCGTTCACGATGGCGCACAACTCGCGACGTGGGAAGCGGTCGCGTGGAAGCGTCGATCAGGTAGTAGTGAGATCCTTTTCAAAGCCGAAAAACACAATCGTGACCAGTAGAGTAGTTTCGACGCTGTTGGCCGAGGGTTGGGAGATAAAGCTGATCGCCGTGAAGCGCCAGGAAAATGGAAGATTCCAATTTGTGTGAATACTCGAGGAGAAAGAATGACGGTACAAAGATTGAGCCGGGCTGTTGGAGTAGTTCTGTTACTGCTCAACGTCAGTTCGATTTCATATGCTCAAAGGTACGGAGATGGCCGTTGGGAATATCTCGGCCAGGCCCACGCCGACGGAAGAGTGGATCACGATAAGATCCGCGTGGGCAAGTCAGCGGCCTTCCGCGCGATTCAGTTTGAGATCAAAGGCGGAGCCATTGAGTTTCGACGAGTCGTTGTGCACTTTGAAAACGGCAAGGATCAAGACATTCAAGTTAGGGAGAGAATATTTGCCGGCGGCAGGACGAGCGCCATAGATCTTCCTGGAAACCGGCGCAAGATTCGCAGCGTCGAGTTTTGGTACGGCAGCGTCGGTTCGGGCTCACGGCGGCCGACCCTGAATCTCTGGGGAAGCCGGTGAAGAGACAATGGCCAGTGGCCAGTGGCCAGTGGCCAGTGGCCAGTGGTCAGGTAATAGCCAGCAGTCGGCAGGTAGTAGCCAGCAGTCAGTAGGAAAGCGTCAGTGGTGAGCGTCAGTGGTGAGCGTCAGTGGTGAGCGTCAGTGGTGAGCGTCAGTGGTGAGCGTCAGTGGTGAGCGTCAATCAATGATCAATAAGTAGTATGGTAATGGCTGACTCTAAGGACCCAAGGGCGTTTAGCACGTCGCAAGTATCGGACTGACTCTGACTGCTGTGACTCCGATCATCTAAACCACTCAACTTTGAATGACCGCGCGCGCGACATTCCTTGTAAGCGTCGGACCTTCAACGTGCTTTCTTAAGAGGGCATTGGGCCAATCAGTGCGAGCCGCTTGCCGGCTTTGATTCGCTGGGGTAGGCTGCTCGCCGATGAAACCTACTCCCCTTGAAACCCACAAGCCACAGCCCAGACAGACGCGTGGCGCGCGCGACACTCTCTGCAAGCGGCTGGCGGAAGAGTATCCCCAGCAGTTCGCCCGGTGGCTGTTCGGCGCGCGCGGCG
>JAHFUG010000368.1 GCA_023265195.1 Blastocatellia bacterium | reverse complement strand
AGGAGAAACGACAATGCAAAAGAAGATTCGTTTGATAGGTCTGTTCTTGGTGCTAATGACTTGCAGTCTCGCGTCAAACGCCCAGAGGTACGGCAACCGATGGGAGTTTCTCGGCCAATCACACGTCGACGGAAAGAACGATCATGACAAAATCCAGGTAGACAGCAACGAACGATTCCGTGCGATTCAGTTGGGAATCAAAGGAGGCGCTATCGAGTTCTACCGCGTCGTCGTGCACTTCGAAAGCGGCCAGGACCACGATATCCAGATCCGAGAGACAATACGCGCCGGTGGCAAGACGCGTCCCATAGACCTGCCAGGCGATCGGCGCCGTATTCGAAGCGTCGAGTGCTGGTACGGCAAGCCGAGTTGGGGGAGGAACCGGCCGACTTTGAATCTCTGGGGAATGCGTTGATTACTTAGATCTTATCTTTCGAGCCGTGAACGAGCCGGACCGTTCTGAAGCGCATTAGAGATTTTGATGCGCGCCGTCCCGAGCCTTGCGGCAAACCCGGCCTTTCACAAGAGGCCGGGTTTGCGATTAGGGCGCTTCGTTTGACGCCGCATAGCGACGCTGTGAGGCTGGTTATTTTCAAATTCCCTCAGTAAGAGAATTGTCATTTGTTTTTGCTGTTTTGGCGGTCACCTAACCCGAATTTCTCAACGTGCGAGTAACCGGTCGTCTTGAGACGAAAAAACGACGACGGCCATAGCGTCCAGCCAGTCCCGGAGCCTCTACTGACGGTTAGCTGCCACTTCTGGTCATATTTACCGCGAGTGACCGCATTTTGTCCGATATGTCATCCTCTCGGCCGCCTAGAAGGCCGGTTAAGGAGACGTTTTCAATTGCGGCGTAAGGCTTGTGGTCTATGTGTCTGGAGACCTGAGCCTGTGCAAGACCAAACGGAACAGTTCCTGCTGCGGATAGGCGCTCGACAGCGAGACCTTGATGCGTCGCACGCTGACAAATATTCTCGCTCCAATCTTCAGTAACTTAACTTCTCTCGAATCGTCCCACAATAGGATGTCGCCAGTTTTGTTCCATCAGCCTTCAACCGGGCTCTACTCTTTTGCGCTGGTAGCTCTCGCTCAGGCCGCCGGGAACGTGACGTCGGCTCCGGAGAGAACCGCGACCGAGTACGAGTGGCCGAAGTCGACGAAGCCGGGTAATGGGTTTCGGAATTCGCCGGTGGAATGGGCGGCGCCGCCGTTGTAGCGGCTGCGTTGTGGTACTCCAGCGTTTTGGTTAATGCGGATCTGAGAATGAACCGAACGCTTGAAGCGGCGGCCGCGGGCGATCTGGACCAGGTAATCAAGATCGGATCTCGCGCGGCCGATAGCGCCGAGATCGCGGGCGCGCACCACTTCACCTTCGCTCGAGCCCTTGTTCTATGTTCCGGCCGCCTGCCATCGGTTCAGCCGAATTTGAATCAATCCGATTACGAGGCAAGGCAGCGCGCTGCTTCCCTGCGTCGCGCCGTTGATCTCGCCGCGGTGCACGCGCGAAAATCGCTGCCGTACTCGCTCACCCCGGATCTCAATTATCTACTTCTCTCGTACCTTGCATCAGTGACGAACGACAACCGGGGCTTCATAAATCTAACCGGCCACCGGATCGATAGAACCGTCTCCGCTACTTTTAATACCTGCACGCGCGGCGGCGCGGCGGTGGTCAAAACGACTTTTCCGCAGGCGACTTTCAATATTAGCGACTCCAGGACGGACGACAGTACTTGTTCTTGTCCTTGATGTTCCTGAGCGTCGCCGAGTGACTTGAAGGTCGATCGACCGGGTAGGTCATAGGGATGACTGCCCGGTAATGATAACGGACCGGGCGTCAAAGGGGGGCTGGCTTTTCGAGGCGGCTCCCTTTTGCCTACACCCGTCTTCAGTGGTAACGACGGCGTACGGATGGGTAACGCGGAAGCCGCGCCTTAATCCCAACTCGTTGAGACTAACGTTGTCGGGGTCAAGGGCGTCGATATTTGACTCCCTACGAAGCAAGAGAATCAAATTACTCCCAACCTCTTCCCGACTCTATCGAACGCCGCCAGGGTCCGATCCAGGTCGTCGCGAGTATGGGCGGCTGATATCTGCGCCCGGAGTCTTGCCTCGCCCTTGGGAACAACCGGATACCACAGACCCTTGATATACACGCCTTCCGGCAACAACTCTCGGCTCATGTCCTGAGCCAGCGCCGCCTCGCCCAGCATTATTGGAACGATGGGATGCCGGCTCTCGATGATCTTGAACCCCAAGCGGACTATCTCACGCCGAAAGTACTCCGTGTTCTCACGCAAGCCGTTTACGATAGAAGGATCGTTCTCGATCAGATCAATCGCTTCTATCGAGCCCATCACCACAGAAGGCGGCACCGTGTTGGAGAACGTGTAGGGCCTCGATTTCTGTCTGAGAAACTCGATAAGCGGTTCGCGTCCAGCGATGAACCCGCCGGAGGCGCCGCCCAGCGCTTTGCCGAACGTTCCCGTCACGACGTCTACCTTTCCGTACACGCCCAACTCTTCAATCGTCCCGCGTCCCGTTTTGCCCAACGCCCCAGTCGCATGAGACTCATCAACGAAGAGAAGCGCGTTGTGCTCGCGCGCCAACTCGACAAGTTCGGCAAGCGGAGCCAGCAACCCTTCCATCGAGAAGACGCCGTCGGTTGCGATGATCTTGATGCGGTAGTTCTTCGCCCGGTCCTCTTCGAGCATCTCGCGCAGATGGTTAACGTCGCCGTTGCGATACAACCGCGAAACGGTTTGCTTGGCTATAGCTCGGCAAAGCCTGACGCCGTCGATGATGCTGGCGTGATTGAGCTGGTCGCTGTAAATGACGTCTTGATAATCGGCCTGGCCAAAATCATTCGCAATTAGAGCGGAAAAGAACGCCTCGTTCGCCGCGAAACAGGACGAATGCAATATGGCGGCTTCACAGCCGACGAAGCGGGCGATTCGCCGCTCGAGTTCGAAGTGAATCGGCTCGGTCCCGCAGAGAAATCTAACCGAAGCCAAACCGTAGCCCCACCGATCAAGCGCTTTTCTCGCGGCTTCTTTCACCTTGGGGTGATTGGCCAGGCCGAGATAGTTGTTCGAGGCAAGCATCACCACTTCATGGCCATTGACCATGACGTCTCCGCCCTGCTCGCTTTCGAGCGGCGTTTCGTACTTGAAGGTCTTTGCTTCCTTGAAGCCTTCGAGTTCACGCGACAGAGTTGAATAGAGTTCGTTTGGGTTCATCTGGCTCCTCGATCAGTTGTTGCCGCCGACTTGCTCGGTTTAAGTTACGCCCAACGAGTCCAATGTTCAATGAACAAAGTTGGCAAGCCATTGCCCAATCGGAAGCGAATCCCGCCTCCGTGGCGACGGCGGCGCCGTGGAGACGGGCTGCTGCGCAAAGAGGCTCAAGTCACGGCCGCATGCTATTATCTAGGCCGTGAACACCCCGGATGTAAACGACGCTCGCACTGCTGTGCCGCCAACGAACGAATCCGATGATCATACGGCTCAATCCGCTCCGAAGGTCAAGGTTGTAACGTCCCGGCTGGTGCGAATCGAGGATGCGGATCGGACCTTTGACATCGAGTTCTGGCAGCGGCAAGGAGACGCGGCCATCTTTCGGGCGGCCTGGGATATCGTCGTGCAGTCCTACAAACTCAAGGGTAAATATACTCACTTCAATTCCGAACACAGAGTTGAACGGTCACAAAACGTTGCGGCTTGCCAACACCAGCAACGTCACCTTCGATGGAATCGAGTCTGAAGCGCTGTTGATCCTGCTCGATCAGGAAGGCGTATGCGCTTCGTCGGGTTCCGCCTGTTTGGCGGATTCCGGCGAGCCGTCGCACGTGGTGAAGGCGATGAAGCCGGAAGCGGGTGCATCGCGACAAATGATCCGATTCTCGCTGGATGCCGCAACGAATCTTCAGGACATCAGTGCGGCGCTCGCTGCGGTGCTGCGCGCAGCGGCAATGCTCCGCCCCGACCTTCTCCCTGCGTAATATATTGACTGGGAGTGAAGGTATGTGGTCCGTAGCCGGGCAGTTTAGTTTTAAAGCTCAATGACAGGTTCGGAGGCTCTGCAATCCGTTCAGCTCATCACCGTAAAGGGAAGGCCCTTTGCTCTGGTGAATGCAGGCGACTGAGAAGGCTTGATCGAGTGTCTGGAAACGCTGGAAGACGTACGAACGGCAAGAGAGGCAGTGGCGGAGTTGAAGGCCGCCGGCGG
Source organism: Blastocatellia bacterium (assembly GCA_023265195.1). Taxonomy (GTDB): domain Bacteria; phylum Acidobacteriota; class Blastocatellia; order UBA7656; family UBA7656; genus QHVH01. The sequence continues at coordinate 3,490 of JAHFUG010000368.1, read as the reverse complement.
AGATCGCAAACAAGACAGGTTAGGTTGGTTGGAAAGGGGTGCCGTGGAGACAGGTTAGGTTGGTTGGAAAGGGGTGCCGTGGAGATTTGAAGTGAACGGCTACAGTGAGTGCATAATGATTGAATCGGGTAGGGCGCGAGCGCAAGATCCGAATGGAACTCGTTAGGGAGTGTACCGTGCTGCCCACCTGGGCTGGACGACATCTAGTGAAAAACGTGTTGCCAACCGTCCAATACTCACCAACAAGTTCTAACCAGACCCGAAGCCGTGATCTCCGCGTCTTTGGTGATTACCACGACTGGAAGCTTCAAAACATCCTTGTAAACCAAAGCCGTAGCCACAATGATCGCGTCGTGAATGTTCAACGATGTGGGGATCAGCGAGACTACCTGTTCGTCTAGCTAAGCTAAGCTAGCGTCCGGATCAGGTCTCGCTTTGTCCCCCAGTCCGCTTCGTTCAGTCTCCCCTTGACCCTCTCACTGAAATCCTCCAGCCATCCAACTATCAGACGCAGCTATTGCTGGAGCATTGCCTCGGTTGCCGCCTGCTCGGCTTCGGTTTCCAGTTCCGCAATGCGCTTTTTGATTCTCGCTATCTGTGGCTCAAACTCCTTTTTGTCTATCAAACCCTCAGTATAAATCTCAATCAAACGCAAGCGGCCTTGGTCCAGCCGTCTAATCTGAGTCTGAATCGCTCCTAATTCGGGCTGTCGATCCAGAGCCTTCAACCTACGGCCATACTCCTCACTTACTCTGTCGGGCTGCTCCAGCACTGTGCTTACCTCTTGCCACACAGCCGGCTCCAACAGATTCGCCCGGATCGCCGGGTTGCTGCACACCTTCTGCCCGCCAAACCGATACCTGTCTGCGCCGCTGCACCGATAGTAAGTGTAGCCGCCCGTACCCGTACGTGATTTCTGGTTGACTCCGCTATAGGCATAGCCGCACGCCTTGCATACGATCAGGCCTTGAAGCAGGTATTTCATTCCGTGAGGACGGAGGCGGGACTGCCGCTGATTCTCCCGCAACTGTTCTTGAACCATCTCGAACAGCTCTGCTTCCACAATCGCCGGCACTGATATCGTGATCCACTCCTCGGGCGGCGCCTCGTAGTAACCCCGCTCCCGCTTTGGCTGCTGTGAGTGTCCTCGGGGGGTCTCAACTGTGGCCGACGCTGTGCTGTTCGTGTCTTGCCAAACAGCGCCTCTCCTTTGTAAGCCGGGTTCTTCAGTATCCCCCAAATCGTTCCCCGATCCCAGTAGCTGTTTCCCTTTCTTGTTGATTCGCCGGCCTTTGCCAGCCGCCGCGTAACCTCCTGGATGCTCACTCGCTGCGCCCCAATCCAGTCGAACATCCGCCGAACGACTCGCGCTTGCTCTTCAATCACCTCATACCGAGCTTGACCTCCTCCTTGCTGCTTGTTCACGTACCGGTGTCCGTAGGGCGCTCCTCCCAATGCGCTCACCTGTCCAATTCGCGCCGCGTGACGCTTACCTCGCCGATTTCGCTCGATGATCTTAGCCCGCTCATACTCGGCTATCATCCCTTGCACTTGCAGTAGCAATTCGTCTTCGGGCGTTTGTTTCAATTCCCGATTCAGAAATACTACTTCCACCCCGCTGTGCTGCATCTCTTCGATCAAAACTGACTGATAGGCATACTTGCGGGCCAGTCGATCTGGCGAATGTACGTACACTCGATCTACCGCCCCTTCCCAGGCCAAGTCTCGCAGCCGCTCCAACCCTGGTCTCATTAGTGTTGACCCGGTGTACCCATCGTCGATGAACTCCAGTTCTTTTTCCAACTCGATCCCGTCAGCTCCTACTCGCTGCCGCAGAGCCTCCACCTGGCTGTCGATCGTCTGCTTGAGCGCCTGTTCTCGTGTCGACACTCGTGCATATATCGCGGCTTGTTTGGTGCTCATTGCCCACCTCCTTGCCTGCTTCTGATCTCATCCTCTGGCTCGACGATCTTGACAGGCTCGGCCGATGCCCCTACCTTATGGCGGCGAGTAGGCATCAGCCGCTCGTACGCTCGAGCTACCTCTTGTCTTGCGATTCTGCATGGCTCAAACATCGCTTTCACCTCCAGAACCCGCGCTGGTTTTGCCCTTTGATCGACCACGATTCCCTCCGTGGTCCTGCCGGGTCGTTTCTCCAGAAGGCTTCTCTGCTGTGAGATCAGTCTCTGTTCCGCCGCGCCCTTTTCGCGGCCGCAGCCCTTCACGGGGGATGCTGCTTGTGTATTCTAGCAACAGTTTTACAATATTGTCGGCGGCTCTGGAGGGCCGCCCGTACATTCAATCCCCAGCAGACGGTCAAAACGGGAAGTAATTCTCTTGCGCCTCCTTGAATTCAACTGGAGCCGGCTTGCGCCAGGATGCATCCCTTGTTAGAAACTCTTTGCTCGCGGCGCCAAAGTGATAATCGAAAAATGCAGTCGAGGATAATGTAACGGTGAAAAAGAAAAAAACCGTATCGAGCGGCCCAAAGCCCGCGCCTTCAGCCACTCCAATCGAAGTCCGCTTCGCGCAGGCGCAGCCGCGCCTCAACCCGCGCCGCCAACAGTTGGTTCGCGCCATCCTGGATAATCCCGGCGAGAATTTCTATTTGTCTTCTCGTGAGATGGCCCGCCGATTCGGAGTTGACGCGGCGACGATCGTTAGAACGATTCAGGCGCTGGGCTACGATCGCTTCGCGGATTTCGCGGCCGATCTGAGGCGCCACTTCGTCACTCACATAACTCCGTACACGGTGATGAAGGCGGCGGCTCGCGAGCACCGCACGCTGGCCGATCGCATACGTCACAGCGTCGAGCGGGACTCCGAGAACCTAAGCGTGCTGAGGTCGAGCCTCGACGTCGAGCGAATAATCGAGCTCGCCAAGCTAGTTCACCGCTCGCGGCGCATACTCGTGGTCGGCGTGGATTTGGCTGCGTCGCTGGCTTGGTTTCTCGCATATTGTCTGCCCCCGCTGAGCCTGGCCGGCGAGGCGCCGGTTGGAAGCTCCGGCAACCTGCAGCACCGAGTCGATATGATGAACGATAAAGATCTGCTGATCGCGATCAGTTTCGGCCGGTGTCTTCGCGAAACGGTGGAGGCGGTCGAGCGAGCCAACGCGCGCGGAGCGACTACATTCGCGATCACCGACAGCGACACGACGCCAATAGCCCGCCTTGCGGACCATTATCTGACCGCGACCGTAGCGAGCCCCTCGATGACCGGTTCATACGCGGCGCCTATGGCCCTGATCAATGCGATATTGGTGGCATGCGCTCATTACAAAGAGAGACGGTCGCTGGCGCTGATGCGGCAGTTGGAGAAGGACTATGCTTCGGGAGCTCGGTGGTATCAGGAGTCAACGGGCCGCGGCAAACAGGGCGAAGGCTCAACTCGCGCGAGAAAACCGCGGAAGGTAAAGACTAAGAAATAGGGTTGGCGCCCCACGTATCGTTAGAGAGAAAAAGCAATCAATACGGCGCCTCTGCATCAA
>JAHFUG010000065.1 GCA_023265195.1 Blastocatellia bacterium | reverse complement strand
AAAGGCTTCGCAGCGCCAAGCCAATAAGCAGAAGCAGTGACACCATCAGCGTCAATATCTTCACCGTCGTGCCTATGCTCGCGAGAGTAATCGCCCAGCCCTTCAAGGCTCCAGGCGGCTCGGTGTCAATGTAGTGGGGAATTTGCCCGAGCAGCATCGAATTCTCGAGCCAATCAAACACCATCGTAGCTACCGGCAGCATCAAGAACCACTCGCTCACGTTGCCTCGAAGGTTAATCGCTTGCCATAATCCGAAGATCAGCGCCGGGCCGTAGAACAACGGGAACAGAAGATCGTATCGAAGCGCAAGCAGGTATGCGCTCCTCCCATCGGATCGTAGAGACCTCATCTGTTTCTCCGCCCGCACTTTGTCGTAGCCGTTCCACCTCAAGTGCAACAGTTTTTCATGCACGTGCGATTCGTACCCACCTAGCCCGCTCAGCTTGTCGAGAAGCGGCGCTCCCAACAAAAGCACGGCCATCGGAACAAAGAGCGGTGACGTGTCCTTCAGCACCCTCACCCAATGATCCTGTTCGCCCAGCACCCACGCGATCGTAGTAGAGAGCCAATTTGCGCCGCTCCAGAGACTCTTCCCCCCTCTCAACCACTTCACATCGCAGAGAACACCCAGGCCGGCGCCTAATCCGGAAATTACAAAATACGCCAGCGCCGCCGCAAGAATGATACTGGCGGCCGCGGTCAGCCCCCTCGTTAGTTTTCGCGACGCCGGTTCCGGTGGCGGGGGCGCCGGCTTCCCTGCCTCAAGGCTCCAAGGCTCCGCGGAAAGCGGCCCGCCGCTAACGTCCCAACTGCCCGCCTTGCGCAGGTTCGACGGGTTATAGCCCGTCGCATGCTTGCGGTCGATGACGCTCTGATGAACTACGTCATTCGCATAAATTGTCCGGCGGCGCGCGTGCGGCACGAAGAACTCGCGCCGCCGAACGGTGTAGTTCATAGGAAGAAACTCGAGAATCCACCACGGCCCAACAAGCGACTCGTTAGCCTGTGCCGCGGGGTTGAGTTCAACGGCGTTGGATTTGCCCTGCAATGCCTGCCGGTATCTCTGATTGTTGATCCTCAGTTGGAACTGCTTCGCCTCTTCAACCAGCCATTGCAGCGTGATCTTGGACAACTGGCTTCGATCGGAACCGTCTCTGGGATCGCGTTCCGGATAGCCGCCCCCAACGTCCGAGTGAACTCCGGTGAACCAAACCTCTTTGACGTCCTGCTGCCTGTTCGCGGGCTGCCCGGCGTTGACGGCCTTACGCGTTCTGGAAAAACTACCCCAGCGGTTCTGCCGAAAATAGGCTCGGCGTTCGTCGATGGCAAGCGCGTGACGCACCACGTCGACTATCTCATTGTTCGTCGTGTAGGGCAGGGCCTTCCGCTTGTAAGCGAATCCCAGAGATGTCACCGTGTCCCACAAGCCAAGAAAGCTCACTCTCACACCGAGGCGGCTGAACTGTCTGACCCGGTCGGCGGCGTCGAAATTGGCGGACTGATAGGCGTGCGACAAATAAGGCAAGAGATTCTCCTGGTCTCTGTCGAGGAGACCGAACATCCGAATCATGCCCGCGAGCGCCCGAACCGTGTAAGCGCCCCGGCTGAATCCGAAGAAGTAAATCTTGTCTCCCCAATTGTAGTTTTGCATGAGGAAGAGGTAAGCCTCCTCCAGCTTGCGAGTGAAGCCGGAGCCAAACGCCAGTCCGAACGCGAGAGACAACCTCTTGCGGATCGGCCCAGTCATCCACGGCTGAGCCATCGTGCCAACTCCCGGGTCGTAGTAAATGACCTGCCCGGCGTCGTGCTCGAGAGAAGTGAACAACCGTAAGACGTTCGTCGGATGATCCTCGATCTGATTGTTGGTGCCGTCACAGCAAATGACTATGCTCTTGTTATCCATGATCTCCTCCAGCCGGCGGCAATCCCAAAGTTGAATAGTGAGACTGACCCCATAACAGTATGGTCGCGGCTCACCTTATATCACGGAACATCCTGGAACCGCTGCAAAGAACCTCTGCAAGACGGCGACCGTTAACGGAAACCAATGCTGCGCCATTACGACCGGTCTCAAGCAGGGTCTGCGCCAATACGATTTGACGCCAAGTTTGTATTGACGGGCTGATGGTGAGCGCTCCCGCGAAGCTGACGCCTCTATTCACGCAACGGGCTCGCCAGGGACCTTGAAACAATCATCATTCTCCGCGGGTCTTTCTTCTCGATCCTCGCGTTCTTCGTGGTTATCTTCCGCTTCCCGGACTTCTCGGAATAAGTGGCGGCGAATTGAACGAACATAGTGTAGAATAAGGCTTGTCTCCGGTTTTTGGCCCTCTTAAGCGCACTTTCGACAATCTAGTGCTAAACAGAGCCGGTGAGGATCGACTATCTCAATCCCCATCCGGCTTCGAGTTAAGTCGACGGTGTACGCTAATGCCCGAATAGAGAGCGATTCGTATTATGAGCACAACCACTGATTTGAAAGAAGGAGAGAGCGAGGGGCTTCGCTATGATTTGATAACCGCCGCGGCGGGAGCCGCCCTTGCTTGCTACGGCTTGAGGAAGGATGGCGTGGCCGGTAAGGTCGCAATAACCGCCGGAGCGATGCTGACCGCGTCGGGACTGCTTTCGATGGTCCGATCCTTGTTCGTATCCAATCAATCAACCGACGTCCGCGAGATCATAGAAGTCAACGCCTCGCCACAACGCGTCTTCGAGGTCTGGTCACACCTGGAAAACCTGCCGCGTTTTATCGGCGGAGTCACCGAAGTGCGAAAGATCGGAGACCGCGTCTGGAGATGGGTGATCGAATCGCCTGCTTCCGTTAGAACAGAAGTGGACGTCGAACAAGTCGCCGGGGCGGACGGACGATTCCTCATTTGGAAGTCGCTGTCGCAAGATGTTCCGCTATCCGCGGAGGTGCACCTCGAACCCACCGTCCAGGGCACACGCGTTCTGGCCGTCTTCTCGAATTGGAAAGCAAAGGGACGGATTGGAAAATTTTGGGCCAGGATTACGGGCGCTAATGCACAGTCAGCGGTGTGGAGCGCCTTATGCAAGTTCAAGCAGTTTGTGGAAGCTTAGGCGAGTCCCCTCCCGATGTCATGTCCGAGCTAGAACCTGATTCCCTGGCGGATCACTCCAGCGCCATCGCCGCCGAAGCCGAACCTTATCCAATCCTGGGCAAGATACTGCTATCGCAGATAGACGCTCTGATCGGCCTTCGCCGCCGCGTGCTGCGGACTGACGAGCCCGAGGCGATTCACAAGATGCGCGTCGCCACTCGGAGATTGCAAGCGTCTCTCGACCTGCTTCAAACAAGAGACGGCGGCCTGGGCGGCGGGAAAATCAACGCCGCCGTCGGAAAAGTGAAGAAGCGCTTGCGGCGGTCGCGGAGAGCTCTTGCCAAGGTGAGGAATGCCGATGTTTTCCTCGGTCTGATTTCCGATTATTCCCCAAAGTCCGTCGAGGCCAAGGCCAGGCGATTCGAGCTCCTAACATCAATATTGCGCGGGAAGAGAGAGCGTAATTCGGAGAAAAGCCGCCTCTACCTGGATGCGCATGGCTTCAGCGAGACAGCGGCTCTGCTTGAGCTGACCCCGGCTCTATCGCCCAATCCCGATTCCAGCGGCTCTTTGATAAGTGACGCGGCGGACCTTTCGCAACCCGCCCTTCAATCGGTCTTGCCGGCCGCCACGACTCTCCTGAATCCAATCGGGATCCGCATTGCGGCCGCCGGGCGTTTGGAGCGGCGGCTCGCCGAGTTCCATGCGTTGGCGTTGGCGGCCCATCCCGCGAGCGCACCGATAGAGTTGCACAAGGTTCGAATCGCCGCGAAGAAGCTGCGATATCTGCTCGAGTTGATATCCATGATGGGAATTGCGGACCCCGCCCGAGAGATCGGCTGGCTCCGCCATCTCCAGGATAAGATCGGCGACTGGCACGACCTGCACGCTATAGAAGAGGAGATAATCAAGATCGTCACGCGGCGCAACTTTGCTCGCAAGCACGTGCCCGACTGTGCGGACATGCTGGCGCTTGCCGCGCGGTTCCGGCGCAAGAAAGCGCCGCTCGCTCGAAGCATCTTCCCAATCAAACCGCCAAGATCTCTAGACGTTGCGGTAAAGCGGCTCGCGAAAAGGCTCCACCGCGAAGTTGGGAGTTGAGGCGTCTTTTGCGGCGTCCCTCACACCGCCGTTTTTCATTGCCTGCTTCTATTCCGGATGATAATTTCAGGATGCCGCGCGAGTCGTTGGCAATCTCGCGGAAGGAACGAGTCTACGGAGATTGGATGAACATACTTGGCGTCTCAGGTCAGGAGCGCGACGCAGCCTCCGCTCTCATTCGCGATGGCGCGGTGGTGGCGGCTATAGAGGAGGAAAAGCTGGCTCGCGTCCGTCACGTTGGGATGACTTATTCGGGCGGCCTTCCGGTTCGCGCCATCGAGTTTTGCCTGGAGCAAGGCGGTATCGGGTTTGACGATGTTGACTATGTCGCCTATTACCTTGAGCCGTCAAAGTTGTTTCGCCGCAGCTTGACCTTCCGCGCGGCCAGAGTGTTTCGTGCGCCGGGTCTATCTTCCGTGCAAGCCTTCCCCTATTACCTGGTCGAGAGTCTGAACAACCTGAGGCAAAGGCTGAGAACAAAAAAACTGGCGCAATCGAGGCTACTCGAACATGGCCGCTGTGTGACCATAAATCACCAGCTTGCGCACGCCGCGGGCGCATTTTACGCATCGGGCTTCGAGCGTTCCGCCGTCATCGTGGCGGGCGGAGTGGGCGACATGACTTCTTGCTCGCTCCTGACCGGAGCCGGGGCGAAGTTGACCGTTCAGTCCGAAGCCCGCTTTCCCAACTCGCTTGGCTTTGTATACGACGCCGTCACGGCGGCGCTGGGATTCTCCTTTCTGGGCGACGAGCATAAGACGATGTGGCTTGCGCCGACCGGCGAGAATGAATTCGACGGTTTGTTCAAGGATATGGTGCGCGTGACCCGGGACGGCCTGCCGTGGGTCAACCTCGCCTACTTCGACTCGTCGTTTGGCGGAGCGCCCAGTTTGTCGCCGGTGTTTTTTAAGAGGACGAATTTGAAGCCGCTTGCGAAGGATGAGCCTTTGAGCCGAACTCACCGCAACGTCGCGGCGAGTTTGCAACGGCGGCTGGAAGACGTAATGGTGGAGATCGCTTCCCGCCATCGCGAGCGCTCCGGCGAAGAGAATCTCTGCATGTCAGGCGGCGTGGCGTCAAACAGCCTGGCCAACTCGGCCGTGGAGCGGCGCGCCGGCTTCAATCGAGTTTTCGTACAACTGGCCGCGGGCAACGCCGGCTGTGCAATCGGAGCGGCGCTCTATCAGTGGCATGACGCGCTTGGTCACGGGGAAAGAACCATTGGGGCCCAGGAAGTCTTCCTCGGCCCGGGGTTCGGCGAGGAAGAGATCAAGAAGGTGTTGGACAATTGCAAACTCAGTTACGAGTACTTCCTGACCGAGGACAAGCTTATCGCGGAACTCGCTTCGTTGCTTGCGCGGGGCTGGATCGCCGGCTGGTTCAATGGTCCGATGGAATTCGGTCCGCGCGCGCTTGGCGCGCGAAGCATTCTAGCTTCGCCGCTTCAGGAGATGATGGGCGACAACTTGAATACCTACATAAAGCACCGCGAAGACTTCCGGCCGTTCTCCGCTTCGGCCCCCGAAGAGCGGGCTTCCGAATACTTCGAGCCCAGCAATCTAACCGGCTTCCTTCAGGGCGTGAGCAGGATTCACCGCGACAAGCGTCATATCATGCCCGCCGCCGTCTTTGGCGATGGGCTCGTTCGAGTTCATACCGTCAGCAAAAAGGCGACGCCGGTTTTCTGGAAGCTCCTGGTGAAGTTTGGAGAGATAACCGGAGTTCCGGTGTTATTGAACACCTCATTCAATCTGTTCGGCGAGCCTGTCGTATCGAGCCCACGCGAAGCCGTGCGAGGGTTCTATTGCTCAGGCATAGACTGCCTGGCGCTGGGAAATTTTTTGATAAAGAAGTGAGGAACGGATGTCGAAGCGACTCTATCTGGTCACGGGCGGGGCGGGATTCATAGGAAGCCATCTCACGGCGAGGCTGATCCGTGAAGGTTTCCGGGTGCGCGTGCTGGACAATTTCAGCTCGGGCAAAGATGAAAACCTCGCCGGGATAACGGAGCGCCTCGAAGTGGTTCGCGGCGACATCCGCGACGCCGCTGTTGTGCGGTCCGCGATGAGAGGCGTCGATATCGTGTTCCACGAAGCGGCCCTAGGCTCCGTTCCACGCTCGGTAGCCGACCCGGTTACGACGCACGAGACTAATGTAACCGGAGCCCTGAATGTGCTGCTCGCCGCCCGAGACGCCGGCGTGCGGCGCCTGGTTTATGCGTCGAGTTCTTCCGTATATGGCGAAACCCCCGTGCTGCCGAAGACCGAAGACATGGCCCCGCAGCCCCTTTCACCATACGCGTTGTCCAAGCTCGTAGCGGAACAATACCTTTCGGTCTTTCAGCGCGTGTATGGTCTCGAGTCGGTATCGCTCCGTTATTTCAACATCTTTGGCCCGCGTCAGGATCCGGAGTCGGAATACGCCGCGGTTATTCCCAGGTTCGTCACGGCATTGATCGAGGGAAGACGGCCCACGATCTACGGCGACGGCCTCCAGTCTCGGGACTTCACATACGTGGAGAACGTCGTGGAGGCAAACCTGATCGCCAGCGAAGCCGGCGGCGCTCCTGGGCGCGTCTTCAACGTTGCTTGCGGAGGACGCTACACCCTCCTCGAAGTTCTGGAGAATCTTAAACGCATCATCGGCGGCGTCGTCGAGCCTGTGTACGAGCCCGCCCGCGCCGGCGACGTGCGAGATTCGCAGGCGTCAATCGAAGAGATCGCCTCCCTCGGTTATAAAGCCTCCACGAGTTTCGAAGAGGGGCTCGCACAAACCGTTGCGTGGTATCGAAACAAACAAGGCGGCTGATCCGATCGAATGAGCGAGGAAGTAACACATCTCGAGGCGAAGCTCGCGGCGGCGGAGCGCAACGGCTCCGGCGCGACGCAGAAAGCCGACCTTCTGAACGATCTCGCCTGGAGCTTGAGAGTGGCCGACACAAACCGGGCGCTCAATCTCGCCCGCGAAGCGTACCGATTGTCCAGCAAAGAGTCGTACGAAATTGGTATTGCGTACGCGCTCCGGACGGAAGGCTTTTGCAGCTATCTCTCATCCAGTTTCGAAACCGCGATGGCGCGGTCCAACGAGGCGTTGCGGCTTTTCGAGAAGCTCGGCGGCCTCACCGGCCAGGCCAGCGCGCTCAACACGATTGGAAACGTCTACTTCCGCCTAAGCGATTATCCCAGCGCCCTCGAGGTTCATTTCAAGAGCGCGAAGATCTCCGAAGACATAGACGACCGGCGGGGGCTCGCGTACGCCCTCAACAACATTGGCAACGTATACTTTGGTCTATCGGACTACGGCAACGCGCTCGCCAGCTACACAAGGAGCTTGATGCTGTCCGAAGAGCTATGCGACAAAGCCAGTCTTCCGAGCCTTCTCAATAATATCGGTAACGTTTATCAGAAGCTCGAAGACAGCCCCAATGCAATCAATTCGTACAGGAGGAGTCTTGAGGCAAGCGCCGGGATCGCCGACAGAGCCAGCGAGTCAGCGGCGCTCTCGAACCTCGGCTTCGTCCATGGGAGCCTTGGCGATTTCGACAGCGCTCTCGACTGCTATTTCAAGAGTCTGGCGGTTTCCGCGGAGCTGAGCGACCACTATGTGGAATCAACCACGCTCGCTCAGATAGGGATCTTGTACACGAAGAACGGCCGCGCCGGCAAAGCGCTTGTGTATCTGCGCCGGGCTTTGTCGCTCGCCGAAGAGATAGGCTCGAAAGAGTGGGTGTACGAATCCCATAGAGCGCTCGCCGACGCCTACGAGATGACTCACGACCTCGCCGGCGCGCTGAAGCACCAAAAGCTCTTCAATCAAGTGAAAGAGGAAGTCTTCAATAGCGAGACCGAAAACCGCGTAAAGGAGCTTGTAGTAAAGTTCGAGGTCGAAAAGGCTGAACGCGAAGCGGAGATCTACCGCTTGAAGAACGTCGAGCTTGCCTCTGCTTATCAAGACCTTCAAGTGCTGAACGCGGCTCTCCAGGAAGCCAACGAGCAGAAATCGCTGCTGGTCGAACAGTTGCAACACAAGACCGAAGAACTGGAGCGAAAGACATTTGAAGACAGCCTGACCGGTCTGTCCAACCGCCGTTATCTCGACATTCGGTTGCCGCTCGAGTTCGAACGCGCCAAGCGATTTGGCCACGCGCTAACCGTCGCCATCGGCGATCTCGACTTTTTCAAGCAGGTGAACGACTCCTTTTCGCATCAGACCGGCGACGCGACTCTGAAGGCGATCGCCGGCATATTCAAGAAGAACTGCCGCGCCATAGACATCGTCGCCCGTTATGGTGGAGAAGAGTTCGTGCTTGTTTTGATAGAGACGCCCCTGTCGAAAGGTACGGCGCTATGCGACAGGATTCGCAATTCGGTCGCCCGCTATGATTGGAACAAGGTTCATCCACGCTTGGCCGTGACGGTCAGCTTTGGGGTGGCGAGCAACTTGAGACTTGGAACCGCGGAGAAGTTACTTGCGGCCGCGGATGCGAAGCTCTATGAAGCAAAGCAGAGCGGGAGAAACCAGGTTCGGTGGTAGGGGTTCCGGCTGGGGCTGTCTTTCAAGAATGGGTCCGACTTTCCGGATTTAAAGAGCTTGAAACAGGGAAAGCAGTTTGGCCATTTTTGGTTCCACTCTTGTGACGGGCCCAGATGAAGGAGATCGCAAAACATCACAGGCCGGGAAGAGGGATTTATCCCCGCTGCTCCCCTTGACGCCAGTATGAGTGAATTGTAATCAGAGGAGCGGGGATAAATCCCTCTTCCCGGCCTGTGAGTTTTTGAGATTGAACATGGAATTTGATTTTGCTCTTTCCGAGAATGGCCAAACGCCAGCGCCCTTCCGGGGCCGAGAGACGCCGGCTAGTTGTGCTCAACGGAAATAAACCACCCAGCCACAAAGATGCACAACAATCACAAGACGGAACGGAACCGTGGGAGGCCCAAGCATCGAAAGAAGAAGCCAACCGTGTGTTCCGTCTGTTTCTCATCTCTGTGACTTCTGCGCCTCTTTGTGGCCATGAAACTTCCGCCGAGCACCACTAGTCGCGTGATCCTGGGCTACTTCGATTTGTATTGAAACGTTATCTTGGTTTCTTCATCCATCACCAACGCCCGCACGAACCGATACGACTTGCCGGCGTGCGGCACGTCCACTCGAACCGGGAGAATGCCCGCGACCTTTCGTTGCAAGTTGAAGACGTTCTGTGAAGGTGAGTTCAACTGCGCCTCCCGCACTCGCCGCGCCGCCTGATCAATCTTCATTTCCGTGCGATCAAGCAGCGAGGCGGCTCCGGCCGTCACGTTCACCGTTTCCGTCGTCGCGCCGATCTCGAGCGTGCTCCCAAGCATAGCCGAATGCGACGCATCAAAGTTCAATTCCTGCTGAAGACTCTTGAACCCTTGCGCGTCGACCTTGACTCGAACAGGGCCTTGCGGCACTCCGGAAACTACCCAACGGCCTTCGCCGTCCGTGGAGGTTGAGCGCGCAACATTGGTTTGAGTATTGAGTATGGAGATTTTCGCGCCGCTGATGATGGCGCCGGCCTGATCGACGACAACTCCGCCAATCTGTCCCGCCTCCAATCTTCCAAGATCGGTAACGGCCACGGCCGCTCGCTCCGCCTCCAGGCCGTCGGAATCCTGGCCCACGGCGGCGAAGACTTCCTGAGGTCTCGCGGCGACGACACTCGCCGAGAGAGCGTTCCCGGCGAACTGTCTAACCTCGAGCCGATCCGGAAGAAACACTTCCCAACTCGAGAAGCTGATCGGAATATCGAGCTTGGGAAGCCCCATCTCGTATGAACCATTCTTGGCGAACGGCGCTCCCGAACTCAGGTACACAAACGAAACCGTGTATGCTCCCGAAGGCCGAAAGCCTGTTCGAAGCAGAGGCACGCGGCTTCCGTCCGAGCCCAGCACTGGTTTCACCTTCTCGCCTTCCACTTCGGCTGATAGCAGACTCGCGCCTCGCGGCAAACCGACCTTCACAAATGGCTGAGCATGGTTTCTCACCCGCAACGTGACTTCGGTGAGCGTCTTCCCTTCGACATTGAGCAGCGTCGTTATAGTGGCGCGCTCGGCTATCGCAGACAGAACGGGGCTGTCCGGAAACTGGCTCCATTCGAGCGCTAGCTTCGGCGCGTCGCCCGGGCGGCGGTGATATCGAAACGCCGCCTGCAACGGAAAGTGCGAAAGAGATCGCGCGACCGCGCCGGTTTCGCGGACGTCGATGCGCCTCAAGCCTCCCTCTTCCTTCGCGGTGAGATCCATCGTTCCGACGCCTTCGACGAGCACTTCGCCCGTCTCGCGTTGCGCTCCAATCAAGGTAAGAAAAGGCGCATCGAGCTTGTTGTCCGCATTGGGCCGCTCGATGGCCACCAGAAACTGATGCGTGCGGCGCGACGGCTCGCGGACCTTCAAGATCAACACGCCGGATTGGATTTCGCTGGAATCCAGAGTCGCTCCGGATGCTTCGGTTACTTCATATCCGGAAGGAAGAGGAAGCCTGAACTCCGTGGGCTCGCCCTGCACGACGGTGACGTCGCACAAAGCGGCGATCCTCAATTGCGAATCGCCGGCCGATATGAGCGTCTTGACGTCCGAAAGGAATCTCAATTCGCGCTGGGTAACCGGAGCGGCCGCCTCTCGCGTCGTCCACCATATCTTCGCGGGCTTGCCCGGCTCTAACGCCGCGTCGATTATCGTGCGCCCGTTCGAAGTTCCCCGATTAGTAATCAAGCCCGGTTCTACATGGACATTAGCGTGATTGCCGGGCATGTCGAGCGTGAGCAACGCGCTGCCGGCCGTTGGAGCCTGAACGCTGAAAGAAGCGCGTCCGGCGTCGACCGTCACTTCGCATGCCACCTTCATTGAAATCGAGAATGCGCCTGGACCATTGACTATCGCGGCGTGCGTCGCTCCTTCTTTCAGTAACGGCAACGGCGCTTGCGACTGCTGGGCTTCAAGAATGGTGAGCCCGGTGGCTATATCCACTCGAGTCGGACCCTTTTGCAATACGTCGCCATCGACGTTGAGAGAGCCAAACACGGATTCGTTTTCGACGCGAAGCGCGAACACGGCGCGAGAGAGGATGAATGGAACCGGAGCCGCGGGCGGCTTGGGCTTTCGCGCCGCGGCCTCGGCAAGCTCGACGAGGCGATTGAATTCCACAAGAGACAACGTGACCGTGCCGGGCAGGCTTTGGGCAATCGTCTTCTCCGGAAGCAGGCGTTGCCGGCCCTGCGCCGTTATGGCTAAGAGTAATATCGCAATCACCGATTTCTTCATTGCTCACCTCGCTTTCTTTCGCGCTGGAAATCGATCTCGACGACCGGTGTCTGGTTCTCACTTGTCAGCTCCGATATCAAGAAGATGTAAGGCCCAAAATGAGGAAACGCCACTCGTATCGGGAGATTCCTCATCGGGCGCGATGCGGCGGCGCTTTGTGGCGAAGGCGGCGATTTTTCCGGCGCCGCGGCAGCCGTTTGCGGTTCGAGTCCCGAAGTCGCTCCGGAAGCCAGCCTCAGCACCGTGGACTCGGGCTGTTGATACTGGGAGAGCCTGAAGCTTCCTGGAATCGGGGTCAATCTGAACAACGGCGGATGGTGAAGCATTAGACTCGATTTCGATATCGGCATATCGAGCGTGAGCAACGAGACCTTCGTCCTACCCTTATCAGTTCCCTTGGTATTCCAAGCGGGGACATGGTCGAGATATGCTACTTCGACCACGAAGGCCGGAGCCTCTTCTCCACTCTTTGCTTTTTCCAGAGGCGCCAATACGGAGCCGTCGGGGCCGCGCCCCGGCCTGATTGGCCGGCCCGCCACTGACACGGTCCAGAGAGCGGCGTTGGAAGGCAGATTGAGTTTCAAGAAGCTCCTCTGATTGTTGCGCACCGCGAATCGGGCGTGAATGAGCATCTTGCCGTCATCCGTGATCAGCGCGTTGTATTGAGCTTCCTCTACATTCGCGGTGAGCACCGCCTGTGGCGTATAGCGGGCGACGACAAGTGAAAGCGAGCGGAGAGACTTCCCCTCGGCCGGCCGCAGCCTGAACGCGGCGAGAGAAGGCGACTGGCGGCTCGATATGAGTTGACCGAGATCGGCGGCTTCGGCCTCTTCCAAACCGCGCGCCTGCCGGTCCTTGATCTCGCCGGCTCCCAACACCTCGACCGCCACTCCTCCGGTCTCACGCTCGGCTGTTGAAAGCCGCATGAGAGGAACGTCGATCTTGCCTTCCCGCGGGAGCCTCATCTCGCCGCTAACCGTGAACCGCGCGGCCTGCTGCACCGGTTCCAGAAAAGTGACGATCAACTCGCGCGGCGTCGACTCCCAGTCCGCCACCATTGCGCCGAAGACTTGATTCACGGTGAATTGTCCCGGAATCTCCAACCGGACGTCCTTGGCCAGACCCTGCGTCACCTCGATCTGCACCTCGGCGCTGATCTGAGTCGAGTCCTCGCCAAGCCCGATAAGCTGAGTGATCGCGCCTCGCAGCCTTAACGGTTGCGCGGCTCGCTGGTCATCCACCCTGCGCTTCCACGCGAAGGACAGCAATTCATTACCTCGCCCATAAGCGACACAGCGGCTGCCACCCGGCGCATCCGATTTCTCGACGACGAGTCCGCCGGTGACCCGCACATCAACGCCGCTGTCAGACTTACCGGCAAGGACGATCGACGCTCGGGAGATGGCGGAGGCGCTTGTAGGAAGGTGCAGCATTTGAGTTCCAGCCACGGCTGAAACCGGCGCGGCTATGGCGAGAGTCAATACGAATCGGCCGGCGCGAGATAGCAGCAAGTAACTGGCGGAAGGTCCCTTTGCCGAGGGCTGGGTTACGAGGGAGACGGATTGGCCGTCGAGGTGAGATTCGCGAATCATGAGGCCGGCGGGGATTGCGACGCGAACCCAGCCGTCTTTGATAACGTCCACGGTAAGCCGAGCCTCGCCCGCCGCTAGATCGCCGTCGACCTTGAGGTCGTATTCAACCCGAGTGAGCGTAGCTGAAATGATCGCGGGCTCGGGATCGCGATCTTTGGGAAACGCCGCCGCGCGCAAGGCTCGATAATCATCCACCGGCAGCACCACCCATCCTTCGGTCGTAACCGGATTCTGGGCGGGGCACGCCAGGACGCCAAGGATGATAATGGATATTAGCCCGGTGGCTCGCGCCACTGGCGTCCTCAATCGTGTTAGCAGCGCCTGAACAATTGCGAGTATCTCCATAAATAGTTTCTCTCCTTCCCGTAGACGACCGGTGCGTTAGGTTATGAAAAGAGTCCATCAGACAATAGCTCACGCGGGCCACCGCGGAGCGGTTGCGGCTCGCTGTTTCGGTTGTCTAACGACTAATGCTTAGGAACGAGAAGAACTCCGATTCGTTCCCATGCTTTGCTTCACGGCGGACCGCGGATGGCGATCCAGTTCAAAGAACGGCGGCAGCCATTCGGCCTTGCGGAGATGCGCCGCGGACGTGGGTCTGTAGACCCCTCGCTACAGTTCTTCGGAATCGCATTGTCAGGGAAATGCTCGGCGCCAAATTCCAAAGGGCTGGCGTCGGGTGCAATTAGAAGTGGGACTTCCAATCCGGCCCTTGCTTGACAACATTTACAAGCACGTACAGGGTGCCGGGGCAGGACCTGCTTAATTCATTGAATCTTCGTGCGTCCCAAACGCCCCCAATCGAACAGCGATCAGACGGCGGAAGGTCTCGGCAGATGATATTTCACCGGCAAGTCCCACTTTTAATTGCACCCGTTAAGCACCCATCTTCATTCATCGCTCGCGTTGACGCAGAGTTGCGGCCCGTTGTATATCCCACCTACTCACCGAGGTCTTAGACCCATTTTGACCTGTAACTTGCATTTTTAGATGAGGCATTCTATGTTTTTCTTATGGCGACTCTCATCAAAGACGAACACTTTGAACGCTTGGCCGAAGGTGTTAAACCTGATCGCAAGAAACGCATCCTCTTGTCGAAGATTCTTGAGATGCCGGGTGTTACTTTTGATGTCTATCAGAATCATCTCGGCCAAATAGTCCTCGATCCGCGCCAGAGCATTTCCGCCTACGAGGCGTGGCTGCTACACAACCCCAAGGCATTGCGCTCTCTGATCCGCGGACTCAAACAGTCCGGTGAAGGAAAGACTAAGGACCTAGGTTCCTTTGCTGCCTTTGCCACGGATGACGACGATGAGAGCGCATGAAACGCAAGCTGCTTTTCACGCTTGAAGCAGCCGGCCAGTTGGAGGCGCTCAAGAACGATCCTCACGAAGCTGGCTTGTTTAAACAGGTGTGCAAGACATTGGGGTTCCTGGAAGTCAACCCCCGCCACCCTTCCCTCAACACCCATGAGTATTCCTCACTGGTCGGGCAGAACGGAGAAAAGGTGTGGGAGGCTTACGCCCAAAACAAAACGCCGGGAGCGTATCGTGTCTTCTTTCACTATGGCCCCGATGTTCTCAAACGAGGCCGCCGCATTGCGGTCATCACCATTGTAGCCATCACATCACATCCATGAGGGTCCAGGCCCAAGAGTGAACGGGCGTGGTTTGACCGTTACGGCGGTGCAAATTCCAGGTGGCTCCCCGATTAGTAGCCGGCCAAACGCCGGTCTGGGCCACCCCTGAGCACCCTGTCTTTGGATGTCTTGGCCTCCGGGTCTAAGCTAGTGTCCTATTCGTTTGAGTAACTCGCCGCGCCTCGGATTCAAACGAATGCTGTCAATCCGGAGATCAGTCTTCAATCAAACAAGGTCGCTCTGTCAACGCTGTCATTATTTCGGACTTTGACCTGATCGTTCAGCCCGACGTGACCGGAACGATCATAAAGCCGTCTTCGTCCTCCGGTTGCCCGCAAGCGCGACAACTGGAATGTCCGCGGCCAAGATCGTCACGGCGTGAATCTCGGCTGCTCTTCACCACGATTCGACTTGCTGAACAGCAGCTTCGAGAGCAAGACCCAAATTACAAACGGGAACGCCTTGACGAAGCGCCGCTCGAAGATCCCAAGGCGGCGTTCAAGGGCAATGGCGGGCCGTGGGCCAAAGACATGACGTGACTATGCATCCCATAAATAACCTAGTGCTTGATACCGCAGGACTTCAGCGGAATGTGAGGGCCGCCTGCCTGCCAATCGATGTTGCAGTCGTTCTTTGATACGGATGGCTCGACCTTTGAGCCGCTTCCTAATGGCTTCAGTAATGCTCCAGGGCGTAATCACAGAACTTCGGCAAAAAGAGCGCGTTTGTAGATGAAGACAAGCGCTGGTCGAGGACGCCGGAACGGATGATTGCTTTTTCAGAGGCAAGGCGCGCCTCGGAACACGATGCTCGCGAGCTAGCCGTTACGAGCGGCATGTGCTTTGCGTTCCAAAACGCGCCTTGATGTTGAGGCGTGACTCAAAATTTGCTCATACAGAAAGGGGGGACGACATGGCATTCAATTCATATCAGACAACCGCAACCCTCACAGCCGAATCCACGACTACCTCTCGATCACGAAACACCTCTTCCGTCCATAGAACGCTTCCAGCCCTGACGGTAGCTATTACACTTCTATCATCTTTTTTCACCAGCCAAGCCGGGGCGGCCTCGGGCGATCTCGATCCGACGTTCGGAAACGCCGGGATGATAACCACCGATTTCGCGGGCGGCATCGATGAGGCTTCCTGCACCGCGATTCAACGAGACGGCCGAATTGTAGCGGCAGGTTGGAGCTTCAATAGCACCGGCAGTTCGAATTTTGCTCTCGCAAGGTACAATCCCGACGGGCGCATCGACGCCTCGTTTGGCCGTGGCGGCAGGGTCATCACGGCCTTCGGCGGAAACGCCAAGGCGTATAGCGTGGTGATTCAATCCGATGGCTGCATCGTCGCGGCCGGTTTCGCGAAGAACGGGCCGGCTGGAGCCAATGTCGACTTCGCGCTCGCCCGGTATAGCGGCGACGGCAGTCTTGATTCGAGTTTTGGAAAGAGCGGCAAGATCACGACTGACTTCTTTGGTAAGAATGACCAGGCATACGCCGTAGCGCTTCAGCGTGATGGGCGAATCGTCGTCGCGGGCGGGGCAACTTCGGCCAAAGGCGGTTTCGGATTCGCCGTGGCGCGCTACAACAATGACGGCGTCGTTGACGCGACGTTCGGCAATGGCGGAAAGATAATCACGTTTTTCGCGATAGATCGAATCAGCGAGGCGCGTGCTCTGGTCATTCAACCCGACGGTAAGATACTGCTGGCGGGATCCGGATCGCCGAGGTTTGGGACTGACTTCGCTCTGGCGCGATACAACACGGACGGATCACTTGATTCGACTTTTGGCGCCGGCGGCAAGGTCACCACCGACTTCTTTGGCAGCGAAGACCAGGCTCGGGCACTGATCATTCAGCCGGACGGCCGCATAGTCGCCGCCGGATACGCCGGTCTGCCGAACCGTCCCAGCACTGACTTTGCGATTGCGCGTTACAACGGCAACGGGACCCTTGACCCGGCGTTCGGAGCAGGAGGCAAAGTCACCACCGACTTCTTCAACGGTTACGACGGAGTTAGCGCTCTCGCGCTGCAGCCAGACTGCATGATTGTGGCGGCTGGAATGGTCTCAGCCCGCGGCGGTTCCGACTTTGGTCTCGCCCGTTACAACGGAGACGGAACCCTCGATACAACCTTCGGGTCGAGTGGAAGGATTGCAACTGAAATCGGAGGCGCCGTCGGTTGGGCAAGCTCCATCGTGATTCAGCAAGACCGAAAAATCGTAGCGGCCGGGAGCGCAGTCAATCCAGCGACAGGCAATGACGACTTCGCGCTCGTTCGTTACGGCTTTGAGCCGTTTGCAAAGAATGAATCGCCAAACACAGCGAATTTCCACAGCCGTTAGCGAGAATTCACCCATAAATCCGAGTCTCAATGACAGGGCTCGGATGAAGAACACGGCTAGTGTCCTAATCTGTCTTGCTTGCGCCCAATGGAACGGCGATCAGCTTAGGTTTCGCTTGTGCCGCATCTCCGTAGGAGAGACCTGTCTGTAGATGCGAGCGATGACCACCGCTGCCGCTTCCGTTTTGCGGTCGTAGCTCCGTTAGGAGCCACCCATCCTCTGCCGCAAGGGTTGCGCCTAACGTCGCTAAGAGAGAATCACCGGCTCGGACTACAGCATAGGTCGTCTCTACGAGACTAACTAAGGAGACTCAAAACATAACTTCCCGTTTTGAGTTATGCGGCAGCACGAGATGAGGACCGCAGGTGAAGTGAGAACTTCACCGCAGAGTCGCGGAGATCGCTGAGAGAGCCGCAGAGAACACTGTCGTTTTTGAATGAGCGATGTTCCAAGGCGTGATTGACGCTGTCGCCTTGCTCTTGTATCTTCAACACAAGAGCGGAACAAGCAATGAAACACGTTATCGTCGGCACCGCGGGCCACATCGATCACGGCAAAACGGCGCTGGTCAAAGCGCTCACCGGAGTTGACGCCGACCGGCTGAAAGAAGAAAAGCAACGCGGCATCACCATCGATATAGGCTTCGCCGACCTCGCCCTGGACGACCTCAGGATAGGTTTTGTAGATGTTCCCGGCCACGAACGATTCGTCAAAAACATGCTTGCCGGCGCGCACGGTTTGGACCTCGTCATGCTCGTCGTAGCCGCGGACGAATCCATCATGCCGCAAACGCGCGAGCACTTCGATATCTGCCGGCTTCTCAACATCAAATCGGGTCTGGTCGCCTTGACCAAATCGGACATGGTCGATTCGGAATTGCTAGAGATGGCCAGGGCCGAAGTTGAAGACTTCGTGTCCGGCTCCTTTCTCGAAGGGGCTCCAATCATTCCCGTCAGCTCGCGAACCGGCGAGGGCGTAGAGCAGTTGAAGATCGCGCTCGCGCTCTTGTCTGAATCAGTGGAAGCGAAAGCGGCGGCGACGGTCGCCCGGCTGCCTATTGACCGAGCTTTTTCAATCAAGGGCTTCGGCACCGTGGTTACCGGCACTTTGATATCGGGAGCCGTGAACACCGGCGATGAGCTCGAACTTCTACCCGGCGGGTTGCGCTCTCGAGTACGAAACCTTCAAGTGCATGGCGGCAACACGGGCCAGGCCGTAGCGGGTCAACGCACCGCTATCAATCTTCAGGGGCTCAATATTGAACAGGTCGCGCGAGGCATGCAGCTTGCGGCCGCCGGTAGGCTCAAGCCAAGCAGCCTCCTGGACGCCTGGCTGGACCTGCTGCCCACCGCCCCGCGCGCATTAGCGCAACGAGCAAGAGTGCGTCTTCATCACGGCACGGCGGAGGTCATGGCTCGCGTGGTGATCCTGACCGGCGGGAACGGGCTCAACAAATCGCAAGCCGGACCAGGCTCGGCTCAAACCGTTATTGAGCCGGGTCACGGCCACGTCGTTCAGCTCAGACTCGAGGAACCGCTTTCCGCTCTTCCCGGCGACCGTTTCATCATTCGCAGCTATTCACCTCAGTTGACCATCGGCGGCGGCGTGATTATCGACGCCCAGCCGGTAAAGCATCGGCTCCGCGATGCGCTCGCGCTCGAGAGGCTCGAGAAACTAAAAGACTCCAGCCAGACTGACCAGGCCGCGATTTTTTTGGAGATGGCGGGCATTGCCGGAATGACGGGAGCCGAGCTTGCAACGCGCACCGGGGCCTCTGACGAACAACTAGCAGCCACCGCCCGAGCATTGATAGCCGCTAAGCGCGCCATTGAGATATCGAACCAACCACTGATCCTCTTATCCGAGCCGGTTTCCCAAACGCTTGCGGGCGGCGTCATTGAGATGCTGACGGATCATCACCGCAAGCACCCTCTTTCGTTGGGGCTCAGCCGCGAAGAGGTTCGAGAGCGGATTTTTGGAAACGCCAGGCCGGAGATCTTCCGGGTGGTAATCGCGCGCCTCGGCGAGGCCGGGAAGGTCGCCGCCGAACGCGACGCCCTGCGATTGACCTCGCATAGACCGGCTCTGTCGGATACGGAGGCCGGCGCGAAAGACAAACTGGAAGCCGCAATCAGGAAGTCCGCTTTACAGGCCGCGACGATAGAAGAGATCGCCCGTGAGGCTGGAGTCCAGACGGAGCTGGCGCGAAAGCTTTACACATTGATGGCGGCCGAAGGACGGCTGACCAAGATAGGCGATATGGTGTTTCACACGGAAGCGCTCGACCGGTTGAAGTCGCTGATAGCCGCGCGGAAGCCTATCAGCAACCGAATCGACGTCGCGGTCTTCAAGGAATTGACCGGAGGGCTGTCGCGGAAACACGCGATTCCGTTGCTCGAATATCTTGACCGCCAGCGTGTAACAAGGCGAGTCGGCAACGAGCGAGAGATATTGTAGGAACACTTGGCAGTGAAGAAGTTCGCGAATGAGTCAAGTCTTGATTCGCGTCGATCGGTGCGCAGCTCCACGCATCGTGGCGTTTGGGACCGCGGTGACAATTCAAGTATTTGTCACATCACTGGAGTTCGGCGATTTTGGGTTGCGCTCTTGGCGGGAAGGAATTGGTTGAACATCTCAAACATTAGAAAAATAACAGGTCGGGAAGTGGGATTTATCTCCGCTCCTCTGTTTACGATTCGTTCAACTTACCGCAGATTGAGGAGCGGGGATAAATCCCTCTTCCCGACCTGTTATTTGCCTGAAGTCGAACGCAGCATTGCAATTGGTCGACTCTAAACAGCCAAACTCAGAGCGGCGACAAGACAACAAGACAAGCCGCCGCACTCCAAGATGCGGTCGCGTCGAAAACAAGGAGGTCATGATGAATCGCAACGCATTAATCGCGAACAAAATTAGTCTAATAACAATCGCCGCTCTGATGGCGGGCTCGGTAGCTCTCAGGCCCGCGCCCGCGCAACCTCGAAGCGAGACCAGTCTGCCGCGGCTATTACCGGACGGAGAAGGCGTCGTCACCCTGGATGTGCAGCGAGTTATTGGAAGCGAGTTATGGACTATGGTCTCGTCGCAAGGCCGGTTGAAGAATCTAATAGGCCAGGCGCAAAGCGAATTGGAAGCGTTAGGGGTCAAGACGTCTGATCTCAAGACGGCCGCGATAGCCGTTCCCGGCGCCGGCCGCGACAGCTTCGTCGGGATCGTGACCGGAAGCTTCGACGAAACAGTTTTGCTCGGTCGGATCCGCGAAGATAAGAGGGTCACGATCTCTTCCCGTGACTACAAGACCGTGAGCGTCCACTTGATAACAGGGAGCGGCCCGGCAAGCCAGGCTGTCGACGAACTTGCCTTTGCCTTCTTCGATTCGGACACCCTTGTCATTGGATCTCTCAGCGGCGTCAAAGCCGCTATCGACGTAAGGGCCGGCGACCAGCCGGGAATCATGCGGAATCAAAAGTACGCCGGCGTGCTGGAGCAGTTGCCGCCCGGCGCCGTCGGCCTGGCGCTATCGCCTCAACCACTCCTGGGACGGGCGCCCAAGGATATGCCGATGCCTTTGCCGGATCTCAAGAACGTCAACCTCATTTTTGGATCCGTGGACGTGGGCTCGAGCATCGACCTGAACCTGACCTTTCGCAACGACACCGCCGAACAAGGCGCCTCGATGGCGGGCAACCTCAACGTGCTCTTGAAGACGGCGGCTAGCGTGCTTCGGGTCGCGAAGAAGGGCAAGTACGGTCCCGTTGCCGACGCACTGAAGACGTTCTCGATCAGCAACAGCGGTACGGACGTGAAGATGACGGGCGTGTTATCGAAAGAGATGTTTGCACGGTTCCTGAAATGATCAAACAAGCGCCTGCCCCTTTTTGCTTCGTGGGTTCCGTGGTCTCTTTTCGTTCACGCTTTGTAAGGACTAAAAACGTCGTGGTCCTCCGAACCAGCGATTACAGGCATTGGCGCAAGCCGCCGTTGAAACGTTCCGCAAGCCAACCTATAATCGGGTTCTCGATTTCTTCCTTTCTTAAACCTGGAGGAGTAATGGTAGCTTCAAGCTCGCAGTTGATACCCTCGAAAGAGACGGTTTTGGATCTTCTTCGCGAAACCGGCGCATTGCGTGAAGGCCACTTCGAGTTTCCAAACGGAATGCATACACGTCAGTATTTTCAGATGCCGCTTGCAATGAGGTATCACGGCAACGCTCGCGTACTAAACGTGGCGCTTTCGCGGCTTCTCAGGATGGAGCACGAAGTTCTTGCCGCGCTGCCCGATTGCGCCATAGTTGCGCCCGCCGCGGGAGGAATTCCCGTCGCTTTCGGAGTGCGCGAGGCGTTGGACGCCGATCAAATATTCTGGGCCGAGAAGGACAACGGCAAGTACCACCTGAGGCAGTATCTCGACGCCCAAGGCTTGCGGTGCATCCTGGTCGACGACATAGTCCGCTCCGGGAAGGTCATCAACATGATGGTGAACCTGATACACCAGGCCGGCGCGGAAGTCGTCGCGGTGGGCAGCCTGGTGCATTTCAACAACGCAAAGCTCGACATCGGAGATATTCCCTATAAGTCATTGATCAATGTTGACTCGGCCTTTCTAAAAGTCGACGATTGTCCGCAGTGTAAATCCGGCGAACCCGCGGAAAAAGTCTGGGTCTAATACGGGATTCGTCCAGCTTCGGGAGAAAACTTCATGAACACCACACGCATGCGTAGGTTGTTTTTCTGCTTCGCGCTTGCCGCGCTTACCCTGATGTCCGCGAGATCGTCTTTCGCGCGGCAACCAATAACTCTGAACCCCGGCGCGAATCCGATCCGCGCGGTTCTCGCGCAACAGGCCGCGGCTGCGCCCGACAAGTGGGTGACGGTTTACGGGGCCAAGCTGCATTACCTGGAAGCGGGCTCCGGCCCGGCGGTCATTCTGCTACATGGGCTGGGCGGCGACTCGTCGAATTGGGCTTCAACCATAGGTCCGTTGTCTCAAAAGTATCGCGTGATAGTCCCCGACCAAATCGGATTTGGAAAATCGGACAAGCCGTTGATCAACTATCGCGTTGCGACATATGTCGACTTTCTAAGAGGGCTGATGAAAGAGCTGAAAGTCGATCGCGCGTCGCTGGTTGGAAACTCGCTGGGAGGGTGGATCGCTTCGGCTTTCGCGCTTGCTAATCCCCAGATGGTCGACCGCCTCGTTCTCGTCGACGCGGCCGGGTTTTCGCTGCCCAAAGACTCCGATCCGTCGGTTCTCAGCGCCCTCAATCCCGCCACGCGCGACCACGTCAAGCAACTGCTGCCGCTCGTCTTCTACAACACGGCGATGTTCGCAAGCGAGCCGGCGGTCGACGCGTTCTTCGCGCGGAAGATAAACGCGGGAGATTCATACACGACTCAACGCATCATCGAATCGATCATCCGCGGCGAAGACGTGCTCGACGCCAAACTGGGCGCGGTCAAGAATCCGACGCTGATCGCGTGGGGCCGCGAAGACAAGCTGACGCCGCTGGCGATGGGAGAACGCTTCAAGAAAGAGATTAGCGGATCGGAGTTGGTGGTCTTCGAAAAGTGCGGACACGTTCCGCAGATGGAAAAGCCTCAGGAGTTCAACGCCGCCTTGATGAAGTTTCTCGGCGGCGGTATGTAAGA
>JAHFUG010000367.1 GCA_023265195.1 Blastocatellia bacterium | reverse complement strand
CTAGCGCGCTTGTCTGAAGACTGTCATAGCTCGATCATTCTCAACCTGGAAGCCTGATCCGCTACACTGAGTTCAGCACAAACTCAATCCAATCCGGAGGTGTAGCTATGACCGAACTCAGCAAGAGGATGATCGAGACTCTTTAACTGGGCGGGCTCTCTGAACGTACTCAGGAAGCCTATGTGCGCTCGGTGCGTCAACTGGCCCAACACTATCACAAATCTCCCGGCCTCATCAGCGAGGAAGAACTCCGACAGTATTTCTCCGCATCAAGAATGTCAAGAAGTATGCGCGAGCGACCACGACCATCGCCCTGTGTGGGATCAAGTTCTTCTTCGAGCTGACTCTTGGCGTGCAATGGACAACGTTCAACCCGATCAGACCACCGCGGGAAAAGGAGATGCCGGCCGTCCTGAGCATCGAAGAAGTCCTAAAGATCCTATCTCTGATCAAGCTGCCGCGATATCGGGTACGCCTGACCGACGATCTACTCGTGCGGGCTGAGGCCACAGCCCGAGAACTGCTCCCGGCCGGACTAAAACCAGTGCTGAACCACTCAAGAACAACAAGACCAGCAAGAACAACCCGAAGCTCGGCTTTGCCCACAGTGTGGGGGCGAACTGTTATTCGTGCACAGACTCAGCCCTCTCGGCCGACAGCCGCCTTGACCATTTGAAGGACAACGACGTGACCAACATTCAACACCGCCCGTTACAAGTGTCGCCTTTGGCCGGCGACAACCAGCAGGCGCCAGGTTTATCATCGGCGTTGTGGGAACTCCGTTGTCCAATGATCAAAAAGCAGCCGGCCCGGACGGCGGGAACACATCAGCGACGGCTGTGGAATCGACAGATGACCAGATGATCCGCACCGAACCTACAACCGAGCCCCGATTAGATTGAGCCAGACGGTTAATGGCGCGGCTGACCGATACCTGACAACGGCTCGGCCCTTTATTGAAACTCCAAACCGAACTCTACTGTTTTCTTCCCATTCCGGCTTAGTTCAACAAGACTTGTGTGGCGGCTCAGGTGGCTCTTGCCTGAGTTGACCCTACCGCCGCGCCATACGAAGTCTTAATACGTTATGCCTCATCCTGACGACATTCAATCTCTTTATTTTTCAAAGAGTTTGAGCATGCAAGAAATTTCTTGACTCCATACGGATATTCCGTATACTTTCTAACAGCTCATCTGCCATGTGTAGAAGGAGTAACGAAGCCGCCTTTGAGGCGGCTTCAGCATTTTATAAGCTTCTGATAAATGCTTCATATTGTTTTTGTAGTTTTTTCTTCTGGTGGGTTTGTGTGACAGTGTAGGCCGTCCAAAGAAGAATATATCCACTACGTTCAGCTAAGACCGCCAAATATTCTTGCTCTTCAAGCCATAGTAGGATTCGCTTCTCACTTCCTCTTAAATTCTCCCAAACTTTTACTAATGAGCCATCACAGTTTTCTATGATGGGTCGCGGCCAGCAAATTCTTTCGCACCTACGCAAATCAGGACGTCGATCTGCTTCAGATTGTCCTTCGGAGATCAAATGCCAGAAAGTGGCTTCTTTGCCCTCGATTACCGGATGTCGTTTAAGCGCGAGGCGTGTGCCTCTGAACGAGGGCTTGTAATAAACAAAGTCGAGTCGGAAACAGTTGTATATTTCTTCAAAGTACCGACTCCAGTCTCCCCCATACATTTCGAGTGTCACAAGAGGAGGAAGCCAACTCGGTTGACTCACTTTTCCTCCTCCCTTGCTTGCCAGCGCAAGATGTTTATCTTTTTCTCAGAAATTGGAGTCGTTCCAGTTAAGCTATAACCTGTTTTCTCTTGGATATGTTGAACCAAAGCCTGCTTTGCCACGCTCCCGGAAAGTTGTCGGTTCGCATAACCGACTGCTCCAATTAATAGGTCTGTCATCTGTAAAATAGCTACTTCATGAGAGCGGACTTCTTGAACTTGACTGATAATTTCACAAGATAAATCGTTTATACTGCTGCATAGAATTTGATGTAATTTCCTAACCTTTGCTGCCCCAAGAGTATCCTTATGGTCTATGTAAATGCGATATGAGTTATCAGGGTTAAAAATTGCTCTGAGCATTGTAAAATACATTTTGTAGTACCATTCGTCGTGGCTTTGATTGAAATCTTGATGGCGAAGCATGGATTTATCCGGCACCACTAACGCTCGCAGGTGCAGATCTGGTTGATTAAAGAAAAAGTCTAAAACATCTATGTAGAATATCTCTTGAGCAGGAGATACTTTGGTCCATTTGATCTCAAAATCTGAGGCAAGGCCATGTCGTTTCTTTATCTCGCGTAATCCAACTGATATATTTCGGGATTTAATAGATGGAATCCAAACGGCTCCTAAAACCATCACTTGCTGGTGGTCATTTTCCAGATGACCACTCTCATCACAGTAAACATTAAAAAGTTCTCTCATACATCACCAAGGACCTTTAGTAACAACGACATTATATTCAGGAACAATCTTTTTCTCTATGTTCAGCAGCAGGTCATTTAAGCGCGCAAGCGGCATAACGCTGGGCGTAACCGGGCCGCTGCGTAACATTGGTGGAACGATAGGAAATCCCCTTCGGCGGCTCAGGTTGACGCCTCTGTTAGGCGCGGCTTCGGTTAAGTATTGCCAGATTCCGTTCGTATCGATTCTTTAATAGCCTGAGCCGTAGCCTTGCCTTTTGTATTTATTTTGATAAATGGAATTCTCCGAATGTTCGGTCCCACTCCTGTTCGTATCGGCTCCTCATGTGACAAACAATTATTGGCTGCTAATTCTAGTATTGCTTCGTGAATATCATCATCATTCCCCATATCCTTAAAGAGTTCGCTACCAATGGGACCTTCAGGATCTTGTACGCGTAAATCGTAAAGCCTGAGTAGAATTTGATCTTTCACCGAGAGTTCATTCTTACTCTTGTAGTGGTACTGAAGTATATATCTCCATCCACCACCTGCCCCTGTATCAGCTTTTTCCACAGTACCGTCGTCGAGTAAAAACCGCATTGATTCAAGCACCGCGGTTTTGTTTATTCCAACTCGCTCAGCAATTTCCTCCGTGCTTAAAGCACTATTCTCTTGCTCAAGTAGCGATATGATCATCTGCGTATTGCGTTGTGAGATATTCGTACTTCCCAATGGCGGGCGTTTTTCTTTTTGTAAAAGGTCATCAATCAATTCCTGGAGACTTACTTGATAACGAGACTCATCACGAAAGTCGGCATATCGGTGGTCGCGTATATGAGCGGCTGTCTGGTTACCTTCTCGATAAACCCCTATCAGGCGCATTTCTTCACCTGCAATTCTTCTGGATGTAGCCATTTGCATTTCGAATTTTACGGCTCCACCCTCGCCCGTGGGAGCTTCAGCAGCAGCCACAGATTGAGAGGTCATGATAAACAAGACAACGTCTGCTTCAGCAATCTTTGAAGTCATAAAATCAGTAAATGAGTCGCCGAAACGAACTTCCCACTTGTCGAGCTTTGCATCAATGCCTGCCACCCGGAGATCTGTTGCAAATTTCTCTACCCAGGTGTTTTGAGCATGATCTTCCCATTTGTAGGAAATAAAAACCTTCAAGGGTTGTTTCATAAGACTTGCTTCTAGATTTGTTTCGCTCATAAAGAGACGTAAATGTGTCAATGCCAAGCCAATAATTTCACCGGTTTGCAGAGATAAAGTTTCTAGAATCCTATCTACTAACTCCCCCGGTAGCTGTGAGAATGATCCCCTGTACCGGCTCGCAAAGTAATCTTGAAATCTAGGAATGAGACCTTTTAGCTCGTCAGCAAATGCTTCAAAGTCTGCTTCATCGGGACTTCTGCCGGCACGCTTGTAAACTTCAATATATGCTCTAACAAGTGCGCCAATATCCTCACGCGCAAACTCTTTGATTTCTTTAAGGTAGAATGGGTGTTTATTAATCTCATTTAGATAGTCCAACTTCTTGAGCTCCGCATCATACTTATCTCGAATGGGGAGAGATTTCTCCCAATATAGGCTGTCGAAAAAGTCTCTTTCACTATCATTAAAAGGCATACTCAGTTATCGCACTCCTTGTAAGCCTCCAGGCTCTCTTATGTGAAAATTGTATTGGGCGTCTAACGATACGATCAGCGGGCGCGAGTGCCATTCCGGTTTCACAAAAGAACTGGGGTCGCGCGCTCCGCTGCATCGAGAGATGGGTGACGCCGTTAGACGGTTTGTGCCCAGCGCTTATTGTTTATGAACGTAACTTTGTCGTAAGCCGGTTCCAAAGCGCGATAAGTACCGTGGGTTTCGGCAAAGTGTCGTAGGTAACGGTTGCATCCAGCGTCCCAACTAATGACTTCGATGCCCCAGCAGTGGTTGTGAGCACGCTCGAGTGCTTTGATGAAGCCCCTCCCGTCACTATACCCGCTGCCATCTCCGGTCAGGAGTACGATGGTCCCCGGCGGCGTGACGTCAAGGACGCGATTCGCAATCGCGAGTTGTATGATTTCGTCGACGGCCACCTCCCCTCCACTTCCCTCACCCCGTTCCTGCTTGTCGACCTCGATGCCGAGATTCTCAAACCGATTCCATAGAGGATCGCTTGACGGAGGGACGGAGCCTCCGACAAACGCGTAGTCCAGCGCGCGACCTTGAAGTACGAAGTCTAGTAAGTGCGAGAAATGGATTCGGAAGGCATAGTCATCGCCCGGTTCGCGAACACGACACACGCCCCGGCCCACAAGCCAGATATTTGAGTTGTCCCAGAAAATGTTTAACATAACCCCCCCCGTCGCCTAACGATGAGCTGACCGATGACGAGGCGCGCTCCAAAGGCGTCCGCATTGAAAGATCCGGCTGACCACGCTCCTCTTCATTCGGTCAAGCGTCTGGTTGGGCTCTTCTTCTTTTGAAACTTTTCGGCTTCGTCGCACAACCATTTGAAACCGTCCCAGATTTCATTTGCGCTCCACTGCACTCGATATTCCTCAACGAGGGGCATCAGAAGAGGTTTAGCGCGGCGAAGGGAATTCCCCCAGCTATCCACAATTAGTTCCTTATCGAACATCCTCGCACGGATCATAGTGCCAACTTGATCATATGAATGGATAACTCGCTCGCCAGCACGTTTCTGCTCTTCCGTCCATTGTTGAAGTGGCACAGGCTCCAGCGCGAAAACGATTCTGCGGTCATTGCGCCGGTCTTCGTTTTGTAGGATATCTAGGGCCTTCGAGAATGCAGTAGCCATGGTCGACACCCGCATATGCCTCAATTGTCGATAAATGAAAACCAACGAGACGATGAACGCTACGGTATAGGCGACGCTCGCGATAGCACCGACCGCAGTCCATTGAGTACTGTCTAGGCCGAATACTGTCACATTCGTAGTCATAGCATTCTTCCTTTTCGCCCAACGAATATGGGTTTATCCGCAATGCCGAGTGGGCGCATTCGACAGGTAACCTGGCATTGCGGATAAAACCTGTTGAACTGAACCGCTGCTTCCGAATCGCCAACTTATCGCGTTCTATGGGGATTGTAAAGCGGATTGGTATTACGACCTACCATAGTCAAAGGAAGGCAGACTTCTTTCAATCGGCGATTATCCGAGGAGGAGGGGGCCATTAGAACATTCCTGTGCTCAAATGCCGCCGACCTTCGCTCTGTCGGCGCGAATTCGACGCCCGACACTGCCCTGAGAGCGGCCAGGTGCGTTATCACGCCAGAGCTACGCAATGACGCTTGAGGAAGGCGTCCTCGTCTTAATAATGTCGTGCCGAGTTCGATTGGATTGTAGCGTCGATCAGTCATGCTTATCGTCATCACGATGAATCCAAGCTGGCCGGCTTCGCGGCGCCAGTCGTTTCAGCAAGCTCCGGGAGAATGCGAAAGACGACTACAAGCCGGCCTGTCTTGCAGACCGGGCACAGCGAAATATCGACTCCGTCAACCCCGCAAGGGGTTGCAGCCGTCCAGCCCAGGGTTGCCGTACTCGGCTACCCTGGGAATCGGACGACGCGCGCCGCCCAACCCCAACGGGGTTGTGGCTGCCATCGCGTAACCGGTCCTCAACGATAAACCAACTGCCCCCTCATTTCTCTCGCTCAATACAACAAACGTGGTTTCATTCAACGGGTGGTGTTCCTTTCTCGAGCCAAAAACCGCCATGAGATGATAGAGCCCTAGATGATCGAGCCCGAAATATCGAGCGCCTCAACCCCGTTGGGGTTGGCGCCAATCACGCGGCTCTGTCCCAGCGATGCCATGCGGTATATGGTGGCGTTCAGGGACCCTTTGGGGTTGGCGCCAATCACGCGGCTCTGTCCCAGGGTAGCCGAGTACAGCAACCCTTGGCTGGAGGACACAACCCCTGTCGGGGTAAACCAAGAGTGGAATCAAAACGGGAAGTTATTTGTTTACCCTTCCTAAGTGCTTCCACTGATCCTAAGTGCTTCCACTGATCCTAAGTGCTTCCACTGATCCTAAGTGCTTCCACTGATCCTAAGTGCTTCCACTGAGAACAGGAAGGTTTCCCGAGCAGGGTTCCAACCGGTGAGCTCCAACGAGAGTGCGCCGCCTGGGATCAGACAATGCAGGTGGAAGCGATAGATTAGTGTCGAAAGGTTTGTATAGACAGTGTGTTTCCGTCTGTCCGGGCTGTGATCATGCCGGACCTGCCGGTGCGGTAAAGCGAGACGCCCCGGTTCAGATAGCGTGAAAGGACTTCACTATGAGGGTGACCGAACCGGCTCTGTTCCCCAACCGACACGACAGCGAACTTGGGACTAACCGCATTCAGTAGGGCAGAAGACGATGAAGTTCGCGAGCCGTGATGCGGGGCCTTGAGTAGGTCGGCTTTCAATGCGGCGCCCGAGCGCACCATCTCTTCCTCAGCTTCTCTTTCGATGTCGCCAGCCATCAGGATCGAGACCGTCCCAAGCGACAGGCGCAGCACTATCGATTCGTTGTTACCGTTGATGACCGGTGTTGGACGCGGCCTCGCCGGCCAGGGAACTTCCACGGTCACGCCATCAAGGTCGAAGCGATCGCCCGCGGCGACGCTTCCAACCGGCACGCCTCGGCGACTGGCTGCCCGAGTCAGCCTGGAATACTCGATATCCGATAGCGGAGCGCGCCCAAGCAACAACTCTCCGACCTTGAAGTTGTCGATAACGTTGAACAACCCTCCCACGTGATCCTGATGGGAATGTGTCGCGACGACATAGTCGATCCTCCTCAACCCAAGCGACCACAAGAATCGCGAGACGACCTCCTCGCCAACCCTGCTGTTCTGCTCTATGGACGCGTCGTCGGTGCTTGAGACATAGTCCGGTTCGGGCGCTTCCGATTCGCGGAGGACCGGCTGCGCATGATCGAATCGGATTTCTCCTCCTCCATCCACAAGCATCGTGCGGCCCCCGGGAAAGACAATCAGCGCCGAGTCGCCCTGGCCGACGTCGAGGAAGTATACGGTGAGGTTGCCGCGTGGAATACTTTCAACCGGCCGCATCACCGCGGCGAAAGCGGCTAGGAAGGCAATCGCGCCGGCAATTCTCATTCGCCTGCCGCTGGCCGCGCCGGGTATCTTTCCGCGTTGCCGGCCAGCCGCTCTTCGGTCGGGTCGCGGATCATTCCGCAAATAGGGTACGGCTTTAACTGGACGCCAACCGGCGGTGAGCCCGGCGATCATACCGAGTGGGACGTAATACAGGAGATAAATTATGCGATAAGAGCCTTCATACTGTGGGACGCGCAACGTGGCGA
>JAHFUG010000366.1:3025-7774 GCA_023265195.1 Blastocatellia bacterium | reverse complement strand
AGGGAACAGGGAAAAGCGGATAAGCGGATTCCGGCGAGGTGCTGGTAGCAAGGAATGCCGGAAGGAGATAGGAGATCCCCTGTGACCTTTAACGAACTTATTCCCCTGTTCCCTGTCCCCTGTCCCCTGTCGCCTGCCCCCTGTTCCCTGTAACCTGTCCCCTGTTCCCTGTCCCCTGTCCCCTGTCGCCTGCCCCCTGTAACCTGTCCCCTGTTCCCTGTAACCTCTCCCCTATCTTTACCTTCGGTCACTCCGAACTGTAGAATCCTGCGCTTGAGCGACCCTCAACTGAATCAACGCAACGTCACATCGGCGTCCGACCCACCCGATGCTCCCGGAGCCAATCGCGCGCTTACGTTGGTCTGTATATCAGTGTTGCTCTCTTCGTCGACGTGGTTCTCCGGCACGGCCGCCGTACCGATCTTACGGCGGCAGTGGCGGCTAACCGACGCCGAGAGCGCGTGGATCACCATTGCCGTACAGGCTGGCTTTATCACCGGGACTTTCCTGTATTCCTATCTGAATCTTTCGGACAGATTCAATGCGAGACGGGTGTTTCTCGTCTCGGCTCTGCTGGGCGCCACGTTCAACGGGGCGTTCGCCTGGTTCGCAAGCGGGCTGCAGTCGGTCGTCGCGCTCAGGTTTCTGACCGGGTTAACGCTGGCTGGAGTCTATCCGGTTGGGATGAAGATAGTCGCGACGTGGTTCCGGGCCGGATTGGGCTGGCGGTTAGGATTGCTGGTCGGCTCGCTGACTCTTGGGACCGCGTCGCCTTACTTGATACAGGCCGTGGGAACCGATTTGGATTGGCGCGCGCTGGTTTCGCTTGCGTCGCTTTCGTCGGCCGCGGGCGGCCTGTTGATCCAGAGCGCTGTCAAAGACGGGCCCTACCTGCGGGCAAGAGCTCGATTTGATCCGGCGATGCTCTTCAAGGTGTTTCGGCACAAGCCGTTTCGCTATACGGCGCTTGGCTACTTCGGCCACATGTGGGAGCTGTATGCGTTTTGGTCCTTGATTACTTTCTATCTAGGCGCGAGCTTTCGCGATCACGCCGAGAGTTGGATGGACCGTCTTCCACTGCTGGCGTTCCTGACCATAGGGATCGGAGCCATTGGCTGCGCCGCCGGAGGCTGGATCTCGAGATGGAGCGGTGAGGCGCCGGTCGCGATCGCTTCGTTAGCGGTCAGCGGAACCTGCTGCGCGCTATCGGGCATGGCGTACTCGCTTCCGGCGGCGTGGATGTTCGCCTTCATCCTTATCTGGGGCGTCTTTGTTGTGTCGGACTCGCCGCAGTTCTCGGCGCTGGCGGCCAGGCATTGCCCCGCGGAGTATACGGGCACGGCGTTGACGGTGCAGAACGGCATTGGCTTTGCTGTGACAGTAATCTCGATCCAGGTCCTTCCGCTGGCGGCCGGCGTGACCGGATGGCGGTGGGCTTTCATGATTCTAGCCGCGGGTCCGGCGGCCGGAGCGTACTTCATGTCGAAGCTGGGCAGCGTCTCCACTGTTTGATGAGACAGCCGGAGAAGCCGGTCTTTGTTTCGACGGAGTGAGACGCGCGCATGATGAGAACGAATGCGCGGTTTCAGCGCATACGAATTCTTTAACTCCTCATAGTCATATCAGACGAGATGGTCAAGCCGAACGATATGCGCCATAGTTTGGGGAGTAGCAACAAGAGAAATTGTTAATATTGACACGTGGCGGCCGGTGTAGTATTTTTGATACCCCTATCCCCCAAGGTACTACGATGGCCCCGTAGGCGAGCAAGCAGCATAGGGAACCCTTAACCCTCCAATAACGTTTCCCCGTTGCTTGAGATTCGAGAAGAGGCTCTGATTCGGGTCGCTCCCCCCAACAACTCTAAGCGCCGCGCATTTGCGGTTTCCTTTCCAGGTTAAACTCACTGTGGATGAAGTCTGCTCAAACTGTATCGAGCGGTTACTGTAATCATCGTGCAGTCCGCGGCCGTCCACTCGATTCGCCAAAGAGTCTCCGATGCAAACCCTCTCCTTCGACCGAAGAATCGAGCGATATTCGCTGCGGATGCTGGTTGTCTTCATAGCTCTTGCCGGCGCAGTAGCGCTTGGTTATGCCGCGGCCGCCCACTTTATCGCGGGTTCCCTGGCCGATCCCAGGAAAGAGATCAGCCGCGCCGAGTTGTCGATGGCTTCGAAGTATGTGACGGGTTCCGCTGGCCTGCAGTCACGGCTGGCCGAAGCGTATATGATCGACGGAGAACCGGATCTGCCCAACGCTCAGACCTGCGCCGAAAACGCCGTAAGGCTCTCGCCTTTCAACTACTCATACAAACAGCAGCTCGCGCTAGTTCAAGAGATGCGAGGCGACCGCGCTTCGGCGGAGAAGTCGCTTCGTTCGGCTCTGGCGCTGGCGCCGAACAATATTGAATCACACTGGAGGCTGGCCAACCTGCTGGTGCGTGAAGGAAAGATCACGGAGTCGTACGACTCGTTTCGAAAAGCCGTCGGATCAAACAGGCAGCGATTTAACTCGGCCATCGACCTGGTGTGGCGCGCGACAGGCGGCAGCGTGAGCACGGTTGAAGCCATCACGCCGGGCGAGCCGGAGACGAAACTCGCGCTCGCAAGGTTCCTGGTCAATCAATCGAGGTTCGATGACGCGATCAAGGTCCTCGAAGCAAGCGGGAGCGCGGCCTTGCTTCCGCGCAGTGAAGTTGGCTCGCTCATCAATGCGCTGACGGCGGCCGGCCTGCACGAAAGGGCGCGAACTCTATGGTGCGATTCGCTCGGAGCGGGAACGGATCTCCCAATAATCTGGAACGGCGGCTTCGAGTCGTCAATCGATAAGAACTTCAATCAGTTCGACTGGGCGCTTACTTCGAGCGAGTTCGCCCGCATCAATATCGATCCAAACGCCAGCCACGCGGGAGCAAGATCGCTCCGCGTAGACTTCACGGGCCGCGACACCACGCGGCTTGGAACCGAGGTTCGGCAGATGATTCTGGTGCGTCCCGGCAAGAGCTACACGCTTGAATGCTGGGTGAAAACCCAGTCGCTTGTTTTCCCGGACGGACCTCAGATCGTCGTGATGGATAGCCGCACTTCAGCGGTAGTTGCCGCGTCTCCGAAAATTCAGGAGGGCTCACGCGATTGGCAGCGGGTGGCGGTCAAGTTCGCCGCGCCCGCCCCGGCCAACGAATCGTCCGCTCTATCGGCCGCGTTGGTTGTATGTCTGAAGCGCGATCCGAAGTACAGCTATGACGATCCGGCCAAGGGAACGCTTTGGCTCGATGACTTCGCCGTAAGAGAGGGTGACTTGCAATGAGCGCGCTTCTGGATCGGGCGATAACCGCGGGACTTTTCGTGGTGCTGGCGTTCACCGCGCTCGCTCACGGGGCGGTCGAGCCGTGGTCGGTGGCGGTGTGGGAAATGACGGTCGCGCTCCTGATATTGATGTGGGGCGTCAAGTGGGCGGTCGATAAGCGGATTAGCCTCAAAGTCCCGGCGGCGGCGCTGCCGTTCGCTGGTTTGCTCGCGCTGGGAATCGCTCAAAGCGCCGTGAGCGGACTCTCGATGGACGCCGAGGCTACCCGATCGGCGACGCTGGCGCTGGTCAGCGCTTTTTCAATCTTCATGATCGGCTCCAATTTTCTTGGGTCGCGCAGGCGGCTTCGCGCGGCGGCGAACTTCCTCGTGGCGCTCGGTCTGGGGCTGGCGGTGTTTGGACTCATTCAGCACTTCACATGGAACGGAAGCTTGTACTGGTTCCGGCCTAATACGCAGACGGCGTCGCCGTTCGGACCCTTCGTCAATCACAATCACTTCGCCGGCTTGATTGGCATGATCATACCGCTTGCCATTGCTCTTGCCGCGTCTGATATCGGTCTTGAATCCAGACTCTTTTATGGCTTTGCGGCGGCGGTGATGGGGATCGCTTCGGTATTAGCGCTATCGCGCGGCGGCATGATTAGCCTGACCGCGGCACTTGCGTTCGTCGTGGCGATGGCCGCGATAAGAAGAATGCAACACTCCCGCGATGAGACTCACGATCAATGGTCGGCAGGCTCGGGAAGAAAAGCCGGAACCCGAAGAAAGAGATCGATCGGCGGTCCGGCATTGCTGGTTCTAATGATCGTGATCACCATCGGCGCCGGCATTTTTTGGATCGGGTCCGACCCGGTCATAAGCCGAGTTGCGAAGGTGGCATCGTCTCCGGGGCCCGATAAGACAGAAACGTTCTTCACGAGCCGCGGCTGGATCTGGCGCGACACGATCGCGATGATCGAGGCGAACCCCATACTGGGAGTCGGGCTCGGGGCTTACCAGACCGCTTATCCGATGTATTCGGCAAGCGACGGGTCGCTGATAGTGGCTCAATCGCATAACGACTACCTTCAGATCGTGGCTGACGCGGGGATAGTGGGCGGCGCGCTGGCGTTGTGGTTTCTCATCATAGTCGGACGAACGTTATTCAATGCAGCGAAGGCTCAGGATCCCGTGGTGTCGGGGCTGGCGATTGGCGGCGCGGGTGGAATCTTCGCGATGCTGTCGCATAGCCTGTTCGACTTCAACTTGCAATTGCCGTCGAACGGGTTGCTCTTCTTAACCCTGGTGGCCGTCCAATCGAATCTAGCCGCCGTCGCCTCGAGGCGGCGGGTCAAGGTATACCGCAAACACGAAGCGAGAGCAGAAGGGGCGAGTTTGGATCACGACGCGGCGGCGGCGACTTATTGATGGGAAATGAGAATTGATGATTGATGATTGAGAA
>JAHFUG010000366.1:0-2925 GCA_023265195.1 Blastocatellia bacterium | reverse complement strand
TCAATCATCAATCATCAATCATCAATTCTCATTCATCAATCATCAATTCCCAATTCTCATTCATCAATTCCCCGGAGGTGGCTCTTGAACAATAAGTGCAAGGTGATCTTAACGCGCGCTTCAGCCGCGGCCGCCGGCGTATTGTTGATTGTTTCGATCTTGGCTGCACAGGAAAATAGACCGCGGCAAATCGAAGCGGACAAAGCCGCCGGGTCCCCTCCGGCGTCCGACAAACCCGCCGGCGCGCTGATTACTCCGGCTCCCATCGACGACGACTATCGCATCGGCGCCAAAGACGTCATCGAGATTCAGGTCGAAGACGCCGAGTCGATATCCGGAGCCTACACGGTTAGGGCCGACGGCACGATCGATCTGGATTACATCGGAACAATCACCGCCCAGGATAAAACCGCCGCCGAATTGCGCAATCTCATAGTGAACAAGCTGAAGCCGAACTACCTGAAGAATCCGCACGTGAGGGTTTCGATCAAGAACTACAACAGCCGAATGTTTTTGATTCAGGGATCGGTGCGCACGCCCGGCGTTTATCAGATGGAAGGACGCCCGTCGCTGTTCAGATTGATCGTCATGGCGGGAGGCCTCACCGATAACCACGGCTCGACCGCCTACATAATCCGCGAGAATAAAACGGAGAACAACCCCGCCGCGCCGCCTTATCAGATGTTCACGGCTCACATTAACGGCTTGCTCAAAGGCGAGTTCAGCCAGGATCGCGAAATCCGTCCGAGTGATTTCGTCAACATCCCGGCGACCGACGTCTTCTTCATCTCGGGCGAAGTGCGCACGCCCGGCGAGTACAAGCTGAAAGAGGGCACGACTCTTCGGCAAGCCCTGTCGATCGCGCAAGGGCCGACAAGCGTAGCTTCCAATGAAGGCATGATATTCCGCGAGGATCCCAAAACCGGCGCTCGGCAAGAGATCAAGATCGACCTCAAAAAGATTTTGCGCGGCGGAGCCGACGATATGCCGATCATGGCCAACGACATAATCCAGTTGCCGAAGAGCGGAGGAAAAGCCTTCCGAAGCAGTCTGATCAAGGCGTTTGGCATGAGCGTTATGCGCGTGCCGATGTTGTAAATTGTTGTAATGCCGCGTGAAATTCCGCGTGGCTGCATCGAAAGAGAACGGTTCTCGCAAAGACGCAAAGGCCGGACGCAAAGATCGCCAAGAAGTTCCTGGCGCTGGATTCACCGCCGAATCGGTAATCGAACTTTATAGCGGCTTTCTAATCGGAGAAGTTCAGTATGTCAGACGAACGGGTTGAACTCGAGAGGGTCAAGCCACAGGACGAACTATCGCTCGCGCGGCCAGGTTATCCGCGCGCCGTCGGCTATCCGGAGGCCTACGCCAGCGGAACCTACGGTTACGGAGAGAGCGACGATCGAATCAACATCGGAGCTATATGGCGAACGGTTCGAAAGCGGCTGTGGCTAATCGCCCTGATCGCTTTGATCGTGACGACTATTGTCACGCTCGAGATGTTTCGCACGAAGTCGATCTACAAAGCGTCGACGACCATCGAGATCGAGAAAGAGAATCGCACGCTGGTGAAGTCCGGCGACGTCGTCATAAGCACCGATGAGTCTGACGACGCCTACTACACGTCGCTGGTGATGAAAACCAAGATCCGCACCCTGATGAGCCGTCCGCTTTTGGAAGACGTGGTGGTGCGCCTCGGCCTGGATCACAACCCGCAATTCATGGAAGTGACCCGGAAGAAATCGCTGTTCGAGGCCGTTCAAACTATCGGCAGCAAGTTCAAACAGGAGGACGCCGGCGGGACCCCGGTGCTCGATAGCGGCGTTCAAATTGAAGGAACGTTGGACCGATCGCCTGAAGAAAGCGCGCGCCTCGCGCCGTTCGTGTCGGTGTTGTCGAGCAATCTGTCGCCGGAGCCGTTGGAGGACACGCGCCTTCTGATCATCAACTATTCACACACCGATCCCAAGCTGGCCGCCATTATCGCGAACGCCGCCGCCGGCGCTTTCATCAACCGGAGCTTCAACAACAAGACGGAGAAATTCACAAAGACCTCCGACTGGTTGAACACAATGGTGCGCGAGCGACGAGCCGAAGTGCAAAAGGCCGAAGAAGAGCTTGCGAACTATACCCGAGAGCATAATTTCTTCTCGCCCGACGGCAAGGAAGCGCCCGCCGTCAGCAAACTCGCCCAACTCTATACGCAGGTTACTTCCGCCGAAGTGAACAGAAAGCTGAAGGAGTCGCTGTATCAGCAAGTGAAAGGCGGCAATATCGACCTGGTAACCGAGTCATTCACCGACTCGAAAATAATGTCGCTCCAGGCGAAGCTGAACGAACTCGAGTTGAGGTCAAGGGAACTCGACATCAAGTACGGCGCGGATCATCCCAAGGTGATCGAGGTCAGAAACCAGATGGTTACCGTTCAGGATCAGATTGCGCGCAGCCGGAGCGAGTTGGAAGGAAAGCTCAAGGCCGAGTACGACCGCGCGCTGCGGGACGAGAACTCGCTCAAGGAATCGCTCGAACGAGCCAAAACCGAAGCGGGTCAGCAGAACCAAGCCGCGATAACTTTCAACATCCTCAAGCAAAACGTCGAGACCGCGAAGACGCTCTATACCGATTTCCTTCAAAAGCAGAGCCAGGCAAGAGTGCAGGTCGCCGAACAGCACAACAACATGCGCGTGATCGAACCTGCGCAGCCGCCTTCCGGGCCCATTGGGCCAAATAGGCTTCGCGGCATGCTCATCGGCTTCTTCTTGAGCCTGGTGGGCGGCGTGGGTCTCGCGTTCGTTCTCGAATATTTCGACAACACGATCAAGTCGGTCGAAGACGTGAACCGCTACGCGCAGTTGCCCGCGCTTGGAATCATACCGGCCATCACCTCGAGCAGGCCGAAGCTGCTTGCCGCTAAGGGGCAGGGCG
>JAHFUG010000064.1 GCA_023265195.1 Blastocatellia bacterium | reverse complement strand
TGTCCGCAGCGCCGCTGACAGATCACACAACCAGACGACCGGCTTTGTCCGCGATAGTAATTCTCGCCTGGGCGCCTGAGTTGAATTCAAGGAAGTCGCTTTCGATTCCGTCGCTGAATATCCGGCCGTTCTCCGCCATCTGAGACATCACCTCCAACGGCGTTTTCGCGGTCACCTTGCCGAACACCAGCGAGGCCGAAGACGTCTTGCTTGGGAATGGTTCGCGGACCGTGTAGTACAGATACTTCGAGTCCCACGGGAAGCTCGGCTCGATCGACATCTTCACCTTAGTCCCCGACGCTTTGCTCGCTATTTCGACCGCGCCGGCCATCAGGCTCTTGAACCAGCCGGTCGATCCAAGGCCGGTTGATATTATTATTCCGCTCGACGAGTGTTGCTCTTCGTTCTTTCCGACTTTGATCTTGTACCGAGCCGACGTGTGGGATCGGACTCCGACGAACAGATCGTTGACCGCGTACAGGTTCTGTCCGTTGTTGAGGATCGCCTGGGCCATGGTCACTTCTTTTATCGGGCGTTTGGCCGAAAGGACCTCGGGAATAATCTTCGATAGATCGCTCGCGGCGAACGGCAGCAATACTCCATCCCAGCGTTTTGGATCCGGGTTGACTCCGACCACTTGTTGGCCCGAGAGGTACTTGAGCGTGTTGGCGACCAACCCATCCTGGCCAAGGACGACGACCGTGTCATTGGCGCCAAAGATGAAGTTGGTGAGAAACGATCGGTCAACGGTGTGAAGACGTCCCTGCTCCTTGAGAGTCCGCTCAGCCAGCGCAACCGACGCGAGATAGGTCTCGTGTTCTTTCACGTAATCGGAGAAATCGGCGCCGAGGTGCTCGACGTAGAACCGAGCCTGGCTTAGAGTGTTGAACCTTGCAACAAGCTCGTCGAGCCTGGTTCGCCGCGTGATCAGGACAATCTTGTTCTCCGTCAGCGGGCCCATTCACTCGCCATCCCTCAGCCGCATCAACTCGCGCAGAAGATCGGGCGAAATGTTGAGTTGGCCTATTTTATCGGCGCGTTCCGCGAGTTCCTGGAACGCAATAGCGACCAGTTGATCCGGCCGCATTCCGACGCTCGCAAGCGACTGCAGCGTCTTGGAGTCAACGCCTTCGAGCGCTTTCATCATCGCCGAGACGCCATAGGCCTTTGCGTCCGCCTGGCTGCGAGCGTTTTCGACCGATAGCGCGACCAATTGTTTGTTCTTTTCCTCGAGTGAAATATTGGCGAGCATTTCGGCGTCGCGAAGCTGGTGCTGTTTTTCCTGGACGGCGCGCTCGGCGTCCATCTGGGCTTCGCGAATCTGGCGCTTCTTATTCTCGACGGCGATCTCGGTGTTCAGCTCGTTCTCTTTGATGGCGCGTTCCTGCTCGACAGCAGAGTTGCGGCGCGCGTAGATCGCTTCGTCGGCCTCGCGCAACAGCTTCTCGCGGGCTTCGGCTTCCAACGCCCGCCCGGTTTCAGGCGTCGGCCGAATCGCGAGTATCGACAGGCCGATGACTTCCATCCCGAGCGCGACGATCTCTTTTGACTCGCGCAAGCCTTTCGCTACGTCTTGAACGATCGCGTCCGAGCCGCGCAGCGCTTCCCGAAGCGGAAGAGTCTGGAGTTCTTTACGGGTCAGCACGTTGATTACGTTGATCAGCCGTTGAGAGAGCTTGCCGGGATCATCCGATGCGTAGCCGTTACCGGAGGCGTCGAGCGTGAAGTTCAACAACTGGGCGATCTTCTTGGCGTCGGTGATGCGGTACGTGGCTTGACCTTGAATGCTGACGTCCTGAAAATCGGCGGTGACTTCGTTGAATATGAACGGAACGTCGGTGCTGGCGACCGGCACCGCGACAAGCGAAGTCGTAGGCGCATAGTAAAAGAAAG
Source organism: Blastocatellia bacterium (assembly GCA_023265195.1). Classification (GTDB taxonomy): domain Bacteria; phylum Acidobacteriota; class Blastocatellia; order UBA7656; family UBA7656; genus QHVH01. The sequence goes on along the minus strand of JAHFUG010000064.1, from coordinate 21,061 downwards.
CGAGCCCGCTCCCCTCGCGCTTGATCTTTCCCTTCTTGTATTGGAGCAGGTATGTAGTTGGTTGAACCTTGATGAATTGTATTCCAAACATTATGACCTCCGAGCCGGCGCAGTTAATGCGGCGCCACACGAAACGCAACGCTACCGACCGCGCTCCAAGCCTTGCCACGAAGTGGCGCTAACTAGCCAAGGGCTCCGCCCTTGACTGAAGTGGCCATTCTCGGAAGGAGCGAAATCAAAATTCCATGTTCAATCTCAAAAAATCACAGGTCGGGAAGAGGGATTTATCCCCGCTCCTCCGGTTACTATTCACTCATACTGGAGTCAAAGAGAAGAGCGGGGATAAATCCCTCTTCCCGACCTTTGATTTTTTCATGTTTGGCGAGAAAAACCGATTTCTTCCCTCCAAAAGCGCCGCTCAAAATGGCCAAACTCCAGCAAGGGCTCCGCCTTTGATATCCCGAGTTCGCAATGCGGAGTTCGGAATGCCGGATCACGCGGTGGTCCTCGGGGGAAACGCGAACGGAATTCTCGTAACGATCGGCATAAACGACTAACGTCCTTCTTACGGAGGGCGAACGGATGAAGTCAGCTTCAAGTCATTTCTTCAACAACTTCTCCGTGTTCACCGTCGACGGAAGCGGATTGCCGTCTTCGCGGAGCTTGTAGAGAAGGTCGCCCTCCACGCTCTTCCGCGCGGCCTTGATGTCGATGTTGAATAGCCGCGCAACGTTCTCGCCGAATATCTTCCGCTTCATGTCCGCGGTTAGTTGCTGGAACTTGTTCTTCTCGATCATCTCATCCGGAATGGTGAAGGTCTGAAAGGCCTGAATCTGCCAGTGAGGCGGCCCTACGACCGGCGTGTCAGTTCCCCACAAGATGTGATCGGCTCCAAGACCATCGATCAACGTTCCCATGAGCCTGGCGAAACGCGCGGGATCGGACGCCATCACCGACGCGAGCGCGCCCAGCTCGGCGTAGATGTTCTTTACCTTGGCTTTCTTCGCTTGTTCGGCCAACTCCGCTTCGTAAGGAAATGCGCTGTGAAACGCGATGAAGTTGAGATCCGGAAAGTCAGCCGCCGCCCGCGTCATGTCCATCGTGTGAACGTATTCTTCCAGGAAGATGCCCGGCAGCCCCTTGTGCACGCAGACGTTTTTGACGCCGTGCTTTCGCAGAATCTCGTATAGCGGATATGTGTTCTTCTCGTCGTCCATTCTCCATCCGCGCATATCGGGGCCGGGCGGATAGAGCTTCAATCCGTCGATCTTGAGTTGTTCGCACTGATAGGTGAGCGAGTCGGCCGCCGATTGCCCGTCGGGCGGATCGACACACCCAAGAACCTTGACCCGAGCCGGAGCCATCGACCGTATCAGCGCGGCCTCGCGAGGCGGAAAGAGGTCCACGCCGTCAAAGGCCGCCTTCATTCCGAAACTGTTCAAGAACGCGAGGTCGGTCTCGCTTTCCATGAAGAGGTCTTCCATGAACATCACGCGGCCCATGTCGGCTATTGGAACCGGCCGGCCTATGACGCCAGCCCGCGTGCCGGCAAGCGTCTTAAGGAAAGTCTCTCCGCGTTGCGACATTGTTCTGATTCCACCGGCCCGCCACCAGACGTGCGTTTGGAGGTCGATGAGAATTGGGAGCCGCATCGCTGGATCCTTGTCCGCAATGCGTTCGAGGACTACACGGTCGACGAAGCGGCCGGCGGGAAGCGGCGAGGCTAAAGAACGCCTCTCGAGGATCGAGAACGCGGCGGCGCCCGCCGTGAGCTTGAACATTTGCCGGCGGGAAATCCCCGCCGTCTTCGCCGGTCTTGACTCTTTGGTTTGCTTCATCGTTTCTCCATTTCACGATCTTTCATCCGGAAGGCGGTAATGCCCGAGCGTAGGTTGCGTTAGCGCCTTTTCCGGTACTGCTAATTGCGCCTGGCGGAGGTTTAATAGCCACAAAAACGCGCAGACGGCACAGCGGCGAGAAGGCGTACTGCAGGCCGGTTCGCCCTTGTTTGTTACTTGCGGCCGCTTCTCGCGGTTCTCTCTCTTGAGATCTTTGCGCATCTTGTGGCTGATGACTTCTTTCCGCCGAGCACCACCCAGGCGGTTCCCTTAATGCAATCGTGTGACAACCGGTTTCACACCGATCTATCGAGAGCGGCTTGCCAGCGAGCGTAGCATCTCGACGTTGTCGCCGGCTTTCTTCCACAGGCCGTTGATCAACTTGTCGGCGCTGAACTTGTTTCCGCTCGCGGCTGCTTGCCTGAGATCGGGATACAGACTCAATGTATCGCCAACCGCGGGTGAATCCGTCTCGAACACGGCCGTGGCGCCGCTGTAGCCGAACTTCAAAGTCCAGATCGTTCGCGCCCACGTATAGTCGGTCAGCGCAGCCGCAACGAGAGCCGCGGACCGCGATTCAACCGCGTCTTCGGACGAGCCGTGCTTAGCGACGAACCTGTCCGCCACCCGCCTGAGAGCGGTCAATTGTCTTTCATATTCCGTGTACCCCGTGTTGTTCCTTATTTCAGCGGCCAGCGACTGGAAGGCTGTTAGAATCGCTTCGATTGAACGGCTGAAATCCCCGCCGGGCCGCCCGCCTTGCGGCTGGTCCTTATTGGGAGCCGAGGCGGCGAAGGTAATCGTCGAAATGGTGTCGAGAGTGATTGTGGATTCAAGGTTGTCAGCCTTGATCCGTATACTGTAGGCGGTCAACTCGAGCAGCGTTCCGCCCACCTGGTCTCCATTCTTCGTCGTTAGCGTAACGCTCGAGCCGATGACGGGCGGCGGCGCGGTCTTCTCCTCGGTAGCCTGTTTTTTGGCCGCCGGTTTCTTAGCGTGGGATTTCTTTCGCGTCTGTGCCGGCGCGCTCCCCATCAGAACAATCGTTAGCAGAATCAGGGCTACGGCATGTTTCATAATCGCGATTCCTATCAGCGCTCTCTCGCCGCCAACTCGGCGGTGAGGTTCTCATTATCAGCATACACTCCGGATTCCGCGGAGGCCGGGGCCGGCATTCGTTCGCGGAAGCTAGTGAGCGCTTCTTCCGCCGCGTTATCCACCTCCGCGATAATGCGCTCTTCGAGGGCAGCGAGAACCGCGATGTTCCGCTCGCGAAGGGCGCTAGTCCGCCGCACGCGCCGTCCGTTTTCGAGATCCATCGTGTCTTCCACGAGATAGTTCTCGAATAACGCGATGGGGTCCCGCTTGCCCCAGTATTCAAACATATCCGCCGAAAAGGTCTCTCGCGCCTCGCGCTCGTCGTGAGTGGCGTGGCCGCCCATTCGAAATGTCTCGGCCACCAGCAGGAAAGGACCTTGCCCACCGCGAGCGGCGTCCGACGCCAGTTTCACGGCGGCGTAAGCGTCAAGCACGTTATTGCCGTCAAAGACGGCGCCCGGCAAGCCGTAGACGGCCGACATCGCCAGAAACGAACCGCGGTGATACCGGTCGAGAGGCGTGCCAAGCGCGACCTGGTTGTTTTGAACGATCACGATCAGCGGGAGATTTTGAACCGACGCGAAGTTGAGCCCTTCGTGAAACGGACCGGACTTGGTGGAGCCGTCGCCAACCCAGGTCAGCGCGACCCGCGGTTCGTTTCGCATCCGGAAAGCAAGCGCTACGCCCGCGGTCACCGGGACCATTACCCCGACCGGGCTTATCGGCGCGAGCACCCCGTGAGCGTGATCGCCTATGTGAAGATCACGGCCGCGTGTAGGAGAGTCCGCCGTGCCGAGGTATCCGCGCAGCATATCGGCCACCGGCATCCCCATCTCATGGCACGCTCCAGCGTTTCGGATCATAGGGGAAACGAAGTCGCACTCGCCGCCGCCGTTTCCGCGATTGAGCGCATGAACGGGACCGATCGTAGCGGCTTCTTCGCCCAGACCTAACCACGATTTGGAAATCACTCCTTGTTTTACCCAGCGTTTGAGCGCGATGTCATGCAACCGGTTTCGAAGCAAGCCCGCATAGAGCGAAAGCAGTTGTTCGCAAGACAGCGCCCGAATTGGTTTGTGGCGCTCCGGGTCGCTTTCTATCGTGCGCTGGTATTGTTCGATTACGCCGGGATCCGGTTTCCAATTGACGTATTCGGGCGGATCGAACGCGGGATAGCGAATCATCTTCTGCTCTTCTCCACTATTACTCCACGGGGCCCGGTCTGGCTTTCTGGTCCGCGAACGCGCAGTTGACTTCATCGTCGGCCGTCAATCCAAGCGCTTCCGCCGCGCCTGGCGAAATCGATATTATCAATCCGGTTTTTTCATGAGGCCCGTAGTCGACCGCGCGGACGACCACGGCCAGCCCGTTGCGCGGATTCGTAACCAGTATTTTCTTATTCGCGAACCAGCGCTTTCCCTCTTCGGCGCTCATGTGATTCTGGCGATAGTCCCATCGCATTGCGCAGTAGAAGTGGTTCGCATTGAGGCTTCGGTAGCGCTCGTATTGAAAGTGCAGTCCCGTCGGCAGCGCGAGTTTGTCATCGGGCTTCGCGCTACGGTCTTTCGGCCCGCCAAAGGTTCCCGCCTTGCCACGGGCGGCGGGGAGCTTAACGCCGTCCAACTCGCTGACATCCTCCTGAAGCGAGGGAGCCGGCGTGTGTTGGTCCGCGGTTGGACCCTTCGCCGAGGTTGGTTCGGCAACCGGACTATTGACCTCTGGCCGATTTGCCGTTGAATTCTCGGAAGCGTCCGCCGCCGCCGCTTTCTTTGGGCTGGACGTGGCTTCCGCAGCCATTTTCGTCCCGCGCTTCGAAACAGATGGATTTGCGAATGTTGCGCCTTCCTTTGCTTTCCTGCCGCCGGCCTTTGCCACGTTACTCACCTTCCTTTCGAAGAAATTGACGACTCGAATTGGTCCTTTGTAGCAAGCAAGGCTTATTATACACACTCGAAGCGTTGCGTCATCTGAGTAAAGTAACCGCGGGTTCGCTTTGATGGGTCTTAGGGGGTGTAAAAGAAATAAGTTCCCTTTTTCGAGGGAGTTCACCGCGGAGTCGCAGAGACCGCGGAGAGGGACGCAGAGAGGGGCCTACTCTCCGCGGCTCTCTCAGCGATCTCTCCGCCTCCGCGGTGAAGTCCTCACTTCACCGGCGGTCATCATCTCGTGCCGCCACATAACTCAAAAACGGGAAGTTATTTTTTTGCGTCTCCTTAGTGATGGGTTCCAGGCGGCCGGCGCCGGCTCGTTGCGCCGATCGGCGAGCAGTCCCGTCGCCGTGACGCCAGTGCTCAGGTCGACGCCGGCCCCCGGAGACCTCTCATCAAAGGCAATGAATGTGCCTCAGTGATATATTGAGTCGATGGCGCTCCGCATTATGGCGGCTTCTGTATTTTTCGCACGCGTTAGGAGCATCGAGAGTAAGATTCCTCAATTCTGCGCGAAAACACCTTGACTCAAACGCGGCCATAATCCGCCCGAGCCGTATTTTGCCGCAATGACGCCGTTGACTTCCGTTTCTCCGTGGAACATCCGTTGCCTCGACTGCTCGGATGGCGGTTGTAGACTCAGCAATTCCGTTTGCCTCACGCATGGAGGTAGACTCATCGAGAGACACCAGCACCCAGAGCCACTAACTAACTAGCCAAGGGCTCCGCCCTTGATATCCCGAGTGCGGAGTGCCGGATCACGCGGTGGTCCTCTGGGGAAACGCGAACAGAATTCTCGTAACGATTGATATAAACGAGTAACTACTAGGGAGGCGCAAAAATTACTTCCCGTTTTGAGTTATGCGGCAGCGCGAGATGAGGACCGCCGGTGAAGTGAGGACTTCACCGCGGAGGCGCAGAGATCGCTGAGAGAGCCGCGGAGAGTGAGCCGCCTCTGCGTCCCTCTCCGCGGTCTCTGCGCCTCCGCGGTGAACTCCCTCGAGAAACGGAACTTATTTCTTTTACACCCACTCATGCCGAGTTGGAGACACGCTGATGGCGGAATTCCAAGCTGATAAGCCGAGTGATCTCGGATCCTGGATGCGAATGGCGGAGTCGCTCCGCAATGCGCCGGAATGGGAAACGAGCGAGTTGCCGGTTGAAATGGTTCAGACCCACATATCGGTCGTGCTCCTGAGCCTGAAGCGCGCGCTCAAGCTCAAGAAGCCGGTTGATTTTGGATTCCTTGACTACACTACGCCTGAGAAACGCAGGCTAGCTTGCGAAGCGGAGGTCGCCTTGAACCGCAGGCTGTGCGCGGACGCCTATCTCGGCGTGCAGCCGATTTACGATGACCGAGGAATGCCAAGGCTCTCGGGCCAAGGACCGATTGTCGACTACGGCGTGATGATGAAGCGGCTTCCCGCCACCAGAATGCTTGATGGAATGATCGCCAGGAACGAGGTGACCGAATCAATAATCGATCGGGTCGCCGAACGGCTGAGCACATTCCACCGCGGGGCCAAACGAGGACCCGGCATCGACGCTCTCGGAGCGCCGGAAGCGATACGCGCCAACTGGGAAGAGAACTTCTTGCAGTGCGGACCCTATATCGGCCGCACGGTCTCGGCCGATTCCTTCGAGATGATCCGCAACTGGATTGATCGCTGGATGAAAGACAATGACGATCTCTTTCGAAGCCGCGTGCGCGAGGGCCGGATTTGCGACGGCCACGGCGACGTTCGCGCCGAGAGTATCTGCGTGACTGACCGTCTTTGCATCTTTGACTGCATCGAGTTCAATGAGCGGTTCCGTTTTGGCGACGTGGCGAGTGAAGTCGCCTTCCTCGCAATGGATCTGGACAGCCGAGGCCGTCAGGACCTAAGTTACTACTTCGCGGAACGGTATCAATCTCGAGTCGAGGATCCTCGGTTGTCCATTCTTCTGCCGTTCTATCGCTGTTACCGTGCTTACGTTCGAGGAAAGGTAATGAGCTTTAGGCTTGATGCGGCTGAGTTCACCGCGCAGGAGCGGGAAATGGCGGCAATGCGCGCAAAACGTTTCTTCGATCTGGCTCGCAGGTACGCGGACAAACCCAAACATAAAATGGTGATCTTAATCGGCGGCCTTTCGGGGACCGGGAAGACTTCTCTCGCGCGAGCCATCGCGGGTGAGCTTGGTTTCAGCGTAGTCTCTTCGGACGCTGTTCGAAAGACCATTTTCGAGATGAGTGAGGAGTACGGGTACGGCGCAGGCCCTTACAGCGCGGACGCCAACCGGCTCACCTACGAGAAGGCGACGGAGATAGGGCGCGGTTTACTGGAGAAGGAAGGTGGGGTAGTTCTCGATGCTACCTTCCGGCGCGAAGCGGACCGCGAACGAGCGCGTGCTCTGGCCTCTGAAGCCGGAGCGGTTTTCAGAACGATCGAATGCAAATTGAGTCACGAGCTTGTCCGCGAGCGGCTCGATCGTCGAGCTTCTCTCGCCGAGGGACTCTCTGATGCGAGATGGGAAACGTACACGCGGCAGCAGCTCGAGTATGAGCCCTTCGCTGAAGTTAAAGGCGAGCACTTGGAGTTGGACACCGGCCGTGACCTTGGCGTGATTTCGCACATCGCCACTGACTGGCTGCGATATATGGACGGGTGAGCGGCAACGCAGTCAGTTCTTCTTCCGGGATCTCATCAGTGATCGTGACAAGATTGGATTGACGCATTGGGTAGTGTGATATTTTCGCGGTGCTGGGATCGAGAGAGTTATTCGGGCTCGAATCAGACCAATATGGCGATACTCCAGAGCTCCTAGGGAGCGCTGGAGTATCGCCATTCCATTCCTGCCCTCCAGAGGAGGGCAATGTTTATAGCACGAGTGGCGGAACGGCCCGCCCTCCGTTAGGAGGGCCACGTCCGTTTGTGTTTCAAGGGAACAATAAAGCGGTCTCCATTTTCAGAAAAACACATGGCCCTCTTAACGGAGGGCGAATGCCGCGCTGATCCCTGCTATGAACATCGCCCTCCTCCGGAGGAACCGCTCCTACAAAGCAAAGATCAGACGCGGAGGGATTCAGCACTGGCCAAACACCGTAAAGGCGCGTCCGCAAGTTTGACTCTACTTCGCGGCGGCCTGAGCGTGGTATTCCTGCAGACTCCGAACCGGCAGCTCTTCTTCGCGTAGCGACTGGATCGCCTCTACGGTTGCAATGGCCCCAGTCAGCGTGGTGATGCAAGGAATCGAATACTGCATCGCGGCTCGGCGAATCGCTCGCTCGTCGAAGAAAGAGGCGCGGCCCAGCGGCGTGTTGATCACCAGGTTCACCTTCTTGCTCTTGATCACATCAACTATGTTCGGACGGCCTTCATTCACCTTGTAGACAAAATCGCATGGCAGGCCGGCCCCCGCCAATCTTCTTTGAGTGCCCCGGGTGGCCATCAGCTTGAAGCCCATTTCGTGCAGAGCCCGCGCAAGCTCGATCAGGGAGCGCTTGTCTTGATCGTTCACGCTGACAAACACCGAGCCTTCTCGAGGCAACCGGATTCCCGCGCCAAGCTGCGCCTTCAAGAAAGCTCCGCCGAAGGCCTCCGCCACGCCCATCACTTCGCCGGTCGAACGCATCTCCGGCCCTAGTATCGGATCGACCCCTGGGAACTTCACGAAGGGGAAGACCGGCGACTTTATATAAAACCGGTCGACGGTCAACTCATCGGGAAGATTGAACCGCGAGAGCTTCTGTCCCACCATCAGCAGCGCGGCAATCTTAGCGAGCGGATGGCCCGTCGCCTTCGAAACAAATGGCACGGTTCGCGAGGCTCGCGGATTCACCTCCAGAACGTAAACCTTGCCGCCCGAAATCGCGAACTGAATATTCACCAGGCCCACTACCGTCAGCGCCTTGGCCAAGTCGCGTGTGTAGCGCCTCATCGCGTCCAGATGGCCGGCTTCTATCGAGAACGGAGGTAGAACGCACGAAGAATCGCCGGAGTGTATCCCCGCCTCCTCGACGTGCTGTTGGATGCCCGCGATGACTACGCGGTCTCCGTCCGCCAACGCGTCCACGTCTATTTCACAGGCGTCTTCGAGGAATGAATCGATCAGCACCGGATGCTCCGGAGACGCTTCGACGGCGTGAGTCATATAACTGGTCAGAGTCGATTCGTCGTACACGATTTGCATCGCGCGGCCGCCGAGGACGTAGCTTGGCCTCACCAATACAGGGTATCCGATTCTGGCCGCTATCGCGTGCGCTTCCTCGATCGAAACAGCGGCGCCGTTAGGCGGCTGGGGAATATCGAGGTCGCGCAAGAGCTTGCCGAATCGTTTGCGGTCTTCGGCCAGATCGATCGACTCGGGCGACGTGCCTATGATCGGAACGCCCGCGGCGAGCAATCGCATCGCGAGGTTGAGCGGCGTCTGGCCTCCGAACTGAACTATGACGCCGTGCGGCCTCTCGTGCTCGACGATCTCCATCACGTCTTCAAAGGTGATCGGTTCGAAGTAAAGCCGGTCGGACGTGTCGTAATCGGTCGAGACGGTTTCCGGATTGCAGTTGACCATTATCGTTTCGTATCCGGCTTCCTTGAGCGCGAACGCCGCATGGCAACAACAATAATCGAACTCGATTCCCTGGCCGATTCGATTCGGCCCCGAGCCCAGTATGATCACCTTCTTGCGCGCGGTCGGCTCGGCTTCGTCTTCGTCTTCATAGGTTGAATACAAGTAAGGCGTGTACGATTCGAACTCGGCGCCACAGGTGTCTACGCGCTTGTAGACTGGAGAGACTCCGAGACGCTTCCTCAACGCCCGCACTTCGGGTTCGCCCGCGTCTATTAACTGGGCGATCCGCTGATCCGAAAAGCCCATGCGTTTGAACCCGCGCAACGCCGAGGGAGTGATCGAATCCAGCTTCAACCTGGCGATTTCGCGTTCGCATTCCGAGATCTGAAGCAAATTGTCGAGAAACCACTTGTCGATTTTGGTCAGTTCGTGAAGCTCTTCGATCGAGTAGCCTCGTGACAGCGCGTGCATAACGAAGTAGACCCGCTCGGCGGATGGAACCGTCAGCCGCTTTCTTAGCTCGGAGTCGTCCAGACCGTCCGGCACACGGAAGCTCGTTCTCGTTTCCAGAGAGCGGAGCCCCTTCTGAAACGCCTCTTTGAAAGTACGGCCGATAGCCATCGCTTCGCCGACCGACTTCATCTGCGTGCCCAGAGTCGCGTCCGACAACGGAAATTTCTCGAACGCCCACTTGGGTATCTTGACCACGCAGTAGTCTATGGTCGGCTCGAAGCTGGCCGGAGTCTTTCGAGTGATGTCGTTTGGAATCTCGTCCAGCGTGTAGCCGACGGACAGCTTGGCGGCGATCTTGGCTATCGGGAATCCCGTGGCCTTCGAAGCCAGCGCCGACGAGCGCGAGACGCGGGGATTCATCTCGATCACCATCAACTCGCCGTTCAGCGGATTCAGCGCGAATTGAATATTCGAGCCGCCGGTCTCCACCCCGACCTTTCGGATCACCTTGATCGCGGCGTCTCTCATTACTTGATATTCGCGGTCGGTCAGCGTCTGCGCGGGCGCGACCGTTATCGAATCACCGGTGTGAATTCCCATCGGATCGAAGTTTTCGATCGAGCAGATGATCACCACGTTGTCGGCCATGTCCCGCATAACTTCCAGCTCGTACTCTTTCCAGCCGATGATCGATTGCTCGATCAGCGTTTCGTGGGAAGGCGAAGCGTCCAGGGCGCGCAGGACTATCTCGTCGAATTCCTCGCCGTTATACGCGATGCCTCCGCCGGTTCCTCCCAGCGTGAACGACGGCCGTATTATCGTGGGGTAACCGACGACGCCGATCAAATCGCGCGCTTCTTCGAGCGATTTCACGTAGCCCGACCGCGGCATCGCGAGCCCGATCTCCTCCATCGCGTTCTTGAAGAGCAGTCTGTCTTCGGCGATTTTGATGGCTTCGAGTTTCGCTCCGATCAGTTCGGCGCCGAACCTCTCCAGCGAGCCGTCCTCGGCAAGCGCGACCGCCAGATTAAGCGCGGTCTGTCCGCCGACGGTCGGCAGCACCGCGTCCGGCCGTTCTCGCTCGACAATAGCCCGCACCGTATCGACGGTGAGCGGTTCTATATAGGTTCGGTCGGCTAGATCCGGATCGGTCATAATCGTAGCGGGGTTCGAATTGACCAGAACCGTCTGGAAGCCCTCGCTGCGAAGCGCCTTGCATGCTTGCGTGCCGGAGTAGTCGAATTCGCAGGCTTGTCCAATGACGATCGGGCCTGAGCCCAGGATCATTATCTTGTGGAGGTCGGTCCTTTTCGGCATTTGATCAGTTGGCGTTCGGTTGACTAGTCGCTGGGCGCTTGTGGTCCGCAAGCTGCCGGGTGGTCTGCTCGGTTACACTGACCGGAATCGGAATTGCTCCTGTGTCATAACTCTTCGATAAAGGGGCTGGCTGCTCGGCCGATTGAATCGCCGGGCGATCCGCCGCCGCCAACGGCGGTTGAGCCGCGGCTTTCTCGATGGCCTTGATCTCGCTTGATGCGGCGGTCCACTTGCTCAACCCCGAGAACAAAGCTAAAAGGCCGTAGATAGCAACCGCCATCAAGAACGGGTAGAGAAACTGATATTTATCGGCGATTCCAAGAAAGGCGCCAAACATCAGCTTCATCAATCCGAGCGCGATCGCCACGACGCCGATGACGATGCTCCTTCGGCCCTGATAGTAGTTCTTGAACAACAGGACCATCCGTTCGTCGATCTCGGCGCGGTCTCGCTTGTTCCCAGCGAGCGCCTCTGAAACGGCGGCCAGATCGGTTCCGCAGAGAGTGCAGAACTTCGTCTCGGATTTGTTGTTCGATCCGCAGCCGGGACAGTACATCGCTTGCTCCAAAATTGATCGCGCGGCGCCCGAGTGAGGCGAGATGATCTTACAGTCTCGGCGTTGTTGTTTCAAATCCCGCCACCGATGCCATAAGACGGGGCCGCTCACGCAAGCAAAAATGAGTGGGCTTGCGCCGGACGCAACGATAGCCTTCTCGCTTGCTTTTGAGAAAGCTCCAAATCAAGAACTCCGCACTCCGCACTCTGGTAGTCAATGAGTTGGTATTCGAGTTTGCTCGGCCTGCCGGCCGGATTGGTGCGCAATCCCGTTACCATCGAGCGACGAAACTAAAAACGGCGTTGAGTCGCCGGCATTCAAGTACGATCTCACAATCACTCCCTGGCACTTCGATCTTCGAGAGTTGAGAACGGATTCCGCCGCGGCTTTGGCTTGCGCTTCCGAAACGCCGCCTGACAGCTTGATCATCACCAGACACCTGCCCGCGGCGTCTATTGTGTCGGAGAGAACTTCAAACTTGGCGGCCTCGACCGCCGTCGGAGCCGGCGCGTTTCCTCGGCAGCCGAAAAGGAGAGTTGTAAGCATCAAGAAGATTGCAATTTCTATTGTAGAGTGCTGGAGTTTTTTCACGACGCCATTGTGAAGTGAATGGCCTTGGCCGTCAACGTTTCATGAAGAGCTTCACGAATTGCCCAAGGTCTACAGTAGGTACATTCACGGAAACCGTTGAACATTGGCGCCAAGTCAGTCTCGGCGGGTCAGCGTCAGTATTAACCGCTGATCTTCGCTGCCTTCGGGTCGCTGATCTGCGCAGATCAGCGTTACGCAGTCAGCGTGAATCAGCGGCTTTCCTGTATGGCAACTTCTGCCGAGCGCCACTAGGGAAGCCTAGGCCGCCAAGAAGTTCACAAATGAGTCAAGTTTTTTCGGGCCGGAACTCGGCGGTATGAGGTCGCTCGCTACGACTAGGTGTTGCCCGCGGGCTTTTGCGTCGAGGCCGCCTCCGAGTTAAGGAACCGCAGCAACGCTTTGTAAAAGAGGTCCGGGGCCTCGAAGTGCGGAACGTGGCCGATGTTCGGAATCAACGCCAGCTCCGCGCCCGGAATCGTGTCGGCGATGTGCTTGGCGCGCTCGGGAAAGTTTGGGCCGTCCTTGTCGCCGCCCAGCACGAGCGTCTTCGCCTTTATATGAGCCCAATCGTAGACGACCGGGTCCAGGTATGTCATCTGCTGTACCAGCGTGCGCACCATTGCGAATCGCGGCCAGTCGCCGCTCAATGTCCACGCGTACTGGATGCGCACGTACTTCTCGTATTCCGGCTTCCAGCCCGTGACGAAGTAACGCGCTATGCCCTGGTATATCTGTTGGTAGGTTCGGTTCAGCGTCGCTTTGTAAGCTTCTTCGGTGCTTCGCCACGGCTGATCCCAACGCGGGTCGGTAAGCCCGATCGGGTTGTAGATCACCGCTCGCTCGGTCATATCCGGGTAGGACGCCGCGAATCGCGCCGCCAGCATTCCACCCATCGAATGGCCTATGATCGCGGCCTTCGAGACGCCGAGGTGCTGAAGCAGCTTGCGCGTGTTCAACGCCATATCATGAAAGTTGTAAGGGATGATGGGCTTGGACGAACGGCCAAACCCGATCTGATCCGGCACGACCACGCGGAATCCCTGCTTTCGCAGCACGTCGATCGCTCCCGTCCAGTACTCACCGAAAAAATTCATGCCGTGCAGAAGAACCACCGTCCGGCCGTTTGGCTGCGCGTCGGGCGCAACGTCCATATAAGCCATGCGAGCGTCCTGGCCGTAGAGGGTCAGCGGCAGATATGACACCGGATAAGGATACGTCACGTCTTCAAGGTTGATGCTGCCCGGCTTGACGTCGGTCGGCGTCGGAGGCGCTTGATTGACGGGCCGGCTGTCGCTTTGAACCTGGGCCGCGGCCGGGCCGAAGATCGTTGCGCTCATACACGACACAAGAAACGGGATGAGCCACAGGGTCGAGCGGCGAACATATTTCGCCGGTTTCGATTCAAGAGAGTGGACAGCCGCTTGGGCCGCGCGATTTGTGTTCGTTACCATAGGGTTCACCTAGCCGGCGATTATATCGCTTGAACTTCGAACAATGAAGCGGATTCCCCCCCTCTGTGTCAACGGGCATTGAGCCGATGTAGATGGGGAACTCATCGCAACGGCGTGGGGAGTGCGCGGATACGATTAATTCTACGCAATCCAGAGCGGGCTCTGTTTGGCACCCTTGAACAATTCGAATCTCTGTATACGCCTGGATATCGAAACGGTATAAGAAACTACTTATGTAGGGTGTAGGGACCCGAGAAATCTCTCAAGCTTCGTTTTCAGTTTACCGATGTTTCGGGTTTGACATTCCCAGATGATGAGGACTTGCCAACCAGCTTTCTTCAATGCTGCCGTCTGAGCAAAACCACGTTTTACATTGGACAGTCGCTTAGACTGCCAGTAGTTCGTATTCGTCATGGGCACGACTTGGCCGTAAGGACATTTGTGTACATGCCAGAAGCAGCCATGGACGAAAACCACCTTGCTTAATCGAGGCAGCACAATGTCAGGCTTGCCCGGAAGATTCGAAGCGTGCAGACGGTAGCGAAACCCCATTCGATGGACCAACGCTCTTACGACTAGTTCAGGCGTTGTATTCTTGCTCCGAATGCTAGTCATATTTAAGCGGCGCTGATCCGGCGTAAGATTATCCATTCACTTCTCAGATGCCTGAGATGGCCCAACCAATCAGGTTCGATGGAGGAAATCTGGAATTTCAAACAAACAGAACTTCTCGCTTGGCTCAGAATACTTGGCGAAGTTGTATTGACTAGCTTGAGCATAACAGAGTTGAATGTCTGCGTTCTCAAGCGCCGCGAGGCTGGCGCCGACTGTAGAGACCTTATTGTTCAGAGGCGCAACGGCCACATTGTAATTTGGTTTCGCGGCAATCTGTTGCAGGATCACGTCTCTGGTATGGATCGGATCCAAGCAGGGGAACTGGAACGAGCCGTTGACATTGAGATAGGAGTTCCTTAATCGTTCATAGAAAATGTCATTGTGTCCCAGTTTGTTCAAGGTCACAGTCTCTGCATCCTCGCAGAAACCGAGCGAAACGGTAGCCGGTTCGAAGGCATCAATAAATTTGACAGCTCTTTCGTACTCGATGCCGACGAGTAAGATAAGATGGATCTTGCGCGAGGGCCGCCACTCTCCTGGATATGCAAGAACCGACCGAATCTCACTAATGCCTTTTGCGAGCCACTTTTTTTCTATAGGATCGCCCACCGAATAGTCCTTTGCCAAGTTGTATATAAAGTGGCATGTATCTGTTGGTTTGAGCCTCAACCGTAAGAGACTAAGTAGAATCATGAGGCATTCGCGAGTGAACGTAGTGATGTCAACTAAATAGTACTGCGGCTTCGCCTGTCTCGCTCTCACTAAATGTGCCGAGATACTATCAGCCGACCTCAACGGATTGGTCGAATAGACTTGTACGCTTTCCGCTCTTTCTTGATACCGATTGCGTAGCCAGTTCCCGTTCCCTTTTACTAAAGGTAAATGGTCCTGACTTTCGCATATTAGAACGCGCTGGACGGATCGCTGACCAACAAGTTCAGCGGCCGACTTCGAACGATCCTCAAAACTAGCAGAACAAATGAGCACATCTATCGTGCGCGCGATGACCGTCCTCATTTTATTTGACTCGTAGACTTCTAGCACAGTACGTATTCACTCCTCTACGAAAAGCCTGAGCTGCGGAGGCTCTTCAAACAACTCATCGATGCCGCCCCGTCTAGCCTTATTAATAAAGGCATTAGGATAATTCATCGCATCCCTGATCACCCTTGATGTCACAAACTTGTACCCTGCGAAGCTGGTCGGGTCAAGCAGAAAGGACGGTGCAAGGCGACGACTGAGAACATATAAACTCGTCCTGCCGAGTCCATCCTTCCTCCCAATCGAAGACTCGTGAAAATACCCGCATTGCACTCCAAGTTCCAGAACTTCCGTGAGCTCCTCATCAGGAGAATCGGAGAATGCGATCGAAAAGACCCTTCGTTCCGATTCGTCCGAAATGAGCTTATGGTGAAACATCGCGCCAAGCGCCTCCACCAGATTTCTCAACTTGGTGACTTTGTCCGTCGGCAGGCTCTTGGCTCTATGATCTCTCTTCAGTTTTTCAAACTCAGCAAAAAGGTACTTGTCGGCGAGGTCCCTCACCACGCTATCCTGGGTAGCCGCATCGATCAATAAGACTTTCTTCTTCGGGTTCTTGGCTCTTGTTTCGCCATACATTTCGGAGGCTGCCTCTAAGAAATAGCGTATTATTCCGTCCGAGATATGGACCAGTTGGTCAAAACCGGCATAACTGTAAGTTGAGCCTGCTTTTCTAGAGCCTTTCAACCTCGCTATATAGATGGGCCGGGCATACCTTGTCACGTCGTCCCTGACTCTAAAGCCCCTGCCCTCGTCTGGAAACCTCCTTCTTAATTCTTCCTCAATCTCTTTGATTCCGGCTTCCTGCTTCTCGTTCTCTGGAAAGAACTCCTCCGGTGCTGCCGCTACGCCACTGGCATTAAGCCGCTTGTGCACGATTTCGCGAATTCGTAGCTTATACCTATTCTTAGCGGAGGTGTAAATAGTCGAAATATTCACGTCGGTATAATCATGTGGGAAGTCTATTCTCGAACCAGAGAGAGTCAGATAGTTCTTATAGGAAAGCTGCGTGGAGATTTTCAGACTCACGTCTACACCCGTCCTGTACGAAACCCAGGTGTTCAAGATTCGTGTTTGCGTGCTGTTTAGAAAGTCCGCGTCATCAAGCATTAGAAAAATCGGTCCGTTAGGCATAAACGAAAGGTTCTTGAGCTTTCTCATTAAGGGAAGCAAGAAATCATAAAAGCTGCACAAGGGCCCAGAATAGGCTACGGGTTCAGGTTCGAAAGAGATTTCCTTAAAATACGACATTAGGGTTGTATACAAAGCGTCGCAGACATCCCCCATTTTGCCCAGAATACCTCTGGCGTTCTCATTCCGGTTTAACTTGGGTAACGGCGCGGTCCACCCGCAACGCCTCAGGAGTTTCGCCCAGTCCTCCAAATAAAAGCGACGAAGCTCCACAGAGAACTCTCCACGGTGGTCTTCAATAGGAACCTGTTTTAATGACTCAAATGTCTTTGCGGCGATAATCGTTACTAACGCGTGCTCGTTGACAAACACACTACCATGCTTATTTTCAAGTCTTTCAAGTTCTGTCAGTTTTGGGTCGGTGGCTTTAACAGGTATATAAATAGCGAAATACTCCAGGTCTTTCAAAGATACATCGCGGATAAGACATTGGCAGTCGGGCTGCATATACCGAAACATCATGCTCTTGCCTGATCCTCGCGGTCCATTCAGGAAGACATTGCCAATTTTGGGTACATTGTAAAAATCTGTGAAGACGTCGACCCATAGAGATTTAACATCTTGGGCACTAATCTCCTCAGGCGTCTGCACCGCAAACGGATTGGAAAGCTCAGCGATCATTTTGCTCTCTCTTGCTCTTCAAGTCTGGACTTAAGCAACTCTCCCGTCAACTTCTCATTCCCCGGCATCTTGAGTGCCGGACACATCTCATAAACATTCTCGAAGGGATAATCCGGATAGCCAGCATCCTCAAGCCGATAGGCGATGGGATCACCTATCTGGCTGTAATTATCGAAGAACTCTATTCGCACATTGATTCGATTGATACGAATAGCGGGGGCCAAAAAGCGCATACAATAGATTCGTTCAAGATGTGTCTTCCAAGTTCTTCGAAGTATTTCATCAAAAAGGAGGACGTATTCCACATCCTTCTCCCCTGGTTCATTGGTTCTCGTCTTTCCTAGCGCTTTAGTCACCTGCTCTCTGTTTAGCTCGAAAGACAGGTTCACCTCGTATTGCGCGGTGTTTATCACCACGCTATGGAGGGCATGCGCGAAATGATGAAAGACTTCGCTTTCCGACGGCAACAAACCCTCCGAAATAAAGAACCGGCCCGATCGAGCACGTTCATCGGCTAACTCATCCGCAAACTTGAGTATTGCTGCAAGCATCTGCATTCGTATCTTCCTGCCGAGGATGTCCGTAGTTTCCTCAAGACGGTCAATCTTGTCCTTTGGTTTCCCGCCGTGTGCCTCGGCAATCTTCAGGATGCAGCGCTTTTCAATCGTGTCATCCCCGAAGAGTTCCCCTAAATGCTCAAGAATTCTTTCGGCTCTTCGTTCGTGTCCTTCGCGCCCATAAATGTTACCTACATCGTGGGAGTGTATTGCGGCTAAAAGCAAATAGACTTCATAGCCTGTCAGCGTACAGCCATCGGCAGCAACTAACTCGGAGGCCCTCTGGATCACTGTTGCCACGTGGTCTGGCCCGTGGTCGGTCAGATATCCGCCATCATTTATTTGGGCACCGGCATTAACCTGGTTGTGCACATTATTGTCGAGGTATGTTGCCCACCGACGATAGCGCGTGAAATAGTCATCCTTGTTATTGTTGGGGAAATCTGCATCCGTCGCTTCCCGAAGCCATTTAGCGAGAGTTTTGCCATTCAAGTTCATAGGTCGCTTACTTCCAAGTCGTATTAAAACTTCTACCGCTCATTGCGTTTCTGTTTTACAAAGTTCAGTCGATGCGAAATCCCTGACTTCACTATTGGGTCGTTAACAACCGCTTTAGTTGCGTAGAGCCTATCTATTTAGCGACTCTGAGAATCGCGCTGAATACGTGCTGGGCCAGTAGCGGCGGAACCGCATTCCCCACTTGCTCCTGCTGAAATCCAATGGATCCCTTGAATTCAAACCAGTCGGGGAAAGACTGTAAACGAGCGGCCTCACGGACTGATAATCCTCGATGCTCAGAAGAATGAATGAGCATATTCTTGCGGAAATTGCCTATTACTTTCGCTGGTTCCGCCGGATGCAGTCTATGGTACAGTCCGGTATGACATCTGCTCCGATCTGTATAGTTCAGCATCAATCGATGGGGAATGCTCTCCCAGTTGCCGCCCTGGGGGACATATCGATAGCGTTCAATAATATAGTCGGCATTTCGTGTGACAATGTGGTTGCAGCACTCTTTGAGATCGCGGCGCATCAGCCTTGCGTACGCAGATGGGCTCGTAGGGCGATAACGCAAGGGGCATGCAGATGCACCATTCGGTAACTCAGGCAAATCGCCGACTGCCTCCTTAACGGTTATAGGTTTGGATGCCGTTGAATCGGGCAAATTGACCCCTATCCCATGCAGCGAACCGATGATGAATAAACGCGAGCGATTCTGAGGAACGCCGAAATTCATCGCATTCAAAACGCCCTGGGACAGCGTGTATCCATACCGCTCTAGCGATTCGACTATGCTCTCATAGAAAACGCCCGCTTCGGTTTCTAGTATGCCCTTTACATTTTCGAAGACGACCCAATCTGGGACCAGCGTCCTTACAATTCGCAGGAACTCCCGGTATAGCCAGTTGTTCGGATTCGCTTTTGTTCGAGTGCGCTGGTTGGAGGTAGAGAAGCCTTTGCAAGGCGGTCCCCCAAAAACTATGGTCTGATCCTTTCCGAATTCAGATCGTTTTGGGTGAAATCTCTGGATGTCTGTTGAAATGACTCTAACGCTTGGGTGATTGTGCGCGTAGGTAGCAGTCGCGTGGCGATCATTGTCAACAGCTATGCGAACGTCGATGCCAGCGGAAATAGAGCCTAGCGACATTCCGCCCGCCCCCGCGAAGAGATCAATCCCTATCATCTAGGAGGTCTCCAGGAAAGACTACCTTAAACCAGTTCATTCTCGAATTGGAGCGGTTCCAAAAGTGATATGCGCCTCCAGAGCCACGCAGATTATACTGGTACTCGAAAGATTTGCAATACGCGGATTTCGGTTGAGGGGACTAAGCTGGTTGTAAAGAATTATTTCTATGTTTCCGATGCCTTCGACGGATTTGAATAAATCTAATTCGGCCCGTTCCCGCCGCGTTGCGGCGAATGAACTTAGGCAGACGTTTCAATGCCTCTGGAGTTTGGCCATTTTGGGTTGCGCCTTGTCAGGGAGAAATTGGTTGGTTCGCCAAGCATCAAAAAAATCAGAGGTTGGGAAGAGGGATTTGTCCCCGCTCCTCTTCGTGCTGCACGTTTGAGTGAACCCTTAACGAGGAGCGGGGATAAATCCCTCTTCCCGACCTGTGATTTTTTGATGTTTGACGAGAAAACCGATTTCTTCCCGCCAAAAAGCTCAGCCCAAAATGATGAAAACGGAAAGTAATTTCTCTACATCCCCCAAGCGCCCCGCTATTTTTGTGAGATCGAAATTCTGGCGTCCACCCAATCGGCGCCGCCGCGGCCGTTGCCTCCAGCTCGCGAGTTCACGCGAAGAAGCAGTTTATGGACGCCCGTTAAATCTACGGTCAGAGGCTTCAACCCATCCGATTTCTTCACTGGGCCGCTGTTCCAAAGCTCCTTACCGTCTCCGATGATCGAGAACTCCGCGCTTGCGCTCTCGCTGTTCGCCGCGTCATCTATGCCCACTCGAGCCGTGAGCGAGCCACACAGACCCTTTACATCGTACTCGACTTCGGAATTGAGCCTCCCTCCGACCCCGCGTTCATAGCGCTTACCGCCGACCGACATAGGGCTTCCCGAGACGCTTCGGTTCATTTCGACCCGGCTCGCGCGAAGAGGCTCGATGTCCGATAGAAACAATTCGTCCGGCAAGAGCGCCCTGACCGTGAACTTCAACTCGGCTTTTCTTTCGCTTGCGGACCCGTCCTCCCAGACGGTTTGAACTTCGGCCGTGTATGTCGCAAGCGGATCCAGCCCCGGCGCGGGGAAGCTCGTATTAGAGGTGTGGCCAACCACTTTTCCATTGAGATAAACCCGGTAGCCGGCGTTGAGATAGTACTGCGGGGACCATCTTAAAATGACGCCGTCCAGGCCCGCCCGTTCGGCTGACAGGTTCGCGGGCTCGCGAGTCGGATAGTGGTAGATGTCGGACGGCTCGAAGACTACTTCCCAACTCGCCTCCGCCGTTCTCTGAGAGAGAATCTGGACCGTAGCCCAACCTTGATGGTTCGAAACTCTGACCGGAAGACTTCCGGACGAGTTGCGGGCGGCTGCCTTCTTGATCGCGAAGTTCTTTTCTTGCGGAAACACAAACCGCAGTTCATAAGGATCGTCTTTGACGAGCTTGCTAGCCCCCTTATATGTGTTGCTGGTCTCGTCATACCGCTGCGCGATGAGATCCACCCATCCTTGAGTGATGTGGCGGCTGGTCGAGATCAGTTGAACGCCGTCAGTAGCGGGCAAAAGCGTCAGCACTCGG
>JAHFUG010000676.1 GCA_023265195.1 Blastocatellia bacterium | reverse complement strand
TGATCCTTGAAGCGATCGCTCTTGATCTTCACTCGTCCTTTTGAAGCGGGCTCGAACACTTCTATCTCGGCCTGCGGCTGATTGACTTCGCCGGGCATGCCGTAGCGGTAGGTTTCAAGCGTCGGGCGGGGATTGGAAAGTGAATTGATCACCCACAGTTCGCCGACCTTGCGTTGATCGTTGCGTTGAACGGCGAATTTTTTGGAATCCTTCGACCAGAAGACAGTGATAGCCGGCACTCGCGGAGTTTTGTTCTTCTCGCTGAATCGGTAATTGCGTTTCTCTTCCTCGGCCAGGCGCCGGTCGAAGCCATAGTCGGCTTCGCCATCGATGGTGAGCTGGGTTTCGACGATCGTCGCGTCGTCCTCTTTGACTCGGGCCTTCGCGTAATTGTCAGCGTCCATCATGAACAGGTTGTGGCCCCGCGCGAAGATGACCGTCTTCTCGTTGGGCGAAACCGAAGCCCAGCGCGGTTTCTGAGGCGGCTTGAAATCAGGCAGCAGCGTCAGCTTGCCTGTCGCGAGTTCGTATTCGAAGTAGATGGGACGCGTGCGCGGCTGTTGCGGCTGAGCGCCCGGCGCGCCTTGCGTCTGCTGATTCTGGTTTTGCTCGCCGCGATTCTGTTCGGCTCTATTGTTTGGAGGCGGCTCGTACTTCTTCACTCCTGGAATCTCGGCGTCGACCGGCACGTTGGCGTCGAACTGAAAGGCCGCATCGTTGTTGATGAACTTGATCGTATTGATCGGCAAGTGCTGCGCTTCATACGGAATGCGCGTCAACCCGGTCAGGAAGGTCGCCATTTTCGCGTTGTCGAACAGTGGCGTCCTGGCCTTCTTCGCCGGATCGATCAACCACCATTTTTTGCCCTGGCTGGTTTCGTATGCGTACCAGAAGCGCTCGCCGGTCTCAAGCCAGTGAGGCGTGACCGAGGTGTCAAAGACCAGCTTGGCCACCTTGGCCGTCGTCCAGCGAGAAGCCAGATCGTAATTGGCTTTGTGAGCGCGATTGTCGGCGGATGGCTTAGCGTCCTGCGCGAACGCGGCCACGGGCGTGAAGCCCAGGCTGAAACAGAACATCGTAACGAGTGTGCGTTTGGTATAGCGCCCGATTGCGTGTCGAAGCTGCATAGCGGATTCCTCCTGAGTGGCGTTTTGATTCGAGAAGAAAACTTAAAGCAGCGTCGTAGACACTTGTCAATCTAAGGAAGCAACTGGGTAGTGTGTCAGTATTAGGCAGGCATTAGGAATGTCGCCAGCACTCGGGCTTCACTGATCTCTGGCGGAGGCGCCGTATAGATAATGATCATGCTGCTCTGCGCCATCCGAGGGCAGCTTGCTCCATTCCTCGAGAGAAACTTGCTGGCTGAGTTGCTCGAATATCTCCCAGATAGGTCGTACGGTTGACGGCCGCGCTGTCTGCGCGTCGCCCAGCAGCCCATCAATGATGTTCAGCAGACGTTGCTGTTCGGCTTCAGACAACGTCCGAACCTTTCTCCCGATTTCTTGCTCGAGATTCGATGACATAGCTCTTCTCCGTCTCGCGGAATGGAACGCCCCATCACCTGGCGGGCATTTCCGGTGCGACTGTTCGAAATTCGAACAATGTTAGCATCTCCCGCAAGTCATCCACCACCGCTTCAAGCTCGCTCTGTAATCGCTTTGGCGGCCAGATCCTGAGGTTCGGATAACTGATCCGCATCCTCCAAGCAGCGGTCTTTCAGCCACGGATGGCGAGCCATTAATCGCGCTCTTTGATTTGGCCGATATAGAACTTGCCCAAGCGCCTTCTGCGCCGGTGTCGCGGCGCTTACTTTTGCCGTTCAGTTCGTAATGCGTGACCCTTTCTGACGTCCTGACGCTTGGCGTGACGTTTGTTTTTCGCGTTTTTGAAAGTAAAAGGGAGACTTCCAATCACTTAAGGCAATTCTCTTCCACGTGCGAAACTGGTTTGGTAGACTTGAGTCACAGTGGACAAAGCTACTTTCAATAGAAAGTAACCGCATGTCAATTATTGTGGCTTTGGGACCGATAGAACTCGTTCGAACACCGATTTTGGAGTCTTCGGTTCGGTCGGAAACAAGATGAAGGATGAGGCCCTTAACACATTGGCTTTCGATGTGCTGAGGATCAACGCCTTGCCTGTAACAAAATTAAGCACGAAAGGAGATGAGATGATGAACATGAAGAAGTAAGGAGCATTCGTGCCGAACCGACGCCTAGTAGCCGTTGCTGTCCTGCGGCGCTTGAGGGAGCGAGGAGTAACACAGATGGCGAGTCGAACGCCAAATAGAGAAGCAATTGGCCGAATCAAGATCAACAAAGCTGTATCGAAAGCGGAGATAGCCTCTTTGAGGCGAACGAATCCGCCAACGTCCGGCTAGAAAGCAAGGGCTGGTCGCCGCAAACTTCGAGTTGGTCGAGCGCTTCGACAAATATCAGTCCACTCCCCTTTGCCGCGTCTGCATTGAAGAGAAGGAAGGAGAAGGAAGGAGAAGGAAGATGACGACGCCGAAACAGCCCGCTGAACTACTTGCATTCAAAGCTCCCGAGATGGCGGACTGGCGTCGTCTAGCCGTCGACGATCAGGTCGAGGAGGAACAATCAGGGGATGTTAAAAAGGCGAAGGAAGATGCTGAAAAAGCGAAGAAGGAGTTGAAGGAAACGCTGCTCGGATC
Organism: Blastocatellia bacterium; assembly: GCA_023265195.1. GTDB lineage: Bacteria > Acidobacteriota > Blastocatellia > UBA7656 > UBA7656 > QHVH01. The sequence continues at coordinate 35 of JAHFUG010000676.1, read as the reverse complement.
CCTCCAAATGCAACATGTCGTTGTATTGGCAGGCT
>JAHFUG010000365.1 GCA_023265195.1 Blastocatellia bacterium | reverse complement strand
CACCGTCGTATGACAGGCTGATCGCTTCCTGAGCGACCGCCACTCTGCCTGTTGTCGCATCGACGACTCGAAAATTGAGAACCAACTTTGCCTTCAGTTGGTAAGGCGCCCAGTATTTGACGCCGCCAAGCTGATCGTCAGGCAAGCCTGTAAACTCCAGTTGAGTGAGACTGCCTACGACCAACGCGTCGACACCGAGAATCTTCCCGATCCTGGCCGCCGTGTCCGGATCGATTCGTCCTGCTTGCCCATAGTCCTGCTCCTTTATGAGCTTTGCTACCTCGCGTCTCTCGACGAGGTTGTAGGACCGAAGGTTCACCATGTTTACTTCAAGCCGGTCTGACACTTGCCGGCAGAGATTCTTAACGTCACCATAGACGGAATGAACGGCTCCCTGATCCGCCATATTGAACTCAAAATCCAAAATGGCGATGTGCTTCTTCCGTTGGGCGTTTGAAGCCAACGAAATCGCGGCAACAAAGATAAACATCATCATAACGAGAACGATTCGTTTCTTGAGAAGTCTCATAGCTATGCTCTTCCTCCAGTGTAAAAGTGAATCGACAGAAGCGCCTGCCTCGATCCGGTTTTGGGGTAATCGCGGGCTATCATCGCGGGCGCTGCACTGAAAGCCCCCAATTCAGAAGCCTCGTTGTATACCTATCGTTTGAACCCAAAGACTCTGATCCTGACGTTGAACCGGCCGCTATTATCGTTGGTGCGACTCTCATTCACCCCGAGCATTAGCTCGCCTGAGACGCTCGCGGTGAACTCGCCTTCCGCCTTCAAACAGATCAAAGGCGAGTCCTTAGTCCCTGGGGATTCGACCTTGGCTATCAATGCTCCGGTGCCGCAGTCGGGCGACGGCCGAAGCCGGTCATCGGCCGCCACTCCCCGTGGGCCGCCATAACCGTAGCTCCCGAAGCTGACCTGGCCGCTTGCGTTGACCTTTACTAGTTGGTCTCGCTCTACCTTGAGCAAAGTGCGGGTCCACGAAGAGCCCACGGAAACTATCACCGATTCTTCTCTTAGGAGGTCCCAGGTCCCTTTTGGTTGCGAAGAGCCGTCCGATCCTGAACCAGGTCCAACCTGACCCAATTCCTTCAATCGGGAGCGGGCCGCTTCGCTGTGCGCGCCGCTCGGGTATTTGACCAAATAGGCGCGAAACAACTCGAAGTCGCTGCTGTTTTCGATCACTTTCCAGTTGTTTTCTTCCTCGCGCAACTGACCGTTGCACCTCGTGTTCAAATCGAGAATCGCGAAAACAGAGTCGCCTCTATCGAGATCGGGGTCCTTGATCTTGCCGTACTGGGGCGTCTGCGCTCGTTTTGTGTAATTCGTCACGGTGGTCTGAAGGAACTCGCCAAGCTCGGTTCCAGTGATGTAGCCGTCGCAGTTTGCATCGGCCTCGCCTTCCAGGGCCAAGACGAACTGCCTGCGGAAGTAACTCTTGTCCGGCACGGACTGCTTTTCAGTGCCTGCCGTGATGAATTGTCGAACTGGTTCATCCAGCTTGTAGCTTATGGAATCAGGCACGCCGCCGCGCAGCTTAAAGAGCTCGCCCGAAAAGCAACTGTCGAAAACGAACAGCGCGTGCTTTGAATTGATTTGTCTCGCGTGTGTTTCAACCTCTTCCATGCTGACGGCGACAGACTTGAACGGGCCAACATCATCGCTGCTGACCGTCGGAGCGTCGGCTGGAACCAGGTAGCCCGTCCTCCGCGCCTTGCCGTCGTTAGAGACCAACGTGTGTCCATGCCCGGCGAAGTATATGACCAACCGATTGTTTAGGTTCTGGCCGTGCTTCCCAATGAAGTCCCGCAATGTTTGGTCGAATCGCTGCCGGTCGGGATTTAGCGACTCTTGTACTTGAAAGCCGTGCTTCTCAAGAACCTTTTTGACGGCAATTACGTCTTCGGACACTCCGGGTAGATCAGGCCATCCGTTGTGGTAATGACTGACTCCAATGATGAGCGCGTGGCTTTCGGAATAGAGTACCCCCGATTTGGCGCGGGTCAGGATTCCCGCCGCCGGTCCGCGATTCTGGCCGAGCGTGTGAGGAAACCACGCGGAACAGATGCAGAGCACAATCAATATCGCGCATAAGGCCAGGCTCGCCCCGGCCGCACGTTTTATTCTATCGGTTTTCTTAGTCATCCTCAGTGCTATTCGGTGCGGCCTCCAATCACACGCCGCTGAGGATCCGCTACCCAACTTGAAGGAAATCTCACTGCGCTTTACCTACACTTCTGATATACACCCGGTCAATCGACCAGTTGAGCGGCGTTGGACGGGCGGTTGTGCCGCTCCTCGTTCCCATCCTGAGGTCATCGATAAGACTCGCTAGTGCTGAGTCCCCGCCTCGGCCTCGGCCGGCCACTCCGTCAAACGTCAGCACGTCCGGATCGGTCAGCTCCTCATCGCTTGCCAGCATAATGTAGGCGTCGAGTCCGAACGGCGGTTTGTACCAAACACGTTGGTTCGCCCTATTCAAAGTTATCCGCGGGGGTGGATTCGTCATCTTGATTGGGAGCTGATTCTCGACCACGCCCCTGATCGGAAACAGCAACGCGCTCTTTCCTTCCGAATCTATCGAGAATACATAGATCCATTGACGCCGGACCCCCAAGTTGCGCGTCCTTATCTGTTCGAGCGCTTTCGGATCGGTCACGAGCACAAGGTCGTAGCAATCACCTTGAGTTACCTGGCCATCCCGGATTGCTTGTGATGCTTCAGGCGCCTCGGGCAGACTCGAACAGTCTGTTTGTTCCTCTCCGTTATCAGCATCGATCCGGACTCCGGCGCCAACCTTGCGCAGGGCTAGTTTATAAGGGAAATCCGATTCGGATGAGGGGGGCTGAATCTCGAGCCATCCGCTGATCTTACCCAGAGTCACCGCGCGGTCTTCGATTTGCTCCCCGCAGTCTTTAATTGCCTGCGGCGTTTCCCCTAGCTTGAACCAATCAGTCCTCACCGGAAGAACCACGTTCTGTTTGCGCGCACCCTCATCCGTAGCTCCCGGACGCACCCACGCATACTCGAGATCGTCACCGGCAATCCGGCCGACAAGGATGTACTGAGCATCGGCTGGAGAATTCATTACCGCGATCAATTCCCGCTTAGCGCCCTTCCCTAACGCGATCTTCCGTCTCAAATCGGCGGAAGGCGGAACGTTGATGAACAACGTATCTTCCGCGGACAATCTCGACGTGAGCACGGCCGCTGCAGGCCATTGGCCTGGTTGCTCGATTCTCCCATCCGATCTCGACAGGCTCCATCCGCCTTGCGAGCGTTGAAGTACGCAACTCGGAGTCTGCTTCGTAGGATCGTCAATCAGGTGAACGCTGGGTGTTTTGAGCAAAGCCGCGACGTCGCGCTTAATCGCCGCCAACTCGACAGCGGTTATCGGAGGAGGAATATATACCTTAAGATTGAGCCTCTCGGGAGCAACCCAACGATCCAGCACGAACAGGGCGCCGGATTGAACCGTTAGCCCGGCCTGTTGACTCTCGATGATGGCCGCTTCGCAACTGTCCAGACCCGTCACTCTAGTGACTCTCAGGCGAGTAGGTTCTCGACCGGGTTGGGCCAGAACGTCCGTGAGTTCGCAGTCTTTGTTGAGCCCCATCGCGAGGCCGCCTTTCAATGTCACAACGTTGCCCGCGACTTTGATGACGGCGGCGGTTGGAGCGCCAACCAGATTGCCTGGCGCCCTCCAGAAGAGCGGACCTGTCCGTCGTTGGGGAGTCCCGCCCAGAACCGGCTGCTCGGGAAGTCCACGCCCTTTCATTATGCCGACAACGCTGTCGAAGATTCGCCTGGCCGATTCGTTTACATACACACTCGGCTGGCGCAGTACGTTCGCCAGTGCCCAAGTAAAGTCGCCGTGTATTGTATCGCCGTAAGACCGCTCCTCGGCCCTCTGCTCATCCTTTGAAGCCGAGAGCACCAGCATGCCCTTGTCTTCCGGAGTGTCCTTGAAATCCGGCGCGTCAGCCACGTCTCGCTGATCGAAGCCCACGGCCCTGACTCTTTGATCCGCTTGTGGATATCCTCTTGCGATGGAGCCGCTGTTACAACTGTCAAAGATCGCGGTTAGCAGCACCCCTTTATCGATCGCTTTCAGGAAGAGCCGGGCAAGTTCCTTATCACGAATGTCCGGGGCGCCCAGGGCCGAGTCCGAGGGAACGATGCTCTCATCCCATCCCTTCGGGTCTTTCGAGTTCCGAACTCGAGAACCGTGGCCGGAATAATAGAAGACGCAGATATCACCAGCAGCGGCTTCGTCGGTCAAATGGGTCAGTATGGCCTGAATTATCGACGCGCGATTTGCCTGCCCGTTCTTTAGAACCTTCACGTCGGTGAACCCATACTTGCCGGTTAAGATACCCTGCATCGCGTCAACATCGTGGACTGGCCCGAGCAAGTCTCCGAACTTGCGACTCGAAGGGGTTTGGAGGTTCTTTTTTGAGTCAGATTGCTTTGGACTGGACGGCCCTGCGTTCGTTTGTGAAGGGGTGTAAATATTTATCCCAACAAGTAGAGCTCGGCGGCGTGGCTCAACCGGCTGTGACTGTGCCGCGCTTCGCCATGAGCCCCCAGTGACAGCAGTCATTAGCGCGAACAATACGATCGGCAAACAGGGGCGGCATATCGCTTTGATAGGAGATTCCATTCCGCCATTTCCTCCAACCATGAGTGAAGCCCGTGAGAAGAAAATTTCATGCCTTCAAGAATAAACTCAGCATCAAGACAAAGGCGTTACGGCATTGATCCGAGCCCAACGAAGGCGGACTTGCGCATGGTTCTACTTCGTCAAGAGCCTGATCTGCCTCGTGAGTTGCTGAACCAGCGTCGCGTCACCCAACTGCTCATATGCATTCCTGGCTTGGCCGAACCGCTCGACCGCCTGCTCGCACAGACCGAGCCCCTCATAAACCCACCCGAGTCCAGACTGGATCAGCGCCCGTTCCTCCAGTTCGTCCTCCGGCTCCAGACTCAATGCATCGAGGTATCGCTTTTCAGCCTCTCTATTGAGCCCGACCGCCAGGTACAGGTCACCCAGCATTCGGAGTTTTGACAGGCTGCGTTCCAGGCGGCGGTTCTCGAGCTGCGAAATGGCTTCCGTATAGAGCCCCTTAGCCGCATACAAGTTAGCGATCAGGAATCGCCTTTCAGTCTTCGGCAGCCTTGACCGGCTCAAGCGGCGAACCTTCTTGCGCAAGGCATCCACGTCTCTCCACGGCATAGCGGTGAAAGTAAGTTCTGGCGCATCTTCAGCATCGACGGCGGCAGGATACGTAGACACGACTGCGGAGTAAGGGCGGCCTGGGGTCAAAGGCGGTGCATCGTTGGGATAGGCCAATTCGGTTTTTGAAACCACGGTTCTGCACCATAGCACGTTGTTGTTTTCCGCCCGCAGGCTGACTGTGTATGTCAGATATCCTTTGGCCTCCGACGGGGGAATCCAGCGAATGGCAGGCCGGCGATCCAGCAACAGGCCAGGGCGCGGCGAGATGATTGTAGGATAGACGCCATCGGGGCTGTCATGTCTTGTCGAACGAATAGTGCTTCCGTCATGAGAAATCCCGCAAATCTCCGGGATGCATTGAGAGATGCACGGACATCCTTGCGGCCCGGGAACGAGATCGTGGTCGCTGCCGTCGCCGCATCTAATGGTGACCCTAACTTTTCCCTCGACCAACAATAAGTGACCTCTGCGAACCAACATGCTTTCGGCGGCTTCAATGAACCTCGCGCCTGCTCCCTGCTTGATTCGCAGCCGCCCCTTCGGCTCTCCGGGTTCTATGCGAATTATTCGTCCGGTGAAGCCGTTCTGTTGGTCGATCGCCTGTACTGGGAGAGACGAGCGGACTTGCGGCAAGCCGCCGAATAGCGCCAGGAACATGCAGGCGCGTCCTTGATTGGTCATTGCACCACCCCTCTTATAAGGAACTCCTTCGCATCGCTCAACCACTCCGCCTCCACGTCTTCTTCGCCGGGCGCGAAGCGAACGCAATCCTCGCACTCCCGCGCTACTCCCGGTTCATGCTGTTCCATCAGGACAAGCGCGAGCAGGCAGTGCGCCGCCGCGCCGCCTTTTTCCTCTTGGATAGATATGGCGCTTCTTAGAAAGCGCTCCGCTTGCTCATGTCGCTTCGAGGCGTAGTTCGCCCAGCCCAGATTCTTGTACAGTGAATACTTGATTCGTTTATCCGAGGGCGATGATTCGATAGCCTTACTCAACAACGCCAGCGCGTCGTCATAAGCTCCCAACTTGATCCACAATCGCGCCAGATTGTTGTAAGCGGGATAGAGCTTGGCGTCGTTATCGATGGCAAGCAGGTATTCCTTGACGGCGTCTCTGGGGTGAAAATCTTCATACGTTGCGGCAAGGTTATAATGGGCCTGCGCATAGCTCGGCCTCAACCTTAAAGCCCGTTTATACGATTGCCGAGCAAGAGAGAGGTTGCCTTGATAGTAGTCCGATAGCCCGCTCTCGTTTATTTGATGTGCGAAAGCTGGAAGAGAAAGCCGAAGGGTCAAGGCTATCGCAAGAGCGATTGCGGTCATTGCGACTATCTTCTTAGGTCTAAACGCCGCGCCGCCAACGGCGAGTCGAGCAACCTTCACGGCAAGCGGATTGGCAGGTTGGAGAAGAGACGCTCCGGTGAGAACGGCTGCCAGCGCCGTCAGTGTCAGCAGAAACGGCTGAGCAATGGCGCTCGCGGAGTCAGCCCAGTCACCGTCATTGCCGAGAAAGCGGCGCGATATATCCGCAATTAGACTGAAGGCTATTGAAGCCAAAAGCCAGCACAGGAAACCCGCTGCGTTTCGCTTTCCGCCCCGTTCGACGAACGGAGGCCCTTCGCGTTCAGACTCAGTGGTTTCAGCCCCGCAAGGCTGATTGATGATGAACAATCCATCCGCGTCCAGACCATCCCGAGGGAGGAGTCTCGGGATGTCAGCGCCATCAACGCCTTCAAGCCGGATCTGGTTAACCGCCAACTGAAATGCCTCCTTGACCGAGCGACCGAAGGCAAGAGACTGGTAGAAGTGTGCGGAAAAGATTATTGCTGCGTTGTCTCCGATAGCGGTGCTCATCCCAATCGTACAATCGATATTTCGCGATAGACTCCTTGCCTGCTCCTCCGCGTAGCAGGCGTTCAGAACAACAATGCGGATGTTGTCTCTGAGTATTCCAAATAGATCGGTAAGGGCTTCGGGGCTGACGCCTTTGCTGTGGCCGTTTTGATCTTCCACCACGATCTCTTCACTCTCGCGACCATGTCCGCTGAAGTGAACAATGTCCGGCCGATGCTTTAGCAGAACGCGCTGCAAGTCGCTCGTCCTCACCGCCCATTCGGAGGCCAGTTCAACCATGTTCCGCAGTGTCCCTCGGCTAATCTTCTCGTCAATCTCCCGAATCTCCTCGTCGAGTCGCAGCCGACTGCGTACATCTACGGGGTTTGCCGCGAGGAACAGTATCTTCACTTTGCTGGTCATAATGGCTTCGAACACTAGAGCAACTTCTCAAACCATAAGTGTCGTTTCGTCACAGAAAATTTCCACGACGGTGGGCTTTTCTTCCGTGGTTTAATGAAGCACCCCGAAATTGGGCCTGGCGCCAGCCCAGTCCTGACTCTGGGTTCTTCAGTTCCATTGTTTCCGGCTTTGCTGGATCGCTGCGCCAATCAACCAAGTCACTGACCGAGGAAAGGGTCTCCGTTCGATGTGTCCGGGTTGGCCCGGCCTTGCGTCTGAGGTCTTGGAGTGAACCCGATAGAACGACCAATGGCTTATAGCCACTCGCCTTGCTGCACGAAAGCCGCCCAAAAATATGGGTGGCGCCAGCGCTCTTCCTGCATTATCTCTTTCTGCGCCTCCCGCAGCGCCGCCGCGGCGCTCATTTGGTCTCGGCCTA
>JAHFUG010000364.1 GCA_023265195.1 Blastocatellia bacterium | reverse complement strand
TAACGGCGTTCGAGAAGAAGGTCCACAAAGTCAGCCCTGTATAAATAAAGACCGGATATGGAATTCCGTCCGTGGGCACTTTAGCTAGAATACCGAAGAAGTACGCGAAGATTATCATCGTGACAAGCGGCTGCAGGATAGCCCACGCGGCGCCGAGCAGTGTCTGCTTGTAGCGCACCTTGATATCACGCCACATCAGAAAATAAAGCAGCTCGCGATACGCCCACAGATCGGGAAGGTGGAGCGGGATCAGTCTATTCGTGGCCTCAATGACGACAACGGGTTCTTCCGGCAACTCCGGGGCATGCGGTCGTGAGCGGCCAGAGCCGCAATGGACGCCGTCAGTCGCGGTCTCAGCCACCGTTTCGCCGGTCGTTATATCCATCTTCAACACTGTCGAATAAAACCCATCATTCTTATATTAGACTCGGATCAGCGTCAAGCATCGAGTCGTGAGCGGGTGCTTAGCGGGGGCAATTAAGAATGCGACATGCTTGCGTGCGTAGCGTCCTGTCTCATTACCACCTCACTTCAGTGAGGTAACTCCGTAGGAGTGACATCGCTCATCTGGAGATCACATCTTTTGTGAGTGAGGGTCACCCCTACGGGGTTACGGTTCGCTATGCCACTGATTACTACAGACAGGACATCCCTACGGGATTGCCCGGACGACCATTCTATTAGATCGAACTCACCAAATGGCCAAACTCCAGAGCCCTCCGTAGGAGGGCCATGTGTTCTCCTGAAAGGGAGGCCGCTTTATTGTTCGCTTGAAACACCGATCGACATGGCCCTCCTAACGGAGGGCGGATGTTGCGGCCTATCCTTGCTATAAACATTGCCCTCCTAACGGAGGGCGGAAGAAATGGCCAAACTCCAGCTCGCCGCGCAGCGGCGATTTGACCTTAGCCCGGTGTTTCAACGCCGGGTTGCGTTTCAAGCGGTTCCTTCACGTCGCGTCGCGACGTTTGACCTTTGGTCGCACGCGCCATTTCAATGGATAACCTCAACCGTCGCCGCCGCGACAACGCTAAGTCGCTATGTGCCGGCGTTAAAACGCCGGGCTAAAATCATGCGGCCACTCGGCGAGATCATCGTACGCCTCCTTCACTTCCGGGCGCGCGAGTGAGCGCCTTCGAGTGAGCGCGCCTTGAACCGCGCCAGAGTGCTGGTCATGTTTTTGTACCTCTGGTCTCCTATCCTTGCCAGTGGTCACGATCTTGTTAGGTCTTTCGGCTCGGTAACGGTAATGATTCCCTGAAAGCGTTTGAAGTCATCGCCGTTGAAGGTGAGTAAATGAGAGACGTTATGGATGCGCATTGCAGCCAGAATACGGGTATCGTGGGCCTTCTTGCCCATTACTCGTACCGGGCGGCCAATGCCTTCCACTCAGCATAGATCGCCGGAACATCCAATCTCAGAGAGAAGATTCTTTCAAACTGGGCGCAATGAACTTCCGCTTCCGCAGGTCTCATGCCCATACCGTTTTGCTCACGCGGGCGCGTGGCAATCACCCAAAACTCGTAAAGGCATTGAGGGAAAATGCGAACCGCCTCTCCGCGAGTTATGAGAGACTCGACGGCTTCAGCAGCGGTTTGGTGCATGGGATGAGCCTCTCCGATACCCCGCGCAAGGACATTCGTATCGATTGCGTAGCTCATAGCGCTTCATCTTCTCTTGCATAAATACTCTCGCGGCCGTCATCGGCGGCGACCCCTTTGATCGAATGGCCCGCGACCCACTCACGCCAGCGCGTTGCTTTCTCGTCAGCGCTCCACGCTTTCTTCTCTGACCGATCGAACGCGTCTGGGAGGAGACTACTAAGATACTCGTCTACCGAGAGCCCATGCGTTTTGGCTTGTGCCGCAATCCTAGCGGCCGTCTCTGGTGTGACGTCTTCAAGCGTTGCGCCCATATGCCTTCCTCCGCTGTCTAGGTCTCAGTTGCGATTCGATGCTAGCACCAAAGGAAAGCCGGCGGCAAAGGGACAGGCAGGACACGCAGGACACGATCGCAGGAGCGGTCTCTCAATGCTTAACCGCCGCGGCGTGAGATGCGGGCGCAGCACCCCGATGGACGTGTCTTCCGAATCAACCACGGTCTGATGAAGCGGATGACACTCCCATACTTGTGAAGAAGTACTCGGCCTGACTAACCGTTGTCTAAGGCGAATATCAACGAAGTCAAGCCTGACCCCTCCTCGTTGCCTCCATTGCATCCCTTCGCCTACCCTTCTAACGCGAAGCAGTTTAGTTCAACAGAAATTACATTCGCTTCAGTTTTGTCCGGGTACTTTATTGGCGTATGCGGATTACCTTGATGCCGCCCTTCGCATCGCGGCAAAGAACAACATAAACAGAGCTCCCACGACGCCAATTCCGAGGACGCTCAATGATCCATAAAAGGCTTCTGCGATATAAGCTCTAAAGGGATAAATAAGGTTCTCCGTATGATCTTGGAGGCGATTTGCCTCCGGGATACGCACCAGGCATGCAACGAATCCCCCTAAGACGTGAGCAAGAACGGCCAAGCCTAAGCATTTCGTGAACCATCCTGCTGCTTTATCTTTTACGTCCTCATATTCTTGTTCTGCATTTCTTCTACGCTCTGCCTCTTGGCTTGCCAATTCCGCGCGCTGTTTCTGGTCTCTTTCTCTCTCCGCGGTTTCTTTCAATCTAAGACGAGATTCTTCGTTCCTCAGATTGGACTTAATGCCCAAAGGAACATTTGTGAATCGAAGGTAATCGAAGTAAGTTCTTGCTCTGGCGAATTCTTGGTGTGCTTCCCAGATCAATTGTTCCAATTTTTGGCGACCATCAGGTAGTAAATACATAACTTGTCCTCGGATTCCCTCAATCTCCTGATCCCCTTGAATTGCATACGCTCTCACTTGATTGAGAAATGCATCCAGTAGACTCTGTACTTCTGCCCTTATGCTATTGAACAAGGGATCGCTTTTCGCTCGCTCGTGATATCTGGGATCACCTTGAATAGCAATCCCCAGGCTTCTAATAGCAGTCGGGGTAGACCCTACGAGAGCAGCAAAACCAGCGTGCATATACCATGCCTCATAAAGCCTATTGTTGAGTCTCGTGGCTTCTGTTAGATGCTCCAAACCCTGTTGGAAATCCTGCTGAATACCGCAGACAATGCCAGCAAAGAATTCTGCTTCCGCTGATTGGCGAGCATCCCGTGGCCTCGCATACTTCGCTGCTTTCAGGAAATATTCCAAGGCTTTAGGCAGGCTCACTAAATGGTACAGATATATATTTCCAACTGAGCGGTGTACGGCAAAGTCTTGATAGTTCTTGCGCTCTGATTCAAGAAAGTCCGTAAGCGCCTCGTTATACCAGCCATTCCGATATGCGTCCTCGGCACGATAGCGCAGTTCTTTAGCTGCGGTATCAAGGGGAGTCTGCAGGGTTCTTAGAATTTGGGCCAGAGTTTCGTTCTGGACCTCGAGCTTCCAGATCACTTCTCCCATAAGGAGGTTAAAATCAGCGTTGAGTTGATCTATTCCCATCGAAAGTTGATCAAATCCTATTTCAATCTTCCACGCCAATTGTCCCATTCCACCAGAGAAACTGTCACCTAGCGCACCTAAGCCGGATTCAAGAGCAATCTGATAATCGCGCTGGTTTACTGCCACTTGCATCTTACTTGAACCCATATTTCCAATGGCTCTTTCAAATGCTCGACTCTGACCTTGAATGACGTGCTCAAACGCTTGGATTTGGTCTTGACTACTGATGAAACTACTCCACGTTTGCCTACCCCAAAGAACATCGTGCAAAGCCATTGCGGAACCCTCCTTTTAGATTTACTGTAAAAACATCGAAGGTACTGGATACGCCGCTCGGTAGTTTGGCTCGATTGCTCCGGTCCAGCGCCCTGAGAACCGGACTCGAGAGGCTGCCCTCATCCGGCTCAAGCTCGTGTAACACCCTCTTGGGCGAAAAGCGGTTATATTATATCTCCAAACTCACGGTTGTGAACACGCGTGCGGCAATTCGAGTGCAGCAATACAAGAATGGTCATACTATGGCTTCTCCAAAAGACCCGCCAGATGATCTTATGGCTGAGCCCTCCGGTCGTCAGCATTTTGTTTCGATGGTAATACTTTCGCTCGTAGTTTTAGTCTTCCTTCACTTTCTGCAACTTGACTTGAGGCTTACTGAGTTCAGCGCGTAACTGGTCTAGAAAGGCCTGATCTCCCTTTTTCTCTTTCAACAGCAAGAGAAGTATTGCGTAGCGACGCCTCTGCATCTACTTGCCAAAGGCGTATTGAGGATCTTCACCGGGCGAAATTTGGACCTCACTTGACTGAGTTTTATCAACCTTTTTCAAGCGATTCGCTATCGCCTCAGACGTATGTCACGGATACTCCTAAAATCCCCCTTACGATAAGGTAAAAATCCCCCCTTCCAAACTTGAGAGGGGGGAGGGGCTATGCAAACAGGAGTGGATCGGAGATCCTCGGGCCAGTAAATACACAAGGGTGGTAAAACAAAAGGGGTCAGGCATGCAATTTGCATTTCCACTCCCTTCACTTGCTTCGCCCAACTCCTACTGGAGTTGTTTCATCAACGGCCGTGCCGCTTGAGATTGGGTCATCCTTACTTTACCGGGCTCATACCGCCGACTCATCGACGGGTCCAGTCCAACCAGGCTGGCCAAACTACATTGATCGCCCCGAACATCGCCCGACGATTGTTACCGCGAGTGCTGATGTGGCGGAGCCCGCCTAAAATTTCTAGCCTTGTTTTGCGCGTGGAGGCTAGGATACAACCGAGGCCGCCAACAGTAAATTGCAATTTGCACGCCTGACCCCCAATCCCTGCTCCCGGATAATGACATCGTTGCGCCCTGAGAAAGCTGCGTTACAAAGGCCGCTCCAGTAGATCCACCAATTGGACGGCTCATCATTCAGGACGCCGGTCTCAGTACTTCAACTTCTCGCACGAGTCGATCCTGTAAGCGATCACGTTCGATCTCCAGATCATAAGTCGATTGCAAATTCAGCCAGAACCGTTCGGACGTGCCAAAGAACCGCGCCAGGCGCAAGGCGGTGTCCGCGCTAATAGACCGTTTTCCAAGGACTATATCATTGATGCGTCGCGCGGAAACACTCAACCCCTTCGCCAGCCGATATTGAGAAAGGGTGAGCGGTTTTAAGAACTCTTCCAGCAATACCTCACCCGGATGGACAGGCGGCATCCGCTGCACCGCGGATCTCTTCCGCTTAGTGATAATCAACGATTTCGACCTCATATGCGTCGCCTTCTTTCCATACAAAGCAGATTCGCCACTGATCATTAACCCGAATGCTGTATTGGCCCGCGCGCTTGCCTGCTAGCTTCTCCAAGCGATTACCCGGTAGCGAACTAAGGTCGTTGAGATTCACCGCTGCGTCGATTATCAAGAGCTTGCGGTACGCGACTCGCTGCAGCGCCGATGCCCAACGTCGAACAGCCAAGCGCACCCACACTCGCTCAGAGTCTCGGTCGGCAAAGCTACGGATCACCGCGCTATAGTAACGCCAAGCGTTATGTTAGGACAAACGAGAGCCGTGAGCTCACTCAACGGGTGCAAGTAGAAGTAAGTGTCACGGATACTCCTAAAATCCCCCTTACGATAAGCTAAACCTCCCCCCTTCCAAACTTGAAAGGACGGGCTATGCAAACAGGGAGTGGATCGGAGATCCTCGGGCCAGTAAATACAACTGGTCAGGAGGAGAGCGTGGTCAAGCAGAAAGAATGGGGAGCGATCCGATCACTGCGAGAGCGAGGAATGAGTAAGAAGGCGATCGCACGGGAACTTGGGGTAGATATCAAGACGGTAAGGAGGTGGGTAAAGGAGGAATGGAAAGAGCAGAGAAGACAAGAAGAGAGAAGAGAAGGGGTCAGGCTTGATATTGTTGACTTTCGGTTGTCCCGGTCTCAACGACTGAAGTGAACTTCAACAAACCCGAGCGTAACCCATCTCGTTCTCAATCGCCTGTGACGTGGAACCGGCGCACCCGCTACTTCTCATGACAGATAGGGATTACATGTTCAACCTCAAAATGAAAGTTGCATATTGCCCGGGGGGCACGGCAGTACTCGCAACGGTGAGCGGCGCGATGAGAGGCCCGAGAGTGATGAGAGGCCCGAGAGTAATGACGGTTCATCGCCCGACCTCTCGAGCAATCCGCTCCGCGCGACGGCGCGCCGCTTCAAGTTCGGCGTCGACCAGCGATTGCAACTCGAGCTGCTTTTCAGCGGCGAGATTACCGCCGCTGTCGCGCGCGATCCTCCAGAGCGACATCAATTCAGCAAGCCGCTGCTGCTGCGCCGCGGTGAAGAACCGGTCCGGCTTCAGGTTTTGGATCACAACAAGCGTCCCGGCTTCGTCGTCGCTCAATTGGGATGTCAGCGCATCAAGCGCCTCGCCAGCCGAGCTTCCTACGGACTCTCTTTCACCAGCGACGGCGCGATAGGTCGTCTCCTCAGCGCCGATTTTTCCGGCAGTATTGTTATCGCGGTCATGTCCTACTCTACCCTAACGCCAAAGATGTTCTTCAGGGCCTTCGTTCATTGCGGACTCTAGCTTTTGACGACAGGAGACGCAACGCACATCGACTGAGCCTCCGCCGACTCGCTTAATGATATAGCCAGTTCGCCCACTGAGCGGAACTGAGGTATTTCGCCAGCCGGGCGACGGTCTATTTCACCACGGCTGAAGGAATATTCGGGCTTTTTGGATTCACTATGACCGTCTGCGCGGAAGGAGAGATAACCAGGTCCATATCTTCCATCGGAACAGCGCCCATGAGCACGGAGTCTCCAATCACGAGAGCGCCGGTGAAACAGGTGCGATGTTCGAACTTGATCTGAACCGGGCCAACATATGGAACCACATGAGAACGTTCGTCCGCCGTGGTGACCTCCCGCTTCTCGATCTCCTGTAGCTCCAACTGAACTGCGACGTGCTGCGGGATGCAGAGGGTCATTGCGCCTGTATCCACCAGCACTCTTACCATCATTGGTTTGAGCGAGCCATTCTTAGGGTTGGACAGTTCTATGTCTGTATAGATCAAGTCCATGGACTACTCCTCCTATCGTTGCGCTCACCACAGACCATATCAGCCTTACAGTAAACCTAGCCGGCCCAGACTCAACGACAGTCGCCACCATGGATTCAGACCTGCCTGTCGTTTGCGTCAGTTGGTCTCAAGCGCCGGGCGTCAGTCCGTGAGAACTGTGTCACCAAAGCGAGAGACCATACTACGTCGCTTCAACTTCGTTAGCAAACCGGCAATGAAATGAGCCAGCATTTAGACTACTTCTTAACCACCGTGATCCTGACCTCTGATGGATGCTGCTTCGAGCGATGCACGACATTGTGCGCTACGACGCCTTTCGATTCGTCGTAGTTCCTGCCGCCCGTGTTCACGTTCCATCGAAGCGCGGGAAGCTGCTTCTCAATCTCATACCAGGCTCATCAACTCCCCACCTGTCAGCTTAGTCAAACGTAGTGAATTGCATTCCACTCCACTCTGGCTTGATCTGATTTGAGAACTCACGAACAGCTTAGGCTCGGGAATTCTTTTGTTCTCACCGCGCACTCAGGCTTAGAGAGAGACGCGGAGAACTACTTATTCCTTGTAGAGATCGCTCATGCGTTGGCAACTGAAACACTCAACCGAGTATGATGCGCGATTATGAGTACGCGTTTCGAAGAGATGGAGAAGCACGCTCGGGCGCTCAGCCCCGAAGAGAAAGCTGAGCTTGCGCGCATCCTCATCGAAGAGCTCGACACCGCGGTTGATCAAGTAGCCGAGCATCTATGGCTGGAGGAAGCGGAGCGGCGTTATGACACATTTATCAGGGGTGAGATCGAGGCGCGGCCGGGTGATGAGGTAATGCAGAGGGCTCGGGATCGCCTCGGACGCCGGGATAT
>JAHFUG010000363.1:1781-7973 GCA_023265195.1 Blastocatellia bacterium | reverse complement strand
ATCGTATCGGACTTGAGCGCTACGTTCTCATTGACACCTCGATTCATCGAGGTCTCGAGTTTGGGCCATTCCATTCCCGCGCCCTCCGTTAGGAGGGCAATGTTTATAGCAAGGATCGGCCGCAACATCCGCCCTCCGTTTGGCTCGCTTCTTTGGCACGTCCGAACGGTTCTGGCTGAATTTGCAATCGACGTATGATCTGGAGATCGAACGTGATCGCTTACAGGATCGACTCGTGCGAGAAGGTGAAGTACTGAGACCGGCGTCCTGAACCAGGAGCCGTCCAATTGGTTGATCTACTGGAGCAGCCTTTGTAACGCAGCTTTCTCAGAGCGCAACAAATGTCATGCCTAAACCGCGACACCACTATGTGCCTTAGTCTTATTTATTTTTTTACATCCCCTTAGTAGCGCAAACTCAAAATGATCTTCCAACTCAAACTTGGTGTCTCTTACTTTCGCAATTCCCGCGATACGCGTTCGACCGCGGCCATCACGCGCAAGAAGTTTTCCCCGAGCACCTTCTTGATGTCGGCGTCCGAATAGCCTCGCTTCATCAACTCGATTGTGATGTTTGGCAGCTTCGAGACGTCCTCCATTCCTTCGGGCAAGCCGGTGAACGGCACTCCATCAAAGTCGGAACCGATGCCGACGTGGTCGACGCCGGCGATCCTGGCTATATGATCGATGTGATCGATCAGCACGGAGAGCGGCGTCTTCACCGGTGGTTTGGCCGGCGGGTTCGCCGATTGAAGTTTTTGCAACTCGGCCTCGACGCGTTTTGGATCGCCCGGGTATTGCTTTTCGAGTTGAGATTGAAGCGCTTGATTTCGCTTTGTTATCTCGGCCTTCGCGGGATCTAAAAACCCGTCGTAGAAGTTGACCATGACCACGCCGCCATTCTTGCCCACCGCTTTCAGCATATCGTCGGTCATGTTCCGCGGGTGGTTCGCCAAAGCCCGGGCGGAAGAGTGCGAGGCGATAACCGGGGCCGCTGTTGCTTCAATCACATCGTAGAAGGTCTTGTCCGAAACATGAGAGACGTCCACCATCATGCCAATGCGATTCATCTCGCGAACCACCTCGCGTCCAAAAGCGGAAAGGCCGTTATGGTGATTAACTTTCGGATCGTCGGCGTCTCCGGATGAGTCAGCCCAGTTGTTGGTGTTTGTGTGAGTGAGGGTCATGTAGCGAACGCCGAGTTTATAGAACATTCTGAGCGCGGCGAGGCTGTCTTCGATGGCATGACCGCCTTCAATTCCCATCAATGCGGCGATCTTTCCGCGGGAGGAGACGTTTCGAATGTCATCGGCCGTGAAGGCCATTTCCAGGGAGTCGGGATGGCGCCGCACCTGTTCATAAACGACGTCGATGACATCGAGCGCGCGCCGCGCCGCGCCGCCGCCTTCCGCGGGAGTCTTCTTGACGAACTCCTTTCCTACGTAGACGGCGAAGAACTCGGCGTCGAGACCCCCTTGTTTCATTCGGCGGAGGTCGGTGTGTGTCTTGAGTTTTGCCGACGGATCGTCACCGGCCATGCCCAAATCGAATCCGTTCTCAAGCAGCGGCGACGTTATGTCATTGTGAGTGTCGATTACGATAGCTTGGCGATGAAGGCGCTCCGCGCGGGCCCGCTGAGCCGCATTGGACTCTTGAAGCGGCTCGGAAGCGAGCGATCGAATCTGCGCGGCGTCATGAAGCGATTGAGAGAAGGATCCGCCATTTGCGGCGAACGTGAGGGCAAACACGAGAGCGGTCAGCGTGAACCTGACGCGGTGAATCATCATTGGCGTTCATCCCTTTCGTAAATGGAGGTAAAGACGACCGTGGATTATATAGTCACGGCGGCGAATTGACACGTGGACTCAGAGCGGCAACCGCGGACGCCGGGCTGAAGCGGCTTGCTGAAACAATGAAGCGAAAACGACAAGGCGAAGCGTAAGGTTCCTTGCGCGCCGGGAGTCATTTCTCTTGCCTCGCCTTGAAAAAAAACAGCTCTTGAATCATCATCACCCCGTTCAGCAAGACGGTCACAGGAGGAAGAAGATGAGGGAGAGAGTAATGGAGCACGAGCTTGGGTTGGACTTCCTTAGAGTAGTCGAGTCGGCCGCTATCGCCTCGGCGCGCACGATGGGACTGGGGGAGCGCAAGCATTCGGATCACGTCGCGGTGGAAGCGATGCGCAAAATAATGGACACCGTGCCGATGAGAGGCCAGATAGTGATCGGCGAGGGCGAACGGGACGAGGCGCCGATGCTCTACATAGGCGAAAAGGTGGGTCTCGGCCACAAGGAAGGCGTGACGGACGGCGACACATATCCGGAAGTCGATATCGCGGTCGACCCGCTGGAAGGAACCAACCTATGCGCAACGGGTTCGGCTAACGCCATATCCGTAATGGCCTGCTCGGAGAAGGGCGGGCTTCTTCACGCGCCCGATCTCTACATGCAAAAACTGATCGTGGGGCCTTCTTCAAAAGGCGCGGTCAGCCTTGACGCGCCGGTCAAAGAGAATCTTAAGGCCATAGCTCGCCGCCTGAGCCGCGATATCGAAGATCTGGTTGTAATCGTGCTCGATCGTCTCCGGCATAAGAAGCTCATCAGCGACATCCGGCAGGCCGGCGCGCGAATAAAGTTGATCTCTGACGGCGATCTTTCGGCGGGCATTTCAGCGGCGGTGGCCGGCTCGGGAGTTCACGCGGTCATGGGAACCGGAGGAGCGCCCGAAGGCGTGCTGACCGCCGCGGCGATGAAATGCCTCAACGGACAAATCCTGGCGCGCTTTGTTCTAAAGGAGCAGCTTGAGGATCTCGAAGATCGGGATCGGATTCCCGAAGGCGCGGTGGAGCGAATGCGCGAGATGGGGATAACCGATCCCGCTCGGGTCTATGACACGGACGACCTCGCTCCGGGAAAGCAAATAATCTTCGCTTCAACTGGAGTGACGGACGGAACGATTCTCAGGGGGGTGAGATTCTTCGGAACCGGCACGCGAACGTCATCAGTCATCATGACGACCGACATGGCCGCGGAGCAAAGCAAGCGCATTCGATTCGTCGACACGGTTCACATAGAGGGCGGGCCTGACACGGTAGTGAGGTTTTGATTTGAACTATGGATAAGAGAGCGTGCGTATTTACTCATAGTGATCTCGCATTCTAGGCGCCTTCACGGTTCCGTCGTCCTCATAAACCTCGTACACGAGACGATCAAAGTGGATTCGCGAGACAGGCCCGGGAGATGAAAGCTTGTGGGACAGACCGATTGAAGAAACTCGCGGAACAGACCAGTAGCGGTTTAGAGGGAAACATCCGGAGTAATCGTATCTGCTTTCGGCTCGGCGATCAGTGAATCTCTGAACTCTTCCTATAATATGTCGAACATCTAGTGGTGCGGGGCAGAAGTTTCATGGCCACAAAAAAGGCGCAAGAGTCACAAAGATGAAGAAGACGGACAAGGCATATTCCTTGGTTGGCTCGCCCTTCGTACCTCGAGGCTTCACGGAGTTCCCTTCTGCGATTTTTGCGAATCTTTGTTGAGGGTGTTTTACTCCGCTGAGCACAACTACTGTAGGTCAACACAAAAGAAAATTGTTCCAGCACTCGTTCTGTCGTAAACTCAAGTACGACGACGAGGGTAACAGAGATGGCTTCCAACATTCAGCTAGATGATGAGCTTGAAAGAATGATAGCAGATGCAGCGCGGCGGCTGAAGGTGACCCGTACTGAGGTTGTTCGCCGCTCGATTCGGAAGTACTGCAAACAGTTTCTGGCAGAGACCGAAGCTTACCCATGGGAATTGATGAAGGACCTAGTTGGAGGTTTCCACAGCGGGCGAGGAGATTTAGCACGTAACAGCGGCAAATATGTGAGGGAAATCATACGTGTCAAGCATGAAGAGAGACGTCGCCGTCCTCGTTGATACCGGGCCTATTGTGGCCGTTTTCGACGAAGATGACGCGGATCACCAGACCTGCCTTGAAGTCGTGCGTTCAATTCGCTGTCCACTGATCACGATCTGGCCAAGTCATCACTGAAGCGATGTATTTGCTAGCGCCGTCGCCACGGACGCAAGATCGTCTATGGGAGTTCATCGTCCGAGGCTCGATGAGGCTTGCCGAGCTTACTAAAGAAGACGCTCCGCGAATGCGCCAACTGATGCGCAAGTATGCTGACCTGCCGATGGATTTCGCGGATGCTGCGCTGGTTCGCGTCGCTGAGCGAGAAAGCTTGAGAACCGTCTTCACTCTCGACTGCTCAGATTTCCGAGTCTACTTCCCATTGCATATTAGAGCCTTTCGCCTCCTGCCACCATAGGGTTCCCCGGTGATCTCCTCGGAGCATTCCTCTGAAGGTGTGTTAACGCCTTCCCGAATGGATTACCGCAATAGCGCGCCAGTCGTCCTCGGACACGAGTACTGCATTCGAAGATCGCTTATGATTTGTATTGGTTCGTGTGAAGCAGCGGCTTCCTCCAAGAGTGCGTGGAGCCTCGCTTGTGCGTTGTCAGCAGTAGCGGTTTCTCATTGCCTCAGGCCCTTCTACGCCCACCAAACTCCCCTTTCGTTATGTCGAACCGGCTCACAGCCGAATCGTAAGACGCCCTCTAATTCGATAGCGAACCGCGGCAGTCCGTTATGATCAACTCCGCGCCAGCAACTGCCTCAGCACATACGGCAGGATGCCGCCGTGCCGGTAGTACTCGACCTCTATGGGAGTGTCTATTCGCAGGGTCACGGGGATTGGGTCGGGCACACGGCCCTCGCGGTTGATCACCAGCGTCACATCCTGGCGCGGCTCGAGCCCTTCCTCGAGCCCCACAAGATCAAAAATTTCTTGCCCGTCGAGGCCGAGCGTTTGCGCGTTCATTCCCTCTTTGAATTGGCACGGAAGGACTCCCATCCCAACGAGATTGCTCCGATGTATTCGCTCGAAACTCTGGGCGATGACCGCGCGCACGCCGAGTAATCTCGTGCCTTTCGCGGCCCAGTCGCGCGAGCTGCCTGTGCCGTATTCATGCCCGGCGAAGACCATGAGAGGCACGCCGGCTTCTTCGTAACCGCTCGCCGCGTTGTATATGCTGGTTCTTCCGCCATCGGGCTGAAACACCGTTACGCCGCCTTCGACCCCTTGAACCATGAGGTTCTTGATTCGCACGTTGGCGAAGGTCCCGCGCACCATCACCTGGTGATTTCCCCGGCGTGAGCCGTAGCTATTGAAGTCCTCGACCGCGACGCCTTTTTCTTGAAGGTACATTCCCGCGGGCGAGGTCGGCTTGATCGCGCCGGCGGGGCTGATGTGATCCGTCGTAACCGAATCGCCGAATATGGCCAGCGCCCTCGCACCATACACATTGCTGATGGCGCCGGGCGATAAATTGAATCCGTCGAAGTAGGGCGGCTCCTGAATGTAGGTCGAGGTATGATCCCACTCGTAGACCTCTCCGGTCACCGATGGAATCTCGTCCCACATCGTGTTTTGTCCAGCGAAGCTGCCGTACAGCCTTCGATAAGTGGCGGGGTCGAACGCCGTGCGCATTAGATCGCGAATCTCGGCGAGGCTTGGCCATACATCGCGCAGATATACGTCCTTTCCGCTTGCGCCTCTTCCTATCGGCTCGCGCGCCAGATCGATGTCAACGCGTCCGGCCAACGCGAATGCGACCACCAGCGGCGGGCTCATCAGGAAATTGGCCTTCACGCTTTGATGCACGCGCGCTTCGAAATTGCGATTGCCGGACAACACGCTTGCGGCGATCAGGTCGTGCGCGCTTATGACTTCTTCGATGCGCGGATCGAGCGGACCCGAGTTCCCTATGCACGTCGTGCAGCCGTATCCAACAAGATTGAACCCGATCTTGTTCAGGTATTCCTGAAGCCCCGACTTCTCCAGGTATTCCGTGACGACTCGCGAGCCGGGCGCGAGCGACGTCTTGACCGTGGGCCGAACCCGCAGTCCAAGCTCTACCGCCTTCTTAGCCAGCAGTCCGGCTGCAAGCATCACGCTGGGATTCGACGTATTCGTACACGAAGTGATGGCGGCAATCACCACGTCGCCGTTGCCGAGGTCGACGTATGCTTCGGGGTAGTCTCCGGCCTTGATCTCTTCCACGCGATCCGGAGTAGGCCGGTTGTTCATCATCTCGGTCTCGGTCCATCTGCTGGTGCTCGAAGGACTGTGCTTGTCTTTATCGGG
>JAHFUG010000363.1:0-1681 GCA_023265195.1 Blastocatellia bacterium | reverse complement strand
GGAAAGTAGACGCCTTCGCGTTCGAGTACGCCTTGGGCCAGGTACTCGAGATTGACTTGATGGCATATGCCGATTCCCGGCGGGATGACCTTGAACGACTCGAAAGCCTGCATGCCCCATTTCAGGAACTGATAACGCTGCCGATTGCGCTTGAACTCCATCTCCATATTGAGCCGAAGCGCATCGCTCGTGCTCGAGAAATCAACCTGCACCGAATGATCGATAACAAGATCGACCGGGACCAGCGGCTCGATGAGCTTTGGATCTTTTCCAAGCCGCTCCACCGCGGACCGCATGGCGGCCAGATCCACGAGGAGCGGCACGCCGGTGAAGTCCTGAAGCAAGACTCGAGCGACGACGAATGGTATTTCTTCGGTTCGCTCGGCTATCGGCTTCCAACCGGCGAGTTCTCTGATGTTGGCTTCGGTTATGCGGGCGCCGTCGCAATTGCGCAGCACGGATTCGAGCACGATGCGAATGCAAACCGGCAGGCGGGAGATATTCCCGAGACCTTCCTTCTCCAGTTGAGGCAACGAGTAGCACTTGCTCGTCCGCCCCGATCCCGAATCGAAGCTCTGAAGCGAGTTGAATAGATTGTGTTTCATATTGTGTTTTGAATTTCTCAGTGTACGGGGACGCTTCGACGAGCGTCAAGCTGAGTGACTTTGAAGTGTTAGTTCAGTTCGAGCGGATGAAGTGGCGATAGAAAAAACCGCTGATTTTCGCCGACGATGTAATGCTGATCTTCGCGGATCGGCGATTCGAAGGCTGCATTGATCCGCGGTTATTCCGGTTATTCAGGAACTTCGGCGCGGGAGCCCACCTGAGACTATGCCGAATCGCTACCAAACTTTGGTTGCCGGGCAATGAACTCGAGCAGGATTTCATTGAACCGATCTGGCTGTTCGATGTTTGGAAGATGACCCGCGCCATCAATCACCTTCAAGCTCGAGCCGGGAATGGATTGGCGCATCGCTTCCATTTCTTCGGGCGGTGACAACGTGTCCTCGGCACCGCAAATGAGCAGCACCGGAAAGTTAACGGAAGCCAGAAGCCGCTCGGAGTTGAGCCTATCCGCCATAGCTCGTTGGGCCGCCGCGACTCCATGACTCCGATTGGATTCCACCATTAATTTGACTCGCTCGACGACCTCGGGCCGGCTTTCGAGAGAAGTACGTCCGAGCAACACCGGAACCATGTCCGAGGCGATCGCGGCGGCTCCTTCTCGTTCCGCCTTTTCAGCCGACGCGAATCGCCGCGCCCGGCCCTCCTCGGTGTCCGCGCTTGTGCGAGTATCCGACAGCACGAGGCCGAGCACGGCTTCGGGATACTCTCGATAAAACGCCATTGAGATGTACCCACCCATTGAAAGACCTGCCAGGACGGCTTTGTCGATCGAGAGACGCTTCATCAAGCCCCGCACGTCCGAAGCCATGTCAGCCAGCGAGTATTGAGCGGCCGGCGCATCGGATTCACCAAACCCTCTGAGGTCGAGGGTGATAACGCGGCAACTATTTTTCAAGAACTCGACTTGATGGTCCCACATTCTCTGATTCAGCGGGAACGCATGAATAAAGATGACGGGCAGTCCCTCGCCAATATCCTGGTAGCTGATGTCGATGTCATTGATGGCGGCTTTCATTGCTCGTGCTATTTCAACACGACAGGCGTGGCTTCTCCA
>JAHFUG010000362.1 GCA_023265195.1 Blastocatellia bacterium | reverse complement strand
CCCGCCCGGCCCATAAAGCAGTTCGCGACCTGATAACGAGTAAGATCTATCGGATGATCAGTGGTCAGTTCGGAGTAGACCTTCTTCGACGTCTTTCCAAAGTTGAGCGCGTTGTAGCCGCCGTTGTTCTCAGGCAGTTTCTGTTTGATGATGTCAGCCTCCAAGGTGACGCCGAGGTGGTTCGCCTGGCCCGTGAGATCGGCCGCTGAATGGTAATCGGCCTCTTTCGTCTTGAAAGCCGAGTTCCGAAGGTAACACCACAACACGCAGAACATTCCCAACTCGTGCGCATGCTGAAAAGCCTGGGTGATCTCCTGAATCTGACGTTTTGACTCCTCCGAGCCAAAATAGATCGTCGCCCCGACTCCAACGCATCCCTGGTCGAACGCCTGTTCTATCGAGGCAAAAAAGATCTGATCGAAGCTGTTTGGATATGAAAGAAATTCGTTGTGATTGACCTTGAGGATGAAGGGAATCTTGTGCGCGTACTTTCGCGCGACCGACCCGAGAACGCCGAGCGTGGTTGCGACGCCGTTGCAACCGCCCTCGACGGCGAGTCGAATGATGTTCTCCGGATCGAAGTATTCAGGGTTGGGCGCGAACGAGGCCCCGGCCGAATGCTCTATGCCTTGATCAACCGGGAGTATCGATACGTACCCGGTTCCCGACAATCTTCCGTGCCCGAACAGCGCGCCGAGATTCCTGAGCACGGCTGGTGATCGATCCGAGCCGACGAGAATGCGGTCTATGAAGTCGGGTCCCGGCAGGTGCAGCTTGTCTTTTGAAATAGTTCTCGACTTGTAGGTTAATAGCGATTCCGCTTCGTCCGCCAATATAGCTTCAATGTCCCTTATCATCGCACTCCTCTATCAACGCACCTCTCCGGTCACTCATTCTGCTCTGCGCGACCGCGACAAATTCATCCAAGTAGCCTGATCGGCCTCAAATCATATTCGCCGGACGATGCCCACGCAAGCTCAAGCTTAGCCCTTTACACATTCGCGTCGCCACAAGGTCGTGACGGCGATTGATTGCCGCATAAAAAAAGGCGCGCAAAATGCGCGCCCTCAAGCTAGAGAATGTACGCCCCTAGAGGAGGTTCTAGGTTCACTTTCAACAGAGAACCTCTAGTTCGAAAAAATACATTAGCAAGAAGGAAAGTTTTTTGGCCCTTTTAGGGACTACGGCCATGTCCCATTAAGCCACAGTGATGTTCGTTGAGGTGTGGACTATTGCCTGCTATTCGAATTCGGGTTCCGCTTTCTGGCATCGCCGCGCTCGGCGTCGGTGAGATTTTTTTCAACATCGCGCGCCGTTTGCTTTGCTTTCTCTGGCAACCCGATCAGACCTTCCGGCCAATGGAAACTCGGAACCGTGTTTGAGCCTTGCGGATCACCGGAATGGAGCTTACAGCCTTCAGCCGGCTGACTGCCTTCCATGAAATATTCTGTCTTGTGAGACGGGCAAGCTGTCGTAGCAAGCTGGCCGGTCGTTGGATCGATCTCCTCTTCCGCGACGCCTTCCGGTTTTGTGAAGCCGTCGCCACCCAGATCCGGACGCGCCGCCAGCGCTTGTTTCATGAAACTAGTCCAGATCGGAAGTGCCGACTTTGCTCCTTCCAATCCCAACTCGGAGTTGTCATCGAATCCCACCCATACCACGCAGACCAGATTGGGTGTGTAACCGGCGAACCAGCCGTCACGAGAGGTGCCCGTCTTTCCCGCGGCGGTCGCCGTGAAACCCATCGCACGAGCACGAGCCGCGGTGCCGCGATCGAGAACGTCTTGCATGATGCTCGTCATCAGCCAACTGATCTGGGGCTTGAGGGCGGGACGCGAACTCGGCGCCGTTTTGGACACAACGGAGCCGGCCGAACTAGCGACGCGAACAACCGCCCGCGGCTCGGTCAGTATCCCTGAGTTGCAAAACGCCGTGTAAGCGCGAGCAACCTCCAAGGGAGTAGCCTCGGCGGTTCCGAGCGCCGTAGCCGGATAAGGTAAAGGCCGGGGCAGTCCAAGCTTTTCGGCTAATCGGACGACTCTCGTATAACCGACTTTTTCGGCCACGCGCACCGTGACTACGTTCAACGAATGCACGAGCCCCTCACGCAAAGACACTTCGTGATTTGAATAGACCTGGCCGAAGTTGTCCGGGGCGTAGGTCTCTCCTTTACCGTAATAAAACGTCTCGGGCGCGTCCATGAACATCGACGCCGGCGTAATTATATCGTCGCCCGATTCTTCGCTGGCCGTGTTGAGCGCCGCCGCATAGACTATCGGCTTGAACACCGAGCCGGGCTGGCGATGTGCGTCCACCGCCCGGTTGAGCTGGCTCTGGCCGTAATCGCGGCCTCCCACCATCGCCAGCACCTCGCCCGTCTTTGGGTTCATTGCAACCAACGCTGCCTGTAGAGTCCCAGGCGATACGGGATTCTTCTTCCGTTTGGCGAAAATTTTGTCGAGTTGCGTCAGGGTGTCGTTGACGGCCTTGTCGGCGGCGCGCTGCAGTTCCATGTCGATCGCTGTGTACACTCGATAAGACTGATGGGCAAGATCCCGGCCGGCCATCTCGTTGGACAATTGCTGTTGAAGGTAATCAACGAAGTACGGCGCGCCGACGTTCATCGCGTTCTTCTTGGGTTGAATCTTGAGAGGAGCCGCCTTGGCCTGTTCGGCGGCTTCGCGCGATATGAGATCGGAAGCAGCCATCGAGTCGAGCACCTGATTGCGCCGCGCTCGGGCTCGATCCGGATCCCGGTATGGCGAGTAGAGGCTTGGTCCGCGAATGATGCCCGCGAGAAATGCGCTCTCGGGAAGCGAGAGATTCAAGACGTCTTTGTTGAAATATGACGAGGCCGCTTCGCCAACTCCGTTTATCGAATAGCTGCCGGACTGGCCCATGTAGACTTCGTTGGCGTACAACTGAAAAATCTCCTGCTTGTTCAGTTTGGTTTCGAGCACAAGCGCGATCATCATCTCCTGCAGCTTGCGCTTGAACGTCCTTTCCGGCGTGAGAAAGAAGTTCTTGACGAGTTGCTGAGTTATCGAGGAGCCTCCCTCCTGCATTTCGCCTTCGCCGACGTCGCGATAGAGCGCGCGAACCAGTCCTCGGACGTTGATTCCCCGATGCTCGAAGAACTGACGGTCTTCAATCGCCAGCACGGCGTTGACATAGTCCTTCGGCAGATCTTTGAATGACACTAGCTTTTGCTTCTGACGCTTTTCGTTCGATATCGCGGTCATCATTTCCGGCTCGAGCATTGTCGAGTCGTAATTTCGCCGGGTGTCGAGATCGCTGATCTTGGCTACTACCTTTCCACCCGCGCCGAATGAAACCAGAATATTCGCGAATAGCCGGGCCCCATCGATCATCGCGTCGCTGCTCGAGCGAATCTCGATCGAATTCCCTTTTACCTGATAGCGCCCTCGCCTTGAATCGGCGTCACGCGTCGAATCAACATAGCCGACGCCTTCGAGGTAGGTCTTCAGGTTCGATAGAGTCAACGCCTGTCCGACATGAATGAGCCGAGGCGCGGCGAACAGCCCCGTTGTGCGAACCAGGACGTCTCCCCTCAAGCGGGCGTCGATCATTCTCGAGTACTTGAAATAGAAGAACGTAAACACCGAACCGAAGATCAGCAGGACGATCGCATAAACGGCGATCTTTCTCGGCGTAAACAGGCGCCTCACGAAGCCGGGGCGCTCTTCAACGTCCCGCCTGATTATCTGAGTCGTCGGTCTTTTTGTGACGGTTACCAATCTCTTAGATTTGCTTCCAGAGCTAAGTTCGGGAGGTTAGATTCCTGCTCGCTCCTTTGAGTTGGAGGCTCCAAGCCTGGAGCATCAAAAACTCTAGCACCCGCGAAACCGGTATTACAAGCAACCTCACTTCGGCTACTTCGGCTTGGTTCCATTTTGTTGTTTGGAAAAAACTGTATGAGCCTTGCAATTCGAGTAGTGTCTTAATCCTGTGTTGTTCCAAGAAAAAAGAGAGCAGCCCGAGAATACCCCCAACGGAGTTGGGGGATGCGTTCATTCACTGGCTACATGCAGCGGGGCCGAGCGGTTTCTTGAATACCCCCAACGCAGTTGGGGGGATTGTTCATATGCCGCCTATCGGCACGCGACCACCGCTGATCACAAAGGGCCTCGAGCGGTTAGGAATGTGTTCATGGCCAAATCCCCCAACCCTGTGACGTCTGCGCCTTTTTGTGGCTATGAAACTTCCGCCAGCCGCTGAATCACTCAGCGCCGGCTGGGTACAGCGAGTCGATCAATGTTTGATACTTCTGCTCCACTATCTTTCGCCGCACTTTTAGCGTTGGAGTCAACTCGCCGCCATCGATCGTGAATTCTTCGGGCAACAATGCTATTCGCTTTACTTTCTCGTAGTCCGCCAGGCCTCGCGTCAGCCGCCCTACTTCCTGCTTCATCATCTCGACGATCTTCGGATGCTCGATCAACTCCTGCTTGTCGTTGTTGCCGATGTCCTGCCGCCGGGCCCACTCCCGCAGCCGTTCGAAGTCGGGGACGATAAGGGCCGAGACGTATTTGCGGTTGTTTCCGATGATGAGCGATTGTTCGATGAACTCCGATTGACTCAATGCTCCTTCGATGAGTTGAGGCGCCACGTACTTTCCCGCCGACGTCTTGATCAGATCCTTCTTACGGTCGGTGATTCGGAGGAAGCCCTCGGCGTCGATCAGCCCGATGTCGCCCGTCATGAACCATCTGCTCTCTCCCGGCTTGCCATCGACGAACACTTGTTGAGTCTCCAGGTCCTTTTTGTAGTAGCCTTGAAAGACGTGAGGTCCTCGCGTAAGTATCTCGCCGTCATCCGCGATCTTTATCTCGAGCCCGGGCAGCGGCCTGCCGACCGTTCCTATCCGGTTATGATCGAGGGTGCTTACGGCAATAACGGGAGAGGTCTCAGTCAGGCCGTAACCTTGCAAAACGGGTATGCCCGCGCCGTTGAACACAAGCGCAATGTCAACCGGCAGGGCGGATCCCCCGGAGACCAGGCGCATCATTCGTCCGCCGATGGCCTCGCGGAGCTTCGAATAAACCAGCCGATCCGCGGCGGCGCGCTGCAGCCAGAGCCCCGCCGGTATCCGCCGGCCTTGCGATTTTCGCTCAGCTACTCGGCGGGCGACCGTCAGAGACCACTCGAAGATTCTTTGCTTGGCCAAGCCGCCTTCAGCAGCCGTCTTCTGCATTCGGGCGAATATCTTCTCCAGCAGCCGCGGCACCGTCGACATCAGCGTCGGCCTCACTTCCCGCAAATCGGCGGCGACGGTCTCGATGCCGCCCGCGTAGCAAATCTGCACGCCGTGATGCAAACAGAGATACAAAACCATGCGCTCGAAGATATGGGACAACGGCAAAAAGGACAGCATGATGTTCTCTGGTTCGATGCTCAGGTGCGTTCCGGAGGCGAGCGCGTTGAAAACTATGTTCGAGTGAGAGAGGATTACGCCCTTGGGCTCGCCGGTCGTCCCCGATGTGTAGATGATGGATGCGGTTTGCTCCGGCGTCACTTCGGCGGAGATCGACTCGTAGAGATCAGGCTGTTCGCGAGCTATGATCTCACCTTCGCCTTCCAGGACGTCGATAGTAACCGCGTTCTCGATCTCCGGAATCGGCTGAAACGACACGATGGGAAGCTCCGGAAGCCGTTTGAGCGCCTCGCCAATCCGCCTGGCCTGTCGTGCCGTCGAAATGAAAAGCAACTTGGGTTCGGACTCACGCAGTATGTACTCCGCCTGATTGACGGATTGAGTTGGATAGATGGGGACATTGACTGCGCCTGCCGAGAGAATCGCGTAATCGGCTATGCTCCAAAGCGGGCCGCTCTCGGCGAGAATGGCCACTGCGTCTCCCTTCGCGACGCCGCGCCGGTGAAGCGCGAGCGTCAGGTTGCGAACGCGATCCAAAAGCCGCGCGCCGGTCAGACCGGTCCATGCCTTGTCCTGCTTGTATCTGAAGACATCGGAGACCGGGCGCGAATTCACCGCATTCTTGAATAGTTCCACGAGTGTGCCGGGTTGCGAACTCATTGGCGCTGCATTAAAGCACAAAGCCTGAGAAGAAACAATGGCGTCGACGGTCGAACGTGCTTAATGGATTAGTGTGCGAAAGCAGAGAAGCCCCTCAAGCCAAGCAGCTTGTCTCGCCTTCCTGCGGAGGCGCCGCCCGAAAGGCGTCAGAACGAAACGGCTTCTCCAGGAACAAATTTCCGCATCGAGTTCAAGAGAAATCAGAGATGCTGGATAATGGTCCGGGAGTTGGGGATTTGATCCTCGCGCTTGAAAAAGCGCCTCACCGGTGAATCGTGTCACCTCAACGACGGTAACTCTGATCTGAAGGGCCCTAGGCTAAGGTGGTCCGAATAATATGTACTTTAGTAGTAGTGATTGAAAATTGAACATTATGGCCTCAGAACCGAGGTAGCCTGCCGGCACAGGATCAAGCAGTTCATTCTGTTCCATAACAAACGACATCCCAACGAAATGGGTGAAACCGAGATTACCGCTTTCCTATCGCATCTCGCCGTAAAGAAACGGGTCACTGCGTCTACCCGTAATCAGGCGTTGAGCGGGTTGCTGTTCCTTTACAAAGGAGTGCCGAAGAAGCCACTCGAGTGGATGGATAAGATAGAACGCGCCAAAAAACCGTCGCGAATGCCAGTCGTCTTCACACAGGATGAAGTCCGGTCGATAATGCAGGGACTTCAAGGGACCAAGTGGCTAGGCTTTTTCGCGGACTGCGCCGCAAAAACAGTGATCGGGCAACCGATTCGCCGCCCGCGGTCCGCGAAAAAGCGCGATCAGCTTTCAGCCGTCAGCGGTCAGCTTTTGGATCAGTCCGGTGAGCATGCGTTTGACTTCGACGACGGGGTAAGCCGTTTGCTCGTGACTTTTATATTTAGGAACCAACTTGTTGTCGTTCTTATTTCCATAAGCGGCTAATGCTTCGACTTGGAATGTCCTTTTATCGTTGACCGAGGCCGGCGTCTTACTTCTTTAGCTGGAACCGCGGGCTTCTCAAAGGCTTTAACTTCAGCCAGGGTCAGTTCGCGGTACTGGCCGGGCGCAAGACCACGATCCGTAAGATGACCGATCCTCACTCTGCGAAGCTTGGTGACCGAGTGGCCGGTCGAGTCGAACATCTTTCTGATCTGCCGGTTTCGACCCTGGAGCAGGGTAACCTCATACCAGGTGTTGCCGCCCTCTCGCGTCCGTTCGATTTCCTTGATCCGCGCCGGGGCCGTTTGTATGTTCCCGATTCGAATTCCCTTGCGCAAACGATCTATCTGTTCGGCTGTTGGAGCGCCTTTTACTTTCACGTGGTAGACCTTCGGCGTCTTGCCCGCTTGCGTTAAGAGCTTCGTGAAAACCCCGTCGCTCGTGAGTATGATCAAGCCTTCCGTGTTGAAGTCGAGCCGGCCCACCGGATGCAGCCCTCTTCTTAACGGAAGCGGGATGAGACTGGTCACGAGCGGACGGCGCATAGGATCGGATACGGCGGATAGCAATCCCTTGGTCTTATTGACGAGAAAGTATCTCTTCGAGCCCGTGAGCGAGGGCCGAATCAGCTTGCCCTTTACTTTGATGTGATCCTTTTGCGGATCGGCTTTCGCGCCAAGCTCGGTCACCACGTGGCCGTTGACGGTGACCTTGTGATTGAGCATCAACTCTTCAGCGCCTCGGCGAGAGGTGAGGCCTGCGTTCGCTATGATTTTCTGAACACGCTCTAGCATCGAGAGGAGAGTACATTTACATGCCGCAAAAATCCAAGCCGTCTCAACGACTCAGGCGCCACTACGCTACTGACCCTCAGCGGAAGCATCTCCGCGCTTCGAACTCCGCGCTTCGAACTCCGCACTCCGAACTCCGCACTCCGAACTCCGCGCTTCGAACTCCGCACTTCGAACTTCGAACTCCGCACTCCGAACTTCGTACTCCGCACTTCGAACT
>JAHFUG010000361.1 GCA_023265195.1 Blastocatellia bacterium | reverse complement strand
ACAAATGACCAATGACAAAATTGTCACTTGTTACTTGTCACGGGCGATCGGCGAGCGGCTGTCCAACCAAGGTCGGAAACAAATGACCAATGACAAATGACAAATGACCAATGACAAATGACAAATGACAAATGACAAATGACAAATGACAAATGACCAATGACAAATGACCAATGACAAAGGCCAAGTGACGTCCCTTTAGCCAAATGACCAACTACAAATAAGGATTTCGGATACTACTGACGTTTATTGACGGCCTTACCTAAATTCGCGTTGGCCTGCTTGAGTTGGCTGATCGCCTGCTTGTTTCCAACCAGCACCTCGTACTTTTCGAGGGCCGACCCCACTAGTTCGAGTACCTTGTCAGGATCCCACGGTTTGTTGATGACCCGGATAGCTCCGGAGTTCTTTATGGCATCGATGAATGTATCGGCGTCGTTGTTTGCGGTGACGACCATTCGGACCATATCGGGATCGAGCGTGCGGCTTTTCCGTAGCAACTCGGTGCCGCTCATGCCGGGCATTCGCTGGTCGGTTATGATCAGCGAGACTTTTGAGCGCCTCAGTATTCCGAGGGCTTCTTCCCCGTTGGTGGCCGTCACCACCTTGTAGTTGCGTCTCAGCAATCTCTCGAGCAGCCTCAGATTGGCCGGCTCGTCGTCTACAGCGAGAATTGTGTGTTCGTGTTTCAGCATTTGAAGCTCAGTCACAGGATTCGGTAACCAGGTCGCGTGAAGGAGCGCTCCCCTCTATGAAAAGACCCGGGTGAGACTGCACCAATGAAATCAATGCGTCCAGTGCTTTCTTCTGCTCGAGTTGACGCTCGTGCTCGGCCAGCGCGTCGCGCACCATCTCTTTCAGGCTCATGGGATCCCACGGCTTGCTGACGAATTTATACACGCGCGTTACGTTGATTGCTTCGATCAACGCCTCAATGTCCGTGTATCCGGTGAGAATGATCTTTATCGCGTCCGGGCGCGACCGCAGGCTTTCCCGCAGGAGGTCGGTTCCGCTCATCCCCGGCATTCGTTGATCGGTGATGATCAGAGTGACGCTCTCGCGATT
The DNA here is from genome assembly GCA_023265195.1 of Blastocatellia bacterium. Lineage (GTDB taxonomy): Bacteria > Acidobacteriota > Blastocatellia > UBA7656 > UBA7656 > QHVH01. The sequence goes on along the minus strand of JAHFUG010000361.1, from coordinate 6,918 downwards.
GAGTAATTCCAGAGCCTCCTCGCCACTCGCCGCCGTCAGTACGTTGAATTCCTTGTGGAAGAGCCTTTCCAGCATTCGCAGGTTGGCCGGCTCGTCGTCCACCGCGAGAATAGTGTGTTTCATAGGTATTTGTTCCCTCACGTATTGCTTATCGGCGAATCGGGAAAAAACTTTAGCCGTTGCAGGACGCTATAAAGTTTTTTCGGCTCCCGCCGATAAGTAAAGACAGGGGCGATTGGGCCGGAGTTGCGAACAGGGTTGGCTATGAAGAAAAGCTCACTCAGGTTGCGGAGCAAATTCTACCTGTCATTCGGCGCGGTGCTTATGCTCGGCACGCTCGTAGCGGCGCTCATGCTGGTGATGATGCTGCGTTCGTCGGCCTCTTACAAACATGTTCTGGAGACGGATCGCAGGGTCGCGGAACTCGCGCTGACGATTCAGTCAGACACGCTGCGCATCAGCGACTCATTGAGGGGGCGATTGCTTCACCCGTACGGGGACTTCGGCAATCAGGAACTGGATAATATGGCGGCGGCTGACGCTGATCTGGATAAAGCGTTCGAAACTACCAGATCTTTGGCGGGTGACGCCCAATTGCTGGCCATGCTGGACAAGATCGAGGAGGTGGACATAGGTAAGCTGGATCCGCTCGAACGGAGGATTCTCGACGCCATCGGCAGACAAGAGTCAGCGGAGGCCGAGCGCGTCTATTTTGACGAATACAATCCAGCCCGAGCCGAACAGCAACAGTTGCTGGACCAGTTGAACCGGCTGGCCGCAAGCCGGATCACTACAGCGGTCGATCGCACAGCCGCCAGCTCCAGGCTGGTCGGCGGCATAGCAGTCGCTCTAACCATAATGCTGATCACCGCCGGCTGCGTGTTGAGCTACTACTTGACCCGTTCGTTCGAAAAGCCAATCAATGTGTTGATGAAGACGGCCCGCGCCATCGCGTCGGGCGATCTGGAGCGGACTCTATCGCTGGAGCGCAATGACGAATTGGGCGAGATGGCCGAAGTGCTCAATCAGATGGTTACGAACTTGCGCCACTTGAACGAGAATCTCGCCAATCAAGTACGATGGTTGCGCGAGACCAAGGACGAACTTTCGCGGACGCAGGGTCAGCTTGTGACTCAGGAGAAGATGGCCGCGTTGGGCCGTCTCGTGGCGGGAGTCGCGCACGAGCTGAACAATCCCATCAGCTTCGTCTACAGCAACAGCATTTTGCTGAGGGACTCCGTAGCTCAACTCAAGCGGGTGCTCGAGCTATATGAGTCGGTTCAAGGGCTGACCGAAGAGTCAAGAATGCTCGTCGAGGGTCTCAAGGAAGAGATCGACTACGACTATCTCGTCAATGACGTTTCGCAGGCGATCGAAGACTGCTACGAAGGATCGAGACGGGTGCGGGACATCGTGCTGAACTTGAGGACCTTCTCGAGGCTCGAAGAAGCCGAATTGCAGCGGATCGACGTCGTCGACGGAATTGAATCGACGATAAGGATACTGGGCCAGTACTACAGGCCGGACCGCGTGGTCGTTCATCGCGACTACGCCGAGATTCCAAGGCTGGAATGCTACGCGGGTCAGCTCTCTCAGGTATGGATGAACTTGATGGTGAACGCCGCGCAGGCGATGAACAGCCGCGGCGATCTTTGGATCAGCACGCGTGTTCGGAACGGGCGGGCGATGATCGAATTCCGCGACTCAGGGCCGGGAATGCCCGAAGACGTCAAGAACAAGATCTTCGACCCATTCTTCACGACCAAGGCGGTCGGCGATGGAACGGGGCTCGGATTGTCCATCGTTCACACGATTATCGAACGGCATGCCGGTGATATAGCAGTCGAGAGTGAGATCGGACAGGGCACGACGTTCAGGGTCGAGTTGCCGCTGCGCCGCCGGGCGGCCTCTCCGGCGGAGCCTGATGACGCCGAGCTCGTGGACGCGATAGCGTGAGCGCTTCGGATGGATCACGACGATTAGGGTACAAGGTCAGGTCACGGGGCCTGAATCAGCAACCTGAAGCTTGAGCTCTGAACCGCCGAAGCTTGAATCAGCAAGCTAAAGCTTGAACTCTGAACCGCTGAAGCGTGAACTCTGAACTATAGTCCTGGCCCCTGGTTTGATCGCGCCGCTTCTGAAGTCCCCCAGGTCTACACGAAACGTTCCAACCGAAGGTCCCCACGAATCGGTCCGAACATGACCCTCGATTGTCAGGCAGATATCGAACCGCGTGTGGAATAGGCCCACGCCGAGGGAATATGGAGTTGGAGGTCAGTTATGAAGAAATCTATAGGCAGACTGCTTCTAATCAGTTGCGCTATCTCCATTGGAACGCCGGCGTCTTTGCGGGCGCAGATTACGGGTGGGGCCTTGGCGGGCGCGGTTCGAAATCAGAACGGCGAAGCGATCGCCGGCGCCAAGGTAACCGCGGTCAACCCGAGCACCAATCAGTCTCGATCCACCGTCACCGATGAGAAAGGCCAATACCGGCTGCCTTCCCTGGCGGTCGGATCCTACAACCTCAAGATCGATGCGGACCAGTACACTCCCGTGACTCGCGAATTGACCTTGCGGGTAAACGAGGATGCTCGAGTCGACTTCGAGTTGAGCCCGGCGGGGGCCGCCGAACAGATGAACGTGGTGGGCGGCAGCGCGCCCATCACCGAGACCACAAGCTCGGTGCTGGGCATCGTGATCGAGAACAAACAGATCACCGAGCTTCCAATAAACGGGCGGAACTTCTTGCAGCTTGGCGGTCTCGTCGCCAACGTGAACTCGACTCCGTCGCTCAGAAGCGGAGCGGAGGGCGGGGCCCGAAACGGCCCGTTCGCGATCGCGGGTCAACGCGACAGAGCGCTCACATTTCTGGTTGACGGCGTCGACAACACCAATTCGGTGTCCGACGGTCTTTCGGCTCACATCTCCATAGATTCAATCCAGGAATTTAAAATGATCACCAGCCTCGGGTCGTCCGAGATGGGCTATCACTCCGGCGGAATGATCAATATCGTCACCAAGTCCGGCTCTAACGATTCTCATTTCACTCTGTTCGAGTTCCTACGAAATAACAGACTCGACTCGCCAAATCACTTCGAGGATCTCGCCGGAAGATCCGCCTCGCGCTTCGTCAATAATCAGTTCGGCGGCACGTTGAGCGGGCGCGTAATCAAGGACAAGACTTTCTTCCTCGCCAACTACGAGGGCCAGCGGCTGCGGTCGGGCAGCCCGCAGTTCTCCAATGTGCCCACCGATCTCCAGCGGCAGGGGATATTCCGGAATCCGGCGGCCGGCCAGAACGTCCAGCTTCCGGTTGATCCTGTCTCGGCCGCAATCATGAGCAGATACATTCCGCGGCCGAACATTCAAAGCGAATTCGGCAACTATCTTTCGACGCCGACTCTCACCGCCAGGAATGACTTCGCCGTAGGAAGGATTGATCACTTGTTGTCCGGGGATGATCTCCTGAACGCGCGTTACTACGTTTCCGATAGCGACACCTTATATCCCATCAACCCGGAGGGAGTCCGGTTCTCGGCCGCCAGACCTCCTACCTTCCCGGGTTTCGGACTGATCGAGCGGACCCGCACGCAGAACCTCGCGATAGCCTACACGCATAATTTCAGCGTAAGGACCGTCAACGATTTCAGGTTCGGTTACAACCACCACTTCCTCGATCAACTGCCTCAGAACCAGGACAGCCCGTCGGATCTCGGGTTCACCGGCGTACAAAATAGCAAGGGCGTGTTCCTGGTCTCGATTCCCGGGGTTTCGGCGTTTGGAGCGATCGCTTATCCGGTTCTTTCCCGTTTCGGGAACTACTACTTTTCGGATGCGCTGTCCTTCATTCATGGCCGGCACGCATTGAAGACCGGTGGAGACATCAGGCTGCTCCGGCAGTTCATGTCGACATTCACACCCGGCGAGGGATCGCTTGGATTCACCGGGGCGGCGTCTCACATAAGCCCGCTGGCGGATTTCATTCTCGGCGTCCCCGGTTCGGCCGTTCAATTCCAGCGGCCTTTCGCCAGCCCGTGGAACCAGACGGTGGCCGGCTTCTTCGTCCAGGATGATTGGCAGGCTTCGAGGCGGCTGGTGTTGAATCTCGGCCTTCGCTACGAACTGCACACCGTCATTGAAAGCCCGGCGAAGCAGTTGACGAATTTCACTTTCGAACAGGGCCTCTTCACGCCCGGCCTCGATACGGATACGAGTCTTTACAAGGGGGACCACAATAACTTCGCGCCCAGACTGGGCTTCGCTTGGAGCATGACCGCCGATGGGCGGACCGTCCTGCGCGGCGGGTATGGAGTCTTCTACGACACCATCGTGCATACCCTCTCGAGCAATCTGAACCAGAATCATCCGGGCAGTCCGTACCTAAAGCTCAGCGTCGCCCCGAGAGGACCGGGCAAGCTGGCTGGGATATACGCGCCGGCTACGCTGATTCCGATTCGCGCTCCTTTCAACGCCTACGATGTGAACCTGCGAACGCCGTACGCTCAGCACTTCAATCTGACATTGCAGCGCGAATTCGGGAATACGATGGTTTTCTCGGCGGGCTACGTGGGATCGCTTGGAACAAAACTGCTGGATGCGAGAAACATCAATCAAGCCTTCTACATTCCCGGCGCGGACTCGAGCGGGAAACCGATCTCGACCGCCGATCCTAACAACATCAACAGCCGCCGGCCCACGCAGCTTTATCATCTGACCTCGTACACGGTAGGCGCCGTCGATTACATAGAGACGGCCGCCACATCCACCTATCACTCTCTACAGGCCACTTTCAACAAACGGATGGGCCGAGGCGTCTCGGTGCTGGGCGCCTACACATGGTCCAAGTCCATTGATAATTCCGCCGATCCGTTCGGATTCACGGGCGACTCCGGCACGCCTCAGAACAGCTATGACCTGCGTCAGGAGCGGGCGCGGTCGGTCTTCGACATTGCGCATCAATTCACGGCGGGCTGTACTTACGATCTTCCTTTCAAGGCCAATCAATGGGTGAAGGGCTGGCAGTTCAACGGCGTCGCCACGTTTCGATCCGGCCAACCGTTCACGCCTCTTCTCGGCGTCGATCCGACGTTGACCGGCAATGTTTTCATCAGGCCGAACAACGCTCCAGGAGCTTTCATAAACAAGGATGGTCAGGTCTTCTTGAATCGGTCGCTGCCGTTGGATCCGGCTACCGGACTTCCATTGGCGATCATCCCGGCCGCGGGACGATTCGGCGACATGGGCCGCAATGTATTCACCGGACCCGGATACAAGAATGTCGATCTCTCAATACTAAAGGACACGCGCATCGGGGAGAAGTTCAAGATTCAAACCCGATTCGAGATGTTCAACCTGTTCAACTCGACGAATCTGGCTTTGCCTGAGCGCAGGCTGACGGATCCGTTCTTTGGCCGGTCGGCCCGAACTCAAGACGTAGCGGGCGGAGTGCCGGGAATCGGTGGAGGTGGACCGAGAGTGGTTCAAATAGCTCTCAAGATAGTGTATTGACGAAACTACGAACGAACAAGGTGTGGGCGATTAGAAGCGCGGCTCGAGAGCGAAGTTACCGGAGATCCCGGTTTCCGAGGCTGTGTGAGAAACTCGCCGGTTTGGGCTTGCGGCGGCTCTGACTGCTTTTCCGCGGACCGCGGGAGTACAAGGCGCCGGGTTTTTCACAAGCTCTTCAGCGGCGATGTTCGGACGCGCTTCTGATCGCGCTCCATGAGGCAGGAGGAGTGATGATTATTAAAGGACTAATACATAAGCTCGGATGGCTTGCGGTAATAATGGTGGCGCTGGCGCTGCAGCCGAATCCCCTACGCACCGCGAAAGGCGACTTCGCGCGAAACATCTGGTCGAACGGCGTAAAGAGAATCGAAGACAAGAACATCGAGCGGTACGCCGTCAATCAGGTTCAACCGCCGTACCCGGTGTTGGCTCAAAGGTATCGCATCGAGGGCATAGTGACGGTGCAGGTTCACGTTGATGGCGAGGGCAAAGTGCGAAAGGCCGAGTTCGTCAAGGGACACTCGATCTTCAGGTCGGTCTCCCTCGACGCAGCCAGGCAGTGGCAGTTCCGGCCGCCTGACGGCGCGGGGCTGGAAGGCGCCATAAACTTCGCTTTCAAACTGAGGGATTGAGATGGCGAACCGGACGCCGCTTTACTTCTATTGTGGACATGACAACGCTCTCGGTGTAATGAAAGGGGGCTGATGGCTGATCGACTCAAAGTGAACGGGGCTCGGCGCTCTCTCGGAATTCTTGGGGGCGCGCTTTTAGGATGCCTCGTTTGGATAAGCCTCGCGGGACCGGTCACGTCAGGCTTTGAAGACCGCAACATTGAGAGGCATGCCGTCAAACGCGTTTTGCCGGCATACCCTCCGCTCGCGCAGCAATACCGAATCGAAGGTGTGGTCACCGTGCAGATTTCGGTCGGCAAAGACGGCAAGGTCACCAAAGCCGAGTTCGTTCGAGGCCAGAACATCTTTCGATCGGTATCGCTGGACGCGGCGAAGCGATGGGAGTTCAAGCCGGTTTCTGACAACAACCTTGAAGGCACGATAAACTTCACGTTCAAGTTGAGTGGATAAGCTGACCGAGTCTCACGGCGCGCTGATTCCGCAACGCATCGCATCACGACTGAGCCGATCGTGTCCTAGCCGCGTGAGGACGCGCGCCAAACGTAGGGCGCCCTTATTCCTTTTCTCAATTCCCACCCGCAGCAGTCGGTGGGTAGTTCAAGGTGAGCCTACAGAAGGAGTCGGCAGGGGTCAGGCGTGCAATATGCAATTCATCACTCGGCGTTCACTTCTTTCCCTCCAACTCGTCTCGAACCCGCTTCACCAGCCGCCTCGCCTCTTGAGACTCCCTCATCTTTTCCTTTCCCGATTCATATCTCCGGCTCACTACTGACGCATC
>JAHFUG010000675.1 GCA_023265195.1 Blastocatellia bacterium | reverse complement strand
GGCAAGACATGCAGCAAGAAGCGCCGAATGAATTCATCAGCGTCCAGTATCATCGTCTTGCGCCTGGCCTCGCCTTGGGTCTTACCCTTGTTGTTGTGTTTGCGATCCAGATAAGAGAAGGCGACGCGGCCGTCTTCAACCGACAGAATGCGGTTGTTTGATAGAGCCACCCGCTGAGTGCGCTATGGGATGACTATCCACAGATTACGCAGATTACACAGATTGAGGATTGCAGAGGAAGTCGGCCCGCTCCGCGGAGGCTCCGTGAGCACCGGGGCCCGAGTTGACATCACTATCTCCTAAAATCTTTTGGCCGCGTGCTTTTTTGCTTTTAACCATCCTTAACTCGGCATAGTCCGGAACTCGGCATAGTTACCAAGAGCGGTTTTGCCGGTGTGAGCCACTTCGACTAATTCTGACGGAGCTCGCGTACTCAACGAAGCCTCGCTTAAGACGGTTATAGTGCCTTTGCTGTTGACTATGACCGAGGTCTCGCGCACTCTTGGCGGGAGCGGCCTTAAAATGGCGAGACGCCCCTCTGTGAAGAGGCGCCGCAGGCACAGTCTCTCCGGGTCGCGCAGTCACGATCTCGACATTACATAAGCAATCCTAGGCATTCAGACAGCATCCACCGATCGGGAGGGCCAGGATTCAAGTTGATCTTTTACCGCTTTTACCGCCCGCAATAGGACAAACACCAAGCCGTGTACTATTATTCGCCTTGAAGACGCAGTCATTGAACAGGTGATCGTTATGAGTGACGCCGAGTTGGTTTTCCGTATCGTCCTATCGCTGTTATTCGGGGCGTTGGTCGGGATCGAGCGCCAGTGGCACCATAAGAACGCGGGTCTGAAGACCAATACATTGGTAGCGATAGGCGCCACTGCATTCGCTCTGGTTTCCCAACATGGGTTTGGCCCCAACAGCAATCCCGCTCAAGTCGCCGCAGGCGTTGTCACCGGCATCGGCTTTATCGGCGGCGGCGTGATAATGCGGCGTGGCGGGAGCGTCCAGGGGATCAACTCCGCCGCGACGTTATGGGCCACCGCAAGCATGGGATTGGCGATAGGAACAGGTTACTACCGCCTCGCCGGAATCCTGCTCGTTGCCGTGCTGGCTATTCAGTTTTTGGTGAGATCGGTGGCCAATTGGATAGACGAGCGGTCCGGCCTGATCAATCCTCAGATCACATATAACATTTCGGTGAAATTCGAGGAAGCCGCTCGCGACTCTCTTTACAAGGCATGGTCGGCTTTCAGTTCGCGCAGTGGGGTCTGCATAATCGACTGCGTCGACGAGCTTGAAGGAGGCGATAAGCGCGTTTTCGAAGCCTCCCTGGGTTTGTCCGATGCGCGCTCCAGCGAGATGATCGAGTGGGGCGAAAAGCTCTCTCGCATTGCCGGGGTTACCAGCGCCAAATGGTCCAGAAAGGACGCGAGCGGCGAGGATTGAGCAACGCAAGATGACTTTGCCGACAACAAGACTCGCTCGAGGCAAGCTTCAAACGGCCGCGCTTTCCGTTGTTCTATTGGCCGCAACCGTGGCTCGAAGCCAGCAGCCCGCCCAACCGAGTCAGAATCCAAAGCCCGATCCGGACAATCAGGACTCCCAGACCTCTAGTGTGGAGCAGGCCGACCGGAAAAAGTCCAAGCTGACCCTTTCGCTTTACGCGGTGAACGACGATCGAAACTACGACATCAATCTGCGCCATCAGTTTGGCGGCGTTGTTTCATGGATTGCGTTTTTCTACGATCCGAAGGGTCGGAGTCAAGCCAGAATCGGCGCGGAATATGATCTGCAGCGCAAGTGGCTGTTGTTCGTACCAACCATCGAGGTTGGATCGAACGGAGCGCTCGCCGGATCCGCGTACGCGGAGTTAGGGCACGAAACCTACGCGATTCTCGGATACTCACGGACGAACCTGAAATCGTTCAATGATATTTTCTTCGATCCCAGCGAATCGGTTCAGATTGGAGCCGGCCACAAGATCAGCGGATTCGACCGCATCTTCGGCTTCACGATCTTTGACGTGCGGCTGCACACTCATCAACAGGACACTCACATTCTGTGGCGGCATCGGCTAAACAAGAACAACGGCGTCACGTTTGATTGGTTGTACAAGTCAGGACGCAGAGACGACGGGCGCTACATTCACGCGGCAGGGATCGGAGTTTACTACGACCGGCCAGCTTGGTTTTGGAAGGCCTGCTACGATCCCTTCGTGAACTTCAGCCGTCAAACAATGGTGCGGCTGGGCGCGGGGTTGAAGTTCTAACGCCTAAGGCGCCCAGAACAATCCTGCGGCAAGAATAATTGATAGTTTGATGGCTGCGATTGCAACAACCCTTTGAGTGGATGGTTGCGATTGTCTGGCGCATTGTTGTTACGGTACGCGGAACGTCCAACAGATCAACAACACCGGGAAGCAAACACACACGACACAAACAAACAACGGTCGTGTCTTAAAGTTGTATGGGTGCTAGCGTGCTGATGAGATACTAGCTGGCTGGGGAGGGGGCCCCTACCTGCTGTTGAATGCCACTTTATGGTGACGTTAAATTTGTCAGAGTAGGCTGACCGCTATGGTTCCTAGATCTGCTGGGCTCGTGCGCGCTGAACCGAACGTTAATCGTCTCGATAGATTTCCCTATGCCTAAGAAAACTCATGCTTGCGATTCCCAGCCCCTTGGATCCGGCCTAACAGATCAAATGCAAGGCGTCCGCATG
>JAHFUG010000004.1 GCA_023265195.1 Blastocatellia bacterium | reverse complement strand
TTGAGAATCGTTCCTGATACCACTCAGGCAGGCCGAAACTGGGCTCAGGTCATTTTCCTCGGAGCCCTTCTAAGTCTCTGGAATCTCTGGATGAGATCAGGAGTTCTGAACTTAAGGAACGAATGAAGGTTCAAGAAGCCGCGGCAAGCGAGCCATTGCATGAAGTCGGGTTTTGTTTCTATTTTGATCTGTGTTTATCCGTGTTCATCTGTGGCGAACGGCCACCAAAGTTTCACAAGGGTGGATTGATCGCGTCATATCTCAAAAACAAATCGCGAAGCCGCAGCACCGGCAGATTCGTCTGACTGAGTCCGGCGAATACGCTCATGTCGAATGTAAAAACACCGCCAGTCGTGCTCGGATTGTAGCCGCTGAACCACGTGCGAATGGCTTGGCCAAGCTGGCATACAAATCCTGAAGTCGGCGCGACCGTGCAATCCGATCCAACGTCCGTGCTCAGGTTGAACTCGAACGGCGGTGTATGCAGCACCGGCACGGTAACGATCACCTGCTGACTGTCGCTGGCAGCCTCGCTGGCTAGAATGTCGTACCCGTATGTGCAGCCGACTCGGATCGTCCTGCTGCCGCTCTCCTGACCTCCTCGTAGTGAACCTGACGGCGCAAACAACGCCTTGAACATCACGCAGAGATAGTATTCGAGCGTAGTAGCCGGATTCACTGGCTGGATTTCGGCGATGTTAACCGGCTCGGTTGAATCGATCATCGGCGTGACTATATTCACGAACCTGACGATCGGCGTCTGGTAGACAAACTCGGGATTAGTAGCCGCCCCGGAAACCAGGAACTTGTTGCGCGCCAACTGCACGCCTCCCCAGGCGTTCTCGGTGCTCATTACGTCGAGCTTGTTAAACACCAACGTGCGAACGAGCGTGCTCGACGGGTTGGGATTCGCGTAGGCATAAGTCGCCGAACCTGACCCCAGGTCAGGTGTAACAAGCGTGTTGATAACAAACGTGTCGTTGACGCTGGGCGTCTGGCTGAGAGCGGGCGAAATCGAGATCGTGCGGCTTGCGCCAGTGTATGCGGTGATTACGCTCGATTGGCCGGTGAGCAGTCCCCTTGTGAAGGTGACGCTGCTCCCCACGTACGAGTCATCTACGGAAGACAACCCATTGCCGCCGTTGAAACCGGTGGTCGACACGTTGCCTGTCACCGTGTCGGACGCGATTTCGATCTTGATGTCCGGGAATGGATATGATGAATTGCCGGCGATCAGTTCTATGCTCGCGTTTCCGTCCGCCGGGTTCTCTTCGATCTGGTAGCTGTATTGGTACTGAGTGAGCTGCTGGGCCATCGCGCCTAACAGCGGGCTCGCCGCGCCGCCGGTGACCCACCGCGCCCACGGGCCGTTTGTGTATGGCGGCGGCGGTTGAGGAACCGGCGCCGTCAACGGCGTCCCGAAGGCCGCGCCCCACACAAGTTCGGCGAATCGCTGCATGGCGAAGGTAGCGACTGGATCGCCATGTGGAGCAGCCGGTATCTTCGCGAGACCCGATTGAATCAGCGGATACTCGTACGAGAATCGAGCGAGCCAATCGAATAAATCAGGTTCACTCGCCATCAGCCGAGCCCTGGGCTGCTGAGCCGGAGGAACATTGAACAGGATGTTTGACCCGACCGTGTCCTGCGCGATGTACATCTGTTGGTACTGACACTCGTAACGCCACAGCCGCTGAGAAGCGAGCGTAGCGGAAGGCTCCGGAGCGACCGGTTCTTCCGAAGGTCCGGGCACGGCTGCTTGTTGCAACAGCGATGGCGGGGTCGGGTACGCGCGAAGAGGAATCGGGATCGAGGTTTCACCAACCGGCATTGAATTACCGGCTGGCCACGTTCCCAGCGGACTTGTGATCAACGTCAGCCAGGAAGACGACGTGTAGCCTTCGATCCGGCCGGACTCGGCTATCTCGTGTTCGACGTGAGTGACCTGATACTGCATGTTCACCTGCGCCGAGGCCTGGGCGGCAACGCTGGAGTCGAAGAGGAATGTCAGCAATGAGCCTGGAGTGGAGAGCGCGATCTTAGCGGTCGAAAGCGCCACGTCTTGCCGCGATGATCCTCCAGCCGCATTTACGATTTGTCCGTAGAGGTTCGGCGCGACCGGCTCTTCGGTCCCGGTGGTTGAGACGGAGACAGGATATTGAACGACCGAGCTCACGTTGTAGTTGCTCGAGAGCGTGACGAGCAGCCGTTGCTTGAAGGCTTCTTGAGCCGCGCTAAGCGCGGCGCTGCCCGGGTCGATCCTGAACGCGTCTCCCGCGTTTGGCGCCGAAGGCAATGCCGGCGAAACCGTTATCTGTCTGTTGCCGGCTGTGTACGAAGTAATCGTCACCGAATTGGCTCCAACAAGCGAGCCGCTGGTGAAGGTCAGTTTGCTACCGGCGTAGGAACCATCCGTGGGAGCAATGCCTGGCGCTGCGTTAAAGCTCGTCGTACTGGCCGCGCCGCTTACCGAGCCGTTCGTTTCAAGGATGGTGGTGACGCCCAACTTGATCGCATCGGCCAACGCCTCCTTGGCTGTTATCACAGCGAGATAGTATCCGGCGTTGAGTTGCCGCGCTGGAACAGCAATCGCGGGTGATAAGAACTGATCGATAGCGAGCAAGAAGCCGCGAGCGAACACGTCGAGATCGACACCCGCGAAGTTCATAGGGATCATTGGCTGGTCGCCCTGGCCTGACACGTACGGCATGACCATCACCGGATCCGGATGGTTCGCGTCAGGCCGGGACAGCAGCGTGTTCGACAGCGGCTTCGGCGCGAAGAAGACCGGATTACCCGAGTTGACCGCCACTGTTATGCCTTCGGCGCCGGGCTGTATGGTTGCGATTCGAACCGCCCACACCGACAGCGGTCCGGCGGAACCTAAACCGGTCGCGGCTCTCATCTCGGTGAACGCCGCTTCGAACTCCTGCGCGAACGGCGCCAGCGTCATCTTGGGAGTGAGCGTGAATGCGTCACCACCGACTGGGGCCCCGGTGAATGCCGGCGCGACAGTGATGGCCTTGGTTGCGCCGGTGTACTCCGTGACTGAGCTGGTCTGGCCGGTGAGCCTGCCGCTGGTGAACGTGACTACGCCGCCAGTGTAGAAGCCATCGACGCTTGATAAATTAGGGCCGCCGTTGAAGCTCGCAGCCGAAACACTGCCGGCTACCGCCGTCGTAGCCGTGTTGCCGACCCGCGGCGGAATCGGCGACGAAACCATAAGCGGAAGCGGCGGAGTGACACCGGGCTGTATGGTGTTGACGCTCGGGTCCACCAAGGAACTTTCACGGGCGACTGTTAACGTGACGGTTACTTCGAAAATGTTATTCGGGTTTGCTTCTCGATCAGCAAGCGTGATTGGCGCCGACAGGACTAACGGCTCCGGCGCGGGCGGCTTCTGATTGGACGCCGCGATCGCTTCCAGGAAGCTAGTGATTCCAGTGACGAAGCCCGATTGTCCAGTGAACTGATTCGCTTGAATGGTTGCGGTCACTGTTGGCGCCAGCGAGGTTGTGAGCGTTATGCCGACGCCTTGTCCGCCCAGTTGATAACCTATCAACTCAAAGTAGTCGAGTGACTGGGCCGCCTGCTGCTGGTTCCAGACCGTTATGGTGAAGCCGTCGTCGTTCGCGGGCGCGCCCGAGAAGCCGGGCGAGACCGTTATCTCTCGAGTCGCGCCGATGTATGCGGTGATGACGCTCGACTGGCCGGCAAGCGCGCCACTGTTGAATTGTATGGTTCCGTTCACGTATGCGCCGTCCGTAGACGAGAGACTACTCGCGCCCTTGAAGCTGCCCGAAGTGGGAGATGGATCGCTAACCGAAGAACTGGTTATCGTCTGAAAGACGGACGGCTCGAAGGTCAGGTTAACTTCGAGCGTGCTCACACCCGCGTTGGTTGTGCATAGGTAGCCCACTCGCACGCCCGTCCACGAAGTCACCGGGATGAGGTCATCGAAGTAGAGGTAGTTTGTGGTCAGCGCCGGCAGCGGAGTAATGGATGGCATCTCGTTGCCGAAGATGTCCAGGAGTTCGAAGCTCAGCGTTATCTTGTTTCCAACTCCGGCGTACGGATCTTTGTTTTGAGCAGCGCCGCCGGTGTTGCACCAGGGATAAACCGAAACTCCCTGTTGATAATTCCAGGTTCCGTTGTCCGGATTCCCATCCTCCTGAATAGGGCCGACCGGCAGGCCCTGAATGCTCGTGTTGAACGCGCCGTTGTTGGTGATGCGGTACGTCAGCAGATTAAACATCGTCAAGAGATCGTTCTCGGCCGTCGCCGCCGCGAACTCCGCGCTAGCCGGGTCCATGTTGCTCGCCGTCATTGCCGCGATCACGTCGTCTCTGGTGACGCGGCCGTTTGAAGAGGCGAAGTCCTTCGCGGAGGCGGGCATTGAGAAGCTCTGACTCGGGTCGGCGGTCGTAAGACTGAACGCAACGCTCCCGGCCGCGATCGTCGGACGCCAATCAAGCATGTTCGAAGCCTGCGCGAAGAACACGGGGTTCGCGGGAACTTGACCCGGATTCGTAATGACGGCGGCGTTGTTGAAGTTCGCGGCCGCTGAGCCCGCCTTGAAGGTGACCAGCAACGTGACGGCCGCGGTCGTTCCAGCGCTGAAAAGATAAGCGGGCAATCCATTGTTCGATTGAGACGAGTTCAAATAATAAAGGTAATATCCGCCCGCGTTGACGATGCTGCATTCCCACACCAAGCGGAGGAACTCCGCGTATTGATCGATCATCGCGTTGTACGCGTCGGCGGGAGGCTCCGCCGAATCCATCAACAATCTCGCTGCAAACCCGGCGGAAGGAGGAGCGCTTTCGGTAGTTAGATTGACCTTCATCAACACGCTGGACGAACGCTGAATGATCGTTTCGGAAACTAAGCCCTGCTGACTCTGTTGCCGCGGCTGGAATAGAAGATAAATGTTATCGATCGCCGGCGCGTTGGCCGCGCCGAGTTGAACCAACAGTTGATAAAGAAGGTTGCGGCCGGTTTCGTCGGTTCCGTTTACTTGATAGGTGTTCGTCAGGAACGCCCCTCCAGTTGTTGGGATCTGTTGAACGGACAGGTTGACCAGCGTAGCCCAGTTAAAAGCAAGACCAGTGGGGACAATCGGCGGATCGTTCGAACCCGCCGTCCCTGCCATCAACAAAAGCTCCGGCAAAGGCGTTGCTTCGTCCGCGAGCTGATCCATCAACGTCGATGGGAACGGCAGGATGGTCCAGTTGTCGATAACCTTCGACTGGCTCCCCGAATCGTCGATGAGCTGCCAGGGAGTAGTCCGCTGAAGCGCGAAATTCTTCGGCTGCCGCGAGAGATTGGGCAGAGCCGCCACGGTAACTTTGGGAGCGAACTTCGTTGAAACCAGGCTCTGAATGGTTCCGATTGCGCCCGGCGCAAGCACCGCGGCCGGCGGATTGGTGGCGCTCGCGGTAAACCACGGATACTGAGGCGCGGGGTTGGTGTTGACCGACAGGGAGGCGGCGTACGGCGTGATCTCGAATGCGTCGCCGGTGGCGGGCGCGGAGGGAAACGCGGGCGACACGGTGATCTGAAGAGCCGCGCCCACATATGCGGTCACGGCGCTCGACAGACCATTCAAGGCGCCGCCGGTGAAGGTAAGGATGTAATCGACGAAGTAATTGTCGATCGCCGGAAGACCGGCGCCTGTGAACGTAGATGAAGTCTCGCCGCCGGCCGCCACCGACGACGTTGCGAACACCGCTAGTAAGAACTTGTCGCTGTTGGCGGGGGGCGCCGTGAACGGCTGCGCAACAGTGATTGCTTTTGCCGCCGCGGTGTAGCCGCTGATCGTTTGGGTCTGACTGCTCAACGCTCCCGTGAGGAACGTGATGGAATAGCCCACGTAGAACCCATCTACTTCGGCTAATCCGCCCTCGGCGTTGAAGCTGCCGGCCATAGGAGCGGCATCACTCACGGAACCGTTCACGCCGATGGGCTCGAGCAACGATTGCTGCCTGGTCAGCCAATAGAGAGGCTCGGTAACCAGATTCGCCCATTCGTTCCGCGGCAGGTTGAACTGCTCGGGGAGTTGCAAGCCATGCAGCAGAAATCTGGACGCCTGGCCGGCCACGTTGACGAAACCGCCCGACTGCTGCAGCGACGTCAGCAGCGCGCCCAGCGTGGCCGGAGGGTTCGATCCAGTCATGGTCTGGTAGGCCTGGCTTATCGACGCCGTGATTACCAGCGCGAAGAAGTCTTGAAAGATCACTGTGGGCATCGAGGGTCCGGCCCCCGCGGCAAGCGCGCCATTCGATGATTGACTCGGATCGAAGTTCACCAGCAACATCGCGAAGTAGTCGGAGATGTCCCGCAGATAGTTCTCGGCGACGCTGCCCGCCGAGTATGACGTAGTGGGCTGACCGGTCGCCGAAAGACTCAGATCCGGGATCATTGGAAACACCGTCGTCTGCTGGCTGGTTGTCGATCCGGTTTGCTCGGGGACGCCTTGTAGTGAGGCGGCGAAATTGTTGAAGAGGAAATTGCTGATGTTCGAGTAGTTCAGCGGCGCCGGGCCATCGTTAACGCTGGCGCCGGGAGTCGACAACAGATCGTTCAGCGCCTGAATTCCATCCGCCGTAACCGGCAAACCTGGGTTGTAGGAGGTCAATCCCGCGTACAACGTGACGGCCCACGCGAGCAAGGCGGACGCAAGGTTGTCGAAGTCGGCTGGACCCGACGCGGCCGTTGTGTTCATGGTCAGCAGGGCTACGAACTGCGCTTGCGTGGAATCTGCGTCAGGAGGGATCGCAACCGTGACCTGCGGCGAAAAGTACAAGACGACCGGAACCTTCGACGTGTTGATCGTGATCGAGTTCCATTGAATCGGGCCGATTGGGGCGGCGCCGGCCAGAAACCGCGAGTCTGTCGCGAAGGCCGGACCGGCCGACCACGGTGGAATCCTGTTATCGGGGAAGGTCCACGTGTAGCTGATCGAGGCGGAAAACGAGAATCGAATCTTGATCTCGATTCTGATCCCGAAGATCTTGAAACCGCCGATCACCACTTCAAGGCTGACCGACACCCGAGCATAAACCGAGAGCGACAGATCCTGGTAAGCCTGCCAGGTCAATGTCGCGCCCGCTGAGATAGTGACAGTCAGACTCGCCTTGACGATGCCGAAATCGACTACACCGTACAACGTGCCGACAATCGCGACCTGCCCGCTGATCGCGTAATAGTCCGGCGCCTTGTTGAACAAGACGGCCGCGCCGCTCGAAGATTGATTTGGCGGAACCCAGTACGCTACGGTTCCTTCCAGAATTCCGGCAAAGGTCACCGAGACACCGGCCGACAGGATGCCTACGTTGATAGTCTTGCCGACGCCAAGGCTCAAGCCGAATCCGAACTCCAGCACCGGGTCGAATGCGCCTTGTGGAATCGCCGGGAGGTCGGTCGCGGTCCCCGAGCTCAACCGTGCGTAATAGAAGCCTCCGGCGCCGATGAAGGGGAACACCTGAATCGTGAGCGAATTCGAGAAGTCGGTTCCGTTCGGAAAGCCGACATCGATCTTGAAGTTGCCGTTGGTGTATATGTCGATCCCTATGACTGGGATCGTTATCGACACCTCGCCAAACTGCAGTTGCCTCAGCGAGTCGGGCAGCGTGAGTTGAATCTGGTACACACCGATTGTGTCAGTGACCTTCTTGTAAAGGATCTCGAAGTTGAATCCGCCGAGTGGGCCGAGCTTTCCTTTCGCAATTCCGGCCAGCAACCCGTAAAGGCTGGGATCGTAGTAGACCGCGCCGAGAGTGATAGTCTCGAGTATCGTAAACTCGCCGCCGACTATCCAGCCCGCGTCTGAATCGTAGATCCGCGCGAGCTGTTCGTTGAGGGCGTCGCCGGTCAGATCGGGCGTGAGCTTGCTTGCCATCGCGTCGAGCACGCCGGACACGGTGTTCGCATCATCGAGTCCACCAGGCACAACGACTCGCTGACCTAGGCCCAGGTAAGAAAGCGCGAAAAACGTGCTGGATTCTCCGTCGCCGGCTTCGAGCTGCCCCGCTCCGTTGGAGCCTTTCGAATAGGCGACAAACCATCCCAGGTTGCTCAGAGCGGCGCTGGCGGATTCTTCGGTTGGCGCGAAGAATACGAACGAGAAGGAGCCCGAAGACGGCACGGTCGCACCGAACATTTCGAGCGTGCATCCACGCATATAAAGAACGTATCGTTGTGGCGTCGAGTCTTTGGCCGGCAGTGTTGTGAACTCAAAGTTCTGAATCGTCAAAAGCAGCACGCCTTGGATTCCGATTTGCAGCTTACCCCCGCTCGATTCAGGGAGCTTGACGCCAAACGCGACTTTTCCCGGGCTCTGGGGATTCCAACCCGCGACAAGGTCGGCCGCGAACCCTTTCAGCGGGGATGCGAGAGCGCCAATCGAACCAAGGTCCAGCTCGAACATCAGCGCATAGGTCACGTCACCGGCCAGATTCGCTATCGGCGAGGCTACTTGAACGTAGCCGAGGTCGGAGATCGAGACGCCGCCGCTTGCATAAGTGAATCCCGTCAGCCTGAGCGGGAAATACTCGAGCAGACTCTGCTGCCGGGCCTTGCTTATGGACACATCGAACCGTATATCGCCAGGATCGAATGTGAACGACTGGATCGGCAAGTTGTCGCCGCCGATGTTCGCCGTATTAAACGTGAACGATAGGCTCAGCCCGGCGAACGCCAGATCATCGAACGAGAAGAAATCGAAGCCGGCGAGCGTACCGAACTTGATGCTTCCCCAGAACGCGAATGTGGATGTTATGTCGCCGCCGCCCGCCGCCGCGGATACGGTCGTGAACTGGACCTTGGTGAACGTAACGTCCGTGATGAGATCGGAATCGAGCTTGAATGTATAAGTTCCCGCCGCGGTGAAAGAATACGTGCTGGCTCCGTTGTGAGATTCGTAGGTTCCCTGAAGAACGACTGAGTTGTCCTTGCCGCCTTCGAGGTTGGCGCCCACGTCGAACAGATTGTTGATCGTCACCTGAATCTGGCTGTTGAAGTCCGTTACTTCGGAGTTTGCGAAGACGACCTGAAGGGTGAGCACCTTGAACGAGTAATCGCCGTCCGCCCGCGGCGCGCCGATGCCGCTGCTCGTATTATCGTAGCTGATCAGGGCGAACAGAGAACTCCTGGTAAGCGTGAAGCCGGAGCCCACGGAGTTGGTCTCGATCCCGAAATGATGCGCGCTGAATTTTGAAAGATCGATTCCGCCGAGCAGGCCTTGCACCTCGGGCGGAAGTTCGCCGGGCGGGATATACACGTTCAACCCGAGCACGCCGTTCCAGGAACCGTCGTTCACGAGATCGACGAAGCTCTGGAAGCGAGTGTTGCCGCCGCTTACCTGGTTTTCAGCATCCTGAATGTAGCTCCCGAGCCACGTGGAAACGTCCGAAGGCTTCGCGTTGAACTGGCTCGGATTGGTCCACATCTGAGTGGCTGCGGCCAGTTCTTTTATTGACGCGCTGTAGTATTTGAATATCAAAACGTTGTAATAATCGCCCGCCGGAGGCTTCGGCTGCGTGCTGAAGTCAAAGGTCCAACCTCCAATCGAAATCTGGCTTTGAAAATAGGCCACGCCCTTGAGATCCGTCACTACTATGAACTGTTGATTGGTCTGCAACGCCTGTTGCAACTGGTTCGACGAAGCGACGTTGACAAGGAATTGTCGAGACCCGTCGGAGCTTTGACCGAGCAAGAGCGAGTTCCAATTCGACCCAGAGACGTTCGCGAGCAAACCTTGCGGCGTCGTCGAATTTGGGGCCGGCGGAGCGGCGATAGGCGCCGCGGCGTTGGCGCCATAGCCAAGGGTTGTCCGGCGAAATGGAGCCAGCACGCCGGTCTCAATCCGCTGAACCGCGTCCGGTGAGATACTGGCGTACTCGATTCCGGCGTACGGCGCGAGTGGGACCAATGGAACCGGGCTACCGGCGGTGAATCCGATTGCAGCGACTTCGAGAAAACCGAGAATCCGCGCGCCGCTATCGCCGGCCGAGCTTTCATTTGAAGTCGAGCCCGACGGAAAGCCCTCCGCGTACAGTTCGGCGTTCTGAGGCTGAGCGTAATAGTTGACTTCCGCGGTTGGCGCCGGTTTTACCGTTATCCACGAAGTAGTCGCGTTTCCTTGCAGCGGATCATTTTCCGGCGCTTGTTGGGAACCTAACCCGGGAACATAGGCGGCATTGCCGGGTGTGAAGCTTAAGATGTTCGATTGTCCGCCCGACAAGAGATCGAAATATTCGTTGCCTCCGATTCCGCAAATCAATCGCGGCCCGTGGGGCGCGTTGCCGCCTTGCAAACGATTTCCAGCGCCGCTTTCGGAAGACATCAGAAAGTCGCCCGACGGAACGAGGTATAACGGATCGTTGGCGTCGGGCGACGTGGCCTGAGGGTTCGGAGCGAATACGAATCGAGCGTTCGGTTGCGGCGCGAGCATAACCGGCAGACCTGCGTTCGTCCTGAAATACGATCCTATCGGCGCCTGATCCGCGGTCCCTCCGCCTGCTTGTTCGGTGAATGAAAAGTAGCTTCGAGAAGCGTCCGTTGGATCGAGCGGATTCAGGTTGACCATCAAGCTAAGGCTGCCGCCAGCCAGACTCAGAAGTGGATAACGCTGCGAAGTCAAGAAGCCTGGCTGAGGACGTGAGTTATCGTCGATGAAGTAACGAAGCGCGGCGTCCAGGTGTGTACCGTCAAGATACGACTCGATCAACGACGCCTGAAACTGTAGACAGCCTGAGCCGGCCCCGCACAAGGGAATATAAACTGTCGAACCGACCGCGTCGGTTAGGGTTGCGCCGCCCCAATTCACTTGAAGATAGATTCGATTGTTATCGGTTGACGGTTGCGATATTACGAACCGGTTGTTCTGGGTATCGGCCGTGATCGCGCATCCATACCCAACCACCAGTATGTTGTTTCGGAAGTTGAACGTGGCGGGCGTTGTTTGAAAGCCGCTCACTGAAAGAGGTATGACATTCAGCGGTTCCGTCGAATCATTCGGATTGAACACCCACAAGAAGCCTTGGCCGCCTCCGGCCTCGCCGCTTAGATACTGGAGCAATCTCCGCGCGAAGGCCGCTGGGTCGGTGACTCCGGCCTCAACGAAAACATAGTACCCTTGGTATGTCCGCCACGAATCGAGCAGGGAGATCCGCGGCGGAGGCGCGCTGGATTCGATCAGGTAAAATACTTGCGGACCGTCCGAGCCCGCCTCGGCGGAGCCGCAAACAGCCGAGTAGAGTTGGGTTCCGGGGATCAGGTTGAATGTCAGGGGGCTCATGCTTGTCTCCTTTTCATCGAGCCATCAGATGTTGTTGGTGAAGCTGAGCACGTCGCCCTTGACGAGTGGCGCGTCGTAGTTGTCGGGGCGGGTTACCGGAGCCGTGGATTGATTGAACTGCACGGTGTTGTAGTTGGAGGGTTTTGGCGGAGCAGCGTTCCGGCTGATCTGCCTGTACGGCCGCATCAGAGAGATTTTGCTTTCCGGGTACGCCTGAGTGAATATCCAGTTGAAGCGCCGCTCGATCAAATTGCGCACCGTGGTCCCGACAGGAACGTATACGGGCTGAGCGCCAACCGTTGGCTGCGTCCCGGGTGGAAAATTGACGGTTTGATCGGCCAAGTAAACCAGGATCTCCGGGATCGCGATCGCGCGCCCGCGGAACAGATTGCAAAGCACTGAGGTCGCACCAGGAGCGCAACTCTGGTTCTGGAGATACGCCGTCGTCGCGGCCGTAAGATCCGCCAGAGTGTTGGCGCCGATGAGCATCACGTTGTTCGCCGTGCTGGTGTTGCCTTGTGATGAACTCGAGAAATTGGGCGGATAGAAAAGCCTGTAGTAGCGCCGCGCCAGTTGATTTCCCTGAAAGTCGATGATTCCCCCCGCGACGTTTGTCGGGGACAGCACGTTCGGAGGCCTGATCGAGCCTAAGAAGGCGTCAAACGCGAGACGAGCGATACCGCTGGGGTTAATGTACCCGACCACGTCGTAGTGGGCGACGCTGGAACCGACGAAACCGTTCAGAGTGGAGTTTGGCGCTGCATACTCGAAAACGGCCGATTCAACTCTCAAGCGCATGCCCGCCTGAATGTCTACATAAGCATTGGCGGAGTTGAATCCATACCTGTAATACAGAACCTCGCTAATCGGGGCGGGTATCGCCTCGGCGGCGCGTTGAGCGATCGCGCTTGCGCCGCCGGTGATAAGACACTGCTTAGACTCCAACCCCTCCAGCGCCTGAAGCAGGCCCGCGAATGAGGCTTGTAACTTTTGGCGGTCGGCTGCCGCGGCGCTCCATGCATACGCCGGAATGAAGACCTGGGCGACAAGACCGCCCGCGTAGATGGGGTCGGCGCCCCAACTCAACGTGAAGTCCGTTCCTGATCCGAGTTGACACGACGCTCCGGACGGCAAGGCGGCCGGTCCATAGACCATGCTGATATCGACCTCTATCGCCTGGCCATAAGTGCTGGCGCTCGAGACCTGTGTTGGCGGAAGTAAAAACGGGACTGATGAAACGCCGCCGCTCGGATCTGCATAAGCGGGCTGCAACTGATAATTAGTCGAAAGGTACGTCTGCTGCGCCGATCCCAATTGTGGTCCGGCCCTTCGAAGTGGCGCCTTACTCTTCGCCGCCGATTTCAGCTTCGAGGGCTTGTTACTCTCGACCGATTGCTTTTTCTTTGAAGATGCGACTTTCTTGGACGCCATTTAATTGCTCCTTTCCTGAGCGATTTGTTCCATTCGAGCGGGCCCGAGCCACACTTGTGACGCGCAATCCAAACCGGATCGCGGATAATGCTAAGATCGGTAAAGCTTTAGCTTAAGAGGAAGAGATCATCTACAGAGTCAAGTTGCTCGCCCAAGCTGAGGCGAAAATTATTACAGAGCTTATGTGGCCGTGAACATATGGAATCATCGGATCGAAAGTCGAATCGCTGATCGAAGTCGAAGCCGCGGACTTGCTGCCCCGGATCACGAAAGAACGGGAGTAAATTCCGCCAATCAATCCAGGAGCTTTTGTATTTCGGTTTCGAGTTCTCTTGCTTTCTTGGGACCAGCTTCCAAATAGATTCGCCGCACCTTCCAATCTTTGGTCACCAGATAGGTCGTTGGATAGCTGTGAATGTTGAGGTCGTAGCTCTGATTGTCGTCGCCCATCAGCACCGTGTATTGCATTTTGAAACTGCCCAGCAGCGCTTTCACTTCTGGGGCCTCGCCGGAGGCCATCGTCACCCCTACTACCTTCAGTCCTTTATTCGCGTACTTCTCCTGCAATCGGTTCAAATCGGGTATTTCATTTATGCAGGGTTTGCACCACGTGGCCCAGAAGTCTATAACCAGAACGTTCCCTTTCAATTTCGACGCGTCGTAGGGCTTGCCGTCCATATCCAGGAGCTTGAGTTCTTGCATGACCTTCTCGCCATCTTCGGCGCCGCCGGGCCGGTTTGAAGCCGGTGTAGACGCGGATATCGCGAGTAAGAGGGCCAATGGCAGCGCTGAGAATAGCTTCATTCCGGTTTCCATTCGACTTACCTCCAAGCGCCAGGATTTCGACGCCAACGAAGAGAAGGAATACTAGCCTACGGCGATTATCACGCGCAACGCGAGAAGGACCATACCCAGCCATCCTTGAGCAAAGAAGTCTGATGTTGTAGACTGTCGGCTGACAACATGGAGGATGCCTGTGAGCCCAGAACTGAGTCAACTCGTTGAGCTCCAGGAACTCGACCTTGAAATCCAGCGTATCGCGGATAAGTTAGCTAGTATTCCGGCGGAACGAGAGCAGGCGGAAGCAACGTTCAGTCAATACGCGGCCGAGTTCCTGGCGTTGAAGAGTCAGCACGAACAATCCCTCGAAAATCGAACAAGACTGGAAAGCGAACTGGTAGAAACACAGGCTCATCACGAAAAATTCAAGCAAGACCTGATGCGCGTCAGCAACGAGAGGGAATACGTAACCGCGTTGCGCGAGATCGACGCGACCAAAAAGCACGCCAGCGCCCTCGAGACCGAGATACTAAGACGAATGGAGGAAGCCGAGGAACTGGCTGCTCAGTTGAAGACGTTCGCGCCCGATATAGACGCCAAGAGGGCCGAGGTCGACGAGGCTCTCGCGACGCTAGATCAGGAAAGAGACCGCGAAGAAGATCTGGTCAGATCGCTTGAAGGGAGAAGAGCGGGAATAGCGGCCGCCATTTCCGAAACCCTGCTTTCAATGTACGAACGGGTTGCAAAGGCGAGGCGGGGCATAGTCCTCTCGGAAGTGCGTGACGGCATCTGCTCCGCATGCCGAATGAGAGTTCGCCCGAAGATATTCAGCGACGTGAGGAAGGGCGACCAGTTGATCACCTGCGACAGTTGCAGCCGTATTCTGTTTTATCGTCCCAACACCACTCAGTCAGCGGAGGCGGTGACGACGTAGCGCCAGCGAACCCCGCGGCGCCGTCCTATGCGTCTGATCGTCCGCTCGAAAGAGCGCCTCCCGGATCTCTTCGCTGAGACCGGTTCCATTTCACCCAATAAGGACTGAGTAAGCAGTTCGCATTATGAATGAGGAGCAAACCACCAGACTCAAAATCGAGGGCGTGTCCGAGTTTTGGTATCGTCCAGCCGAATCGCGAACCGGAGCGTGGGTCTACCGCCCGGCCGTGCTCGTAGAGTGCACCCTCAACTACCGCAGCCTTCGCGCGGGGCTCAATCAGTCCGAGGAGCATAACTACACCGCGTGGCTCCCGGAAGGTGAAACAGCCATCAATTGGGATCAACCGGCGGTCATATTCGACGACACATCCAGGCTGTCTAGCCAGCCCGAGCGATTGATTCCCTACGCCGAAGGAAACCATCCGGCGTCCGCGGAGAGTTTCGTTCAGTATGAGATCGAACTGGTTAACAAGCTTATTCGCACTGAGCGGCTCAGAGTCTTCTTCAATCCCGTGTTCGGCCAGTTTTCGGCGCCAGGCGATTCGCTCGAAGATTTCCTGGGCCGCATAGCCGAGGCGGCGCTCGGCCGCGTGGAGCCCGAACTCGAGAGTCTGCGAAACAGGGTCGAACTTCAAATCGAGCAGATCAGGGAGGCGCAAGCGCGAAAGGGCCTCAGATCTCGCGATGAGGTGAGTCTCGACAAGCTGATCTCTTTCAACCTCCAGTTCTTCGAAAGCGAGAACCGGCTTGCATCGATGTTTTCCACGCTAGCGGGCGCGGTGTTCGGAACGGTCGCGCCGGCGGCGGAAAACGAGATGTTGAACGATGAGACGGAGCTCAGGCAGGATTTGCAGCGAGTCGAACAGGAGGCTCGGGAAGCCCTCACGAGGTTGTACGAGGAATACCTCGCGCTCGCCAGTGAATACGATCCGTTCGACATCGGCCTTCAGCCTAATAACGTTCAAGTGGTGAAGCGAGCCCTGTTGTGGGTGCCGGGTGAGGAGTGAGTTTTCGCGATTGTGAGCGCGGACGGCGTTGTCTTAACGGAAGCTGGCAGCTAAGTTCGCGGCTTGCTAGCGAGGTTGTAGGCGATAGTCGCTCGGTCAAGCTCGACCAACGCCTGACCGGCGTCAATGCTTGGGTCAGACAGCGATTTACCGACTCTTTGCCCGGCAAGCTCCTTGGCTTCGAGAGCCGCTGCCGGATCTATATCCTCCGGCCGGGCGGCGCCATCCGCCAATATCACCACGCTGTCAGGGGCGACCTCGAAAAAGCCATCATTAATTGCTATTTCTTCCGCTGAATCGCCGTTGTGATAGGTCAATACACCCGCGGGCTTTAGCAGAGAGACGAGTTCAGTGTGGCCCGGCAAGACGCCTATCTCGCCGTCCAGCGCCGGAACTTCGACCCGGTCAACCTCCGCGTCCAATACTTGCTGACCGGGAGTGTATATCTGAAGATGAATTCCTTTGGCCATATTCTCTTTAAAGTATCCGATGTACCGCGGGCTTTAGCCTGTCTGGAATGAAGCCCGAGTCTCTGCCTACGTACGGGGGCTCTTCCTCGCTTTTCTCTCTTACATAGTGCGCGCTCTCTCGACGGCTTCATCGATTCCCCCGACCAGGAAGAACGCCTGCTCGGGAAGATCGTCGTGGTCGCCGGAGATCAATTCCTTGAATCCTCGAACCGTCTCCTCCAGCGTCACAAACTTGCCTTTTATTCCGGTGAACTGCTCCGCTACGAAGAACGGCTGCGACAGGAATCGCTGTATCTTTCGCGCGCGGGCCACGGTCAGCTTGTCCTCTTCCGAAAGCTCATCGATGCCGAGAATGGCGATGATGTCCTGCAGATCCTTGTACCGTTGCAGGATACGTTTCACATCCTGGGCAACGCGGTAGTGCTCCTCTCCTACGATGCGGGGATCGAGAATTCGCGATGTGGAAGCGAGCGGATCGACCGCGGGATAAATACCGAGCTCCGCGATTTGTCGCGACAACGCCGTTACCGCGTCCAGGTGCGCGAAGGTCGTCGCCGGAGCCGGATCAGTGTAATCGTCGGCCGGAACGTAGATCGCCTGAACCGAAGTTATGGAGCCTCGCTTGGTCGATGTGATTCTCTCCTGCAATTCGCCCATCTCGGTAGCCAGCGTAGGCTGATAACCGACCGACGACGGCATTCGGCCAAGCAACGCGGACACTTCGGAACCCGCTTGAGTGAAGCGGAAGATGTTATCGATGAAGAGCAAGACGTCGGTTCCAGCCTCGTCGCGAAAATACTCGGCCACGGTCAACGCCGTGAGCGCCACGCGAAGCCTGGCTCCGGGCGGTTCGG
Source organism: Blastocatellia bacterium (assembly GCA_023265195.1). GTDB lineage: Bacteria > Acidobacteriota > Blastocatellia > UBA7656 > UBA7656 > QHVH01. The sequence goes on along the minus strand of JAHFUG010000004.1, from coordinate 31,794 downwards.
TCATCTGGCCGTAGATAAGCGCGGCTTTCGAGGTCGGCAGCGCGGCTTTGTCTACGTAGCTCAGGTCAAAGCCTCCTCCCTCATCGACGTGTTTGTAGAATGACTCTCCAAAGTTGATGACCTTGGTTTCCACGAACTCTCGAATGAGGTCGTTTCCTTCGCGCGTCCGTTCGCCCACGCCTCCGAACACCGAATAGCCGCCGTGACTCTTCGCCACGTTGTTGATCAATTCCATGATCAGCACGGTCTTGCCCACGCCCGCTCCGCCGAACAGGCCGATCTTGCCGCCGCGCAGGAAGGGCTCCAGAAGATCGATGACCTTGATGCCGGTCACGAACATCTCCAGATCCGTTGATTGGTCCTGAAAATCGGGCGCGTGCCTATGAATAGGGTATTGAGTATCGGAGTCGATCGGACCTAGCGTATCGACCGGTTTGCCCAGCACGTTCATCACTCTTCCCAGCGTCGCCGTTCCAACGGGGACCGTGATTGGCTCGCCCATATCGATTGCCTTCATCCCGCGGATCAGCCCTTCGGTAGGCTCCATAGCGACGCAACGGCAGCGGCCTTCGCCGAGGTGCTGCTGGACTTCGACAGTGATGCTGATAGGTTCGGGAACCTCGAATCCATTGCTGACTACGTTCAGCGCCTGATGAACCGGCGGCAAGCTGCCTTCATCGAACTCAACGTCTATTACCGGACCGATAACTTGTATAACCCTGCCTTCGTTTGCCATCTACGAACCTCGCTCCTTGGAAAGAGTGCTCATTGAGTCATCAGAGAGCCTAAGCGGCGAATAAGCGCCGCCGATAAAGTTCTGAACGATAGCATATGGAAGTTGAGGTTTGCCAGTTTCAGTTTCAGCCAACGGACGGCGCCGATCCGAGAAACCTCTGATTTACGCTGACTGCGTAACGCTGATCCGCGCTGATCAGCGGGCCGAAGGCAGCGTAGATCAGCGGTTGATCGGGACGCCGGATTCGGCCGAGCCTTTGCGATGCCACTGTCCAATTATTTCCGCCAAGCACCACTAGCCGTTTATGCCGATCGTTACGAGAATTCTGTTCGCGTTTCCCCCGAGGACCACCGCGTGATCCGGCATTCCGAACTCCGAACTCCGAACTCCGAACTCCGAACTCCGAACTCCGAACTCCGAACTCCACACTCGGGATATCAAGGGCGGAGCCCCTTGCCTAGCTGGAATACCGGCGCCCGCTATAGTAGTATTCACGGTGTTTTGGCCCCAATGGCCATTAACACGAGTCAGGGGTAACGCGTCACTGCTTCCCCACTGTCTCTCAAGGAGTATCATTGAGCAATGAAGTTCAAGGTAGTACTCTCCATCCTCGCCGCTGCCTCTATCTTCTCTTCCGCAACAGGCGCCCGCGGCGGCGCTCCGACTGACAACTCGCCATCGAAAGAAATCAGGAACTGGGAGCTGACTGGCCCCTGGGGAGGCGACGTTCGAGCAATGGTTTGCTCGCCCGACAACGCCGATCTTCTATATGTGGGAACAAGCGACGGCCAGCTCTTTCGCTCGATGGATGGAGCATCGACGTGGCGGCGAATGAGGCCCGGGTTGGGCAAGCCCGGCCTGTCGATCGACTCGATAGTCATCGATCCGCGCGCGACTCAAACGATCTACGTCGGCGCCTGGGCGGTTTCACAGGGAGGCGAAGGCGGCGTCTACAAGAGCGAAGACGGCGGCGAACATTGGAAGCTGCTCGGTCCGACCCGCTCGTTTTCTGTTAGATCCCTCGCGCTGGCGCCGTCGGACTCCAGCGTAATCTTCGCCGGCACTGCTAACGACGATCCAAACCTCAACGGCGTGTATCGCTCGATCGACGCCGGCAAAAATTGGGAACGCATTTCACCCGTGGGCGACAAGGAAATCCGCAACATCGAGTCGGTCGCCGTTGACCCCAAGAACACCGACGTCTTATACGCCGGCACGTTTCATTTGCCGTGGAAGACGATCGACGGCGGGAAGACCTGGAAACAAACCGGGTATCAGGGTAATGGATTCATCGACGACTCCGACATCTTCGGCATCTCGGTCGATCCCTCCAACGCAAGCCTGGTCTACATGAATGCTTGCAGCGGGATTTACCGGTCCGCGTCGGCAGGGGAGAAGTGGTCGAAGATTCCCGGCATCCCGTTCAGCGCGCGGAGAACGTACTCGCTTCTGCCTCATCCCTCGGATCCCAACATTCTGTTCGCCGGCACAAGCGAAGGACTGTGGCGTTCCAAAGACGGCGGAAAACGCTGGATGCTCCTCACTTCAAAGACCGTTGTCGTGCGCGCCATCGTTGTACACTCGAGCAATGCGAAACGAGTGCTCATTGCGACGGACGACTTCGGAGTTGAAATCTCGGACAACCTGGGCGACGACTTCAAGCCAACGAACACCGGGTTCATTCACCGGCATATTCTGGCAATAATGCCGGACGCGTCGGAGCACGGGCGAATCCTGGCGAGCGTTTTCAACGATGGAACCGCGGGCAGCGTCTTTGTCTCCGCGGATGACGGTGAAACGTGGGAGAGTTCTTCTCGCGGACTTGGTCAAAGAGACGTATATAGCTTCTACCAGACGCCCGACGCGCCGCGGACGATCTACGCGGGAACAAACGCCGGAGTATTCAAGTCAGCCGACCACGGAGCCAACTGGTCTTATGTTGGCGCGCCTAAGAAGGAGGAAGCGCCTCCGGCTCCAAAGGGCAAGACCAGGCAAAGCAGCCGCGCGGCCTCGACAAGCGGCGGAGCCTCCGCGTCCATCGGCAAGTATACTCAGACTGCCAGCGTTCGGAAGAAGCGAACTGGAGCGGCTCAAAGAGCGAAGCCTAAGAAGCCCCCGGTCCCGGCCGCTCCGGCCGGGCCGCCGATGTTTGAGCTGACCAAACAAGTCGACGACATCACAAGCTTCGTGGACAGTGAGGGCAGGCCGGGCCTTCTCGCCGCAACGATGGACGGCCTTTACATGACCACCGACGAGAATCGAGGTTGGGAGAAGGTGTTTCTGCCCGGCTATGACCCATCGGGGCGAGTGTTTTCAATATCGACGCACAAAGACGCGCCGCTCTCAGTGTATGTGGGCGCCCGGACTGGGTTATTCATATCGCGCGACGGATGCGCGACATGGGAGCAGGTCAGCCGAGGCCCAGTCGACGTTTCCGTGAAGGCTATTGCCCAGGATCCGCGCGATCCGAATCTGGTTATAGCCGGCACGAATTACGTTCTGTTTCGGTCGACGAACGGCGGGAGGAGTTGGTCGCCTCGTGGAGGCGGCTTGTCCCCGGGAGATTACACGTCGGTTACGTTCAACCCTTTGAACCCAAGTGAGGTGATGGCCGCCGACTACTCTAAAGGCGGGATCTATCGGTCGGCCGACAGCGGCTACTCTTGGGTCCGCATCGACGACTCTCAATTGCCGACCAGCCGAATTTGGACGGTGACGTTCGACCCGTTCGAGAGAGACAAGGCGTACGCGGGAAGCTTTTCGTCGGGCGTTTATGTGCTCACGGTTGAGCGAAGAGCCAGCGCGAGAGAATAAGAGAATCGAACCCTGAGTTCACAAAGACCACCAAAACAAAGGACGACGGCTCCCGCCTGCATGGTTTCGCCGCCTTGTGGGCTTGAGGGAGGAATCCGCGAAAAGACAATATGAAAATTCACGAGTATCAGGGCAAACAACTTTTATCGAAGTACGGAGTGACCGTGCCAAGAGGCGAGGTAGTGGACTCGCCGGCGCAGGCTCGAAAAGCAGCGGAGCGTCTGGGACTTCCGGTGGTTGTGAAGGCGCAGATTCACGCTGGCGGCAGAGGAAAGGGGGGCGGCGTCAAACTCGCCCGCTCGCTGGATGACGCCGAAGGACTGGCGCGTGAGATGCTCGGGATGAAGCTCGTGACCCATCAGACAGGGCCCGAGGGCCGCGAAGTGCGCCGGCTCCTGATTGAAGAAGGTCTAAAGATAAAACAGGAATTCTACCTTGGGATCGTGCTCGACCGCGCATTGTCGCGGCTAGTTTTCATGGCGTCCTCGGCGGGCGGTATGGAGATCGAAGAAGTAGCCGCCCACGAGCCTGAAAAGATACTGAAAGAGCCGATAGACCCGGCCGTGGGGCTTCAGCCTTTTCAAGCGCGAAAGCTGGCGTTTGGAATCGGTTTGCCCGGAGAGACGATCAACAAGGCCGTCAGGTTCATGACTTCGCTGTATCGCGCCTATGCCGGCCTTGACGCTTCGCTGGCGGAAATCAATCCGTTTCTGTTGACCGAAGACGGCGATCTCTATGCGCTCGACGCCAAGTTGAACTTCGACGACAATGCTCTTTTCCGGCACAAGGATCTGGTTGAGCTTCGCGATCTTAACGAGGAGGAGCCTCTGGAGATCGAGGCGTCGAAACATGACCTCAACTACATAAAGCTCGACGGCGACATCGGCTGCATGGTGAACGGGGCCGGATTGGCGATGGCCACGATGGACATAATAAAGCTGGCGGGAGGCGAACCCGCCAACTTCCTCGATGTTGGGGGAGGCGCCTCTCAGGAGCGCGTCGAGAACGCGTTTCGAATCCTTCTCTCCGACGAGAACGTGCGCGCCGTGCTGATCAACATCTTTGGCGGAATCGTCCGGACGGATATGGTCGCCACCGGCGTGGTCGAAGCCGCGAAGAAGCTCGGGGTCAAGGTTCCGGTGGTTGTGCGGCTGGAAGGCACCAACGTCGAACGTGGACGAGAAGTGATCGAGACCTGCGGGCTCGGCTTCAAGACCGCCACCGGCATGAAAGACGCCGCGGAAAAGATTGTTGCGCTCGCTCGAGCCAATTGATCCGATGCATGATCTAGCCGTAATTGGAGCCGGGCCGGCGGGGATTTCCGCCGCCAGAGAGGCCGGGCTCCAGTCCATAAGCTGCGTCGTACTGGAGCGCGGCGTTGTTGCGGACACCGTCTATCGCTATCCGTTGGCTACCGTTCTGTTCTCGACATCAAACGAAGTCGAGATCGAGCGAGGCGCGCTTCCCGCGGAGCGAAAGCCAACCAGAGAGGAAGTCCTCGCGCACTATAACAATGTGGCTCGGCTCGAAAACTTGAACGTCCGTTGCGGCCGTGAAGTTGTCGGGATTGTCCGAACCGCGGGCGGATTCGAAATCAAGACGAGAACGGAGCGTTACACGAGTCAAACCGTGCTGGCCGCGTTAGGCGGGTTCGGCCGCGTGCGCAAGCTCGGCGTTCCTGGAGAAAGCTCCGGCAGCGTGTCCTATCGACTGGTCGACCCACGGCGTTATCAGACCAAGAGGGTGCTCGTAGTGGGCGGAGGGAACTCCGCGGCTGAGGCGGCTCTCGCGCTGAGCGCCGCCGGCGCGATTGTCACGATATGCGTCAGGGCGGCGAGTCTTGACGCGGAACCCGCGGTGGGATCGACGAGCGCTACAATAAAACCCTGGGTTCGCGAGCCCCTTGAAAGAGCCGCAGCGGAGTCCTTGATTCGAATTCATATCGCCACCGAAGTGGACCGAATAGATTCCGGCTCGGTTGTTATCAAGAACGCCACGGACTCGTTTGAAACAGTTCAGTGCGATCATGTCTTCGCGCTCATTGGCGCGGATCCGGACACTAGCCTTCTGGAACAGGCGGGCGCATCCATTGCTAGCGACGGCCGTCCGGTTTACAATCCACATACGAACGAGACCACGGTTGGCGGATTATTTGTTGCAGGCCATCTCACCCGCGAGCGGCATATAAAGAACGCTGTTGAAAGCGCGAGAAACACGGTTAGACTCATCGCGGCCAGACTGCGTGAAGGGAGTGTTGGTTATGGACGCGCCCAGGTTTGAGAAATCTCCGGCCGAAACTGAATCATCGGAACTCGTCAAAACTCCTGAGCAATCCGTCCACGCCAGGCTCCTAGGCGGCAAGTTTCGATGGCTGGCCGTCATTTCGGCGTCGCTATTCGTTTTGCTCGCCATTTTCGCCGCTCTCCTGATCGTAATGAAGGCCCCGGCGACGGTGGACCAACTTGTTATTCTCACCGTTCCTTCCGGCGCGGACATACAATTCGATTTGAAGCCGTTAGGTCCGTCACCTGTTAAGTTGGAAGGCGTGTCCGCTGGAACGCACAGACTCAGCATAACCAAAGACGGGTACGAGGCCGTGTTGGACAAGGAGATCGAGGTCGTTGCGCCGGACACGCTTGATTTCAAACTCACGCCGACGGGTTTACCGGCGGGCCAGCCGCGAGAAGAGCGAATCAAACAGTTCGCGGCAAGCGCCGATGAGGCGTTTCAACAAGCCGAATACTGCATCCCTTACGAGTTCAGCGCTCTCTACTACGCCGATGCAATCTTGCGTCTTGACGAGTCTAACCAATTCGCCGTTGACATGCGCGAGACGGTGAGAAAGACGCTTTATAAAATGGCTCAGGCCGCCGGCGCTCGGGGCGATCTCGCGCAAGCGCAGGACTACTACGCGGCGCTCGTCGACAACTATCCAAACGACAACGCGGCGAAGGCCGCAGCCTCGAAGCTCGCGAGTCAGTTGATGAGCAGGCGCGACGAGGTTCGAGGATTGCTCCGCAAAGCGGAAGAGTCTCGGCGGGCGGGGAACGATGTCAGTGAGCACTTCTACGCGAAGCAAGCGCTCGCCCGGGATAAGCATAATGCTCAGGCGACGGCCGTTCTGGTCCAGTTGAAAGGCCGGATGGACACAAACGGCGCGCAGGCCGAGTTGAGGGGAGACCTCGACGCGGCGGCGAGGATACTCGAGCAGGAAACGCGATTTTTCCCGGAAGACAAGCAACTGAGATCGCGCTTCAAAGACCTCGAGACAAAGAGATCGGCGGATTCCCGAACGAGCGCGGATGCCGCGAATCGCCGTGTCCACGGGCTCGAGAAGTACAGCCGTGGAGAGTTCGCCGAAGCGATCACGGATCTGAAGCTCGCTATCGAAAGCGGGGCGAAAGCCGGCCCCGAGGTTTTTTTCGCGCTTGGGAGATCTCATCAGAAACTGCATCAGCTCGACATGGCGGCCTACTACCTGCTCCGAGTCGGAGAGTCCGCCCCGGACGCCCACAATTCGGCTTTGGCCGCCCTTGGCGAAATATCACAAGAGCGCGGCGACAAGCAAACCGCGCTGTCTCGCTACAAAGAAGCCATATCGCGTGGAGGCAGCACCGTCTACTCAGTAGCCGAACTCGAGGACAGAGTCGCGCGAATCGAAATTCAAGGGCGGCAAGAGAAGGCCCCTGAAGCGGGCCCGGTGTCGGTAAGGGTGAAGCATCTTCACGGGGGAATACTAAAGGGATCTTGTTCGGGGACCCTCGCCGTCAGTTCGACCGGAGTCAGGTTCGATGGTGGCGAGCATACATTCGCGTCCAATCTCGTCGGAGTCGGCGTTACAGTGATTCGCGGTGAAATGACCGTGAAATTCCAGGACAAATCGGAGAAGTTCAGCTTGTCGCCGTTCGACGCGGAACGCTTCAAAGAGGGGCTCTCACGCCTTCAATCCGCGGCGCCGGCAAGCAAGTAGACATTAATCACGCCCGGCCTGCGTCGACGCGGCCGCCGGCGGACGCGCCAGAACTCTTTGTCAGCGCGGTCGCTATTGCCGAACTCATCTCCACGGGATAGCAGATGCGCTCGATCTTATAACCTCGCATTGCGCGTACGACTTCGGAAACCTCGCTTATCTCGGCGATCCCCCCTCCAGGCTTCTCGACATATATAAGCCTGCCCTGATCGGCTTCGGCGGGAGAATAATACCCGTAGTATGGTATGTCTCCGGCTCGGTCTATTATCAGGTAGTAATCCGGGTCGAACCCCGCTTGCTGAAGACTTGCCCGCGCCAGAGTCATGAAAATATCGAGTTCTTCCCCCGATAGCGTTAGATCGGTCGCCTTGAACAGCTTCCGGTTTACGAAACGCCGGCAGAGATCCGACAGCACGGGATCCGGCTCCGCCATCCATTGCTTCATATAAAATGTAACGTCGGTGTCATCCAGGCTCAGGTACTCGCTGGTTGTCACTTCTCCGCCCACCATCATCTTCTCAAGAGGCGAGTTCCTCATGCGGAACTTCAGTCCGCCCTTTTCCATGAGCCGGCGCGCGCGCGACAACGCGGAGACCAGAACAGCCTCGGCCGATCTTAGAGCGCGGTGGAAGTAGACCTGCCTGAACATGTAGTAACGGGCCTGCAAATATTCTTCCACGGCGTAAAGCCCCTTCGCCTCGACGTAGATTCGATCGTTGATCTCATCCACGCGGAGGGCATGCAGTACCCACTCGAGGTCATACACGCCATACTTTGCCCCGGTCATCAAGCTGTCGCGCAAGAGATAGTCCATCCGGTCGCAGTCAAGCTGAGACGAGACGAGCTGGGAGATGAACTCCGGTTTGAATGTGTGATCGAAGAGAGAAGCCGTCTTGGCCGGCAGCGATTCATCGTATCGCCGTAGAACTCCGTTAACTTCCGTCACGTCATCCAGAATGATCCGCCGGCTCCAGTCTTCGTGATGGAACCTGAACACCTTCTCCACTACGTGAGAGAAGGGGCCGTGGCCCACGTCATGCAAAAGAGAACCGGCCCGGGCCGCAGCTTTTGATTCGGGGCTGATATCGAGTTGTTTCGACAGCAGGCCGAGAACCCTTGTCATCAGGTGCATCACGCCGAGCGAGTGCGTAAAGCGGCTGTGTTCGGCTCCCTGATATGTCAACATCGCCAAGCCGAGCTGCTTGACGCGGCGGAGCCTCTGAAACTCCGCGCAGTCTATCAGGTCAATGATAAGACGGTCTTCGGGTACGCTTTCATCCAGCGAGATAATATTGTGTAGAGGGTCGCGGTAGTTTCGTTGAGGCAAGTCTTACCTCTGATGAACGAAGCGCCTCAGATTGTGTTTGGAGGCCCGGCTTTCCGCGGCGTGAACGTGGTGCGCCCGGAGAGATTCGAACTCCCGACCTTCTGGTTCGTAGCCAGACGCTCTATCCAACTGAGCTACGGGCGCGTGATTCAAAACAACATTGTAACAGTGGTCGATTATTGCAAAGCGTCCGAAACATTGTCAACGCTGCTTACTTCCAGGAAACAGCTTGCGAGCCTTCACTGAATACGGAGATTCTTCCGTTGAGTGATAATGAGGACTCGTCGCGGCGAGTCATGACTGCCCTCGTGACCGGGACTGAAGAATCTCCAATTGGGTTTAGTTCGGCCCAGCCTTTATATGAGCCCCAAAATACAGTTCATAAATGTCAAGCTGGAATGGAAAGGCGGTATCGATCTCTCGGACCATAATGATATGCCTGAAACTATTTACCGCCTTAGTAGTCTCTTCTTCAATCCAAGTTTGGATCTCTTGTTCGTGCATATCGGGATCGGCGGCGGCTTCCTTTCCGACCCTTTCGGCAGTTGCTGTCTTTATTTGGTCGTAAGCGTCGATGTAGGGAGTTGTGAATCTAACGGTCTGATCTGCGTCATTCCTAAAGCCGCTCATCATTGGACTGATTGCCACTGACTCCAAGGGGAAAGCTGGATTTGACGTAGAGACGACATATCCGACGTATACCTTTTTGTTCTTTAGTGACATCGCTACTAATTGACTATTCTCCATTGCATTCATAAATAGTACTTCCAATGGATTCCGCCTTCTTTTGATGGCCCTATACGCCTGAGTCGTATCATCAGAGAAGATGTTAATGATTGGCCATAAGACGACACCCAAAGCGAATGCAAAAACGGCCTTGCCTGAATGCTCAAACGGAATAATTTGATGCCACCAAATGTTGAAGTTGGGATAGCTTGGTTCGGCGTGAAAAGTGATCAGCGTAGCAGTAATGCTGAAGAAAACAGCGGCTGTCGCGGAGTAGAATAATAGAACATATCCTTCAGACCGCAAGGTGTAATACCTGGTTAGCCTGCAATGACGAATGAAAATAAACCCGCCGAGTAAAGGCAGGAAGAGCAGATTGAAGACCATTTGTCGGAATAGATGACTGCTTAACCGCGAATGACTTTTTCGCCACCGGATTCCGTTGATTCACGCCGTGCCTTCTCGAACAGCAGCCGAATACGGCGCATATTCTCCTTGCCCTCGCTGGTGAAGAGAACGTCCTTGGGATTGATATATAGAGCACCGTCTTTAGTGCTATGGACCTGCACCTTAGGTTTGTAATGCGTTACTCTAGATTTGGCCATTTCGCACCTCTTCGATAACTTACGCAGTCCAGCATCACTTGGCCCGCGCCAACCACAGGGCGGGTACATCCGGCATTCAACGGCAGCATTGTGTGACAGCTTTGGCCCCGCTCCATAATAATCGCCGGAGGCCGTGGTAGCTTTTCCTTGTCGATGTGTGTTATTCCTACCACGACCTCCGGCGATTATTATGGAGCGGGGCCAAAGCTGTCAACGGGCTATTTTCATACCTTTCACTACCTTTCGTATAACGCCCTGGTGGGTTAGGGCATCGGAAGAATCTGTTGGTCGGGCGTTCGGAGGAGTCCGCGACAAATGTTAGGTGGAAAGACCAGGAGCTTTACGCCCGATATCGAAAACTCCAGAGGCTCCAGAGAAGAGAAACGGCGCTAGGAAGTGAGTAAGGCAGTAGCATTGTTGGCGAGCGGTGTCAGTAGCCCGAACCTGAGGGGAAGGCTTGATGTTCCCCAGGGTTGGGCTACTGTCACCGGCGCCGGCACCACGCAAGAATCGCCTTACGGCTTCGCCACGCTTGGCAAGCTATCGAGCAATGAGCATCGCTTCCGACAAAATCCCCTACGTCATTCAAAATCTGAAGGCCGCCTATGGCGTGCCGGAACGTGAGCCGCCGATCAGCCCGCTCGACGTTTTGATACTGGCGATACTTTCGCAGTCGACTACCAACGTTAATAGCAACCGGACCTTTTCGAATCTCAAGAGCCGCTTTCGATCCTGGGACGAAGCCCGCGGGGCCAGACGCTCGACTATCGAAGCCGCCATCAAATCGGGAGGGCTTGGAAGGCAGAAGGCTCAACGAATCAAGCTCCTGTTAACCAATATCCACAACCGTACCGGACAAACCGACTTGAACTTTCTGTGCGGCTTGCCCATCGACGAGGCTACGGACTTTCTCTCGAACATTAAGGGCGTCGGGCCGATAACAATTGCTTGCACGCTTCTATTTGCTTGTGGTCAACCTGTTTTTCCGGTGGACACGCACATACTCCGCATCGCCAAGCGGCTGGGTTTGATCGGCGACAGTTGCGGGGATAAGGAGGCTCATTTGGTTCTGGCCGCCTTGTTCCCCCCGGACAGGTACTATGAGGCGCACATAAACTTGATCAGACATGGCCGGAGCGTCTGCCGGCCTCGAAACCCTTCTTGCGAGCAATGCTGTCTGGTTGACTACTGCGAATTCTACCGGTCGTTATGATCGAGGGCCGGTCATGAGAGCGCTTCATCCTCGACGGAATGATTGACGCGGCGGTTGTAATGCCCTCCTGATTGTTCATTGGGCGGTAATAGCAGTGACGGCGGAGAAGTACCGGAAGGACCCCCTTCCCTTTCGCGGAGCCACTCGCATTGAACTCTATGGGGATACCTTAGCCCCGTTGATCCTCCTTTGACTCTCGCCCAGGAAGGGTACATGCCCCGAGTCAATTTCGATCACATTTTTACGTGAGGCAGCGATTCAACTTCGGGACCTTTTTGATGAGTCAATGCGGTTATTTGATTTCAAAGTACCCGCTGGATATACTCCACTTCGGATTCAGAATGAGGCAACCTCCGGCCCAGAGTATATCAGACCGCAAGCTTCCAAGCTTGAACCGAATCCCGATCAATGCTGAACGATGATTACCCACTGCCCCGAATGCGGTGCTCAAGTCACAAGCGAAGCGCAGCGATTTTGCTACCGTTGCGGCGGCGAATTGCCTGTTGACGCGAGCGAGCCCGCGGCCCCGCCTCCGACAACTCACCAGACCGGCGCCCAAGCCGGCAGCCCGTTAGCTCCCGACTCAGCGGCGCCGGCCGGGCCATGCTCCAAGGCGGAAGCGACCCCGGCGGCCAACGCCGGCGCAGGGTCATCGAATCCCGCCGACTCGTTCAAGACCATTGCGATCAACGCAGCCGAGACTCCACCAGCCACGGAAGAACCGGCGCGCCAGCACGGCGCCACGCTTCGAATCGTGTTGCCGACCGGCGATGTCTTTGACCGCGAGATCATGGAATCCGAAACTCGAATCGGGAAGGGGCCTCGCAACACCATCGTGCTCGCCGATCCCTCTGTTTCCACGGCGCACGCCGTGATCGCCGGCGGCGGGGAGAGCTTCTTCATCACCGATCTCAGCAGCCGAAATGGAACGTTTGTAGGAGCCGAGCGAATAACCGAGAAGCGGCGGCTTCAGCACGGCGACATAGTAACGCTGGGAAGGTCGAAGCTCACGTTCAGACAATCGGGTCACAGCGACACCGCCATAATTACTTCATCGGTGATGGCCGGAACTCAGCCGGCGGCTCCTCCTCCGCTTACCGAAGACTCGCTTGCCGAGGCTTTGATTGCCGCGGGCGTTGCGTCGAGAGAAGACCTGGCGCGGCTCCGCCAGTCTGGAACGCGGCTCTATAGCGCCGTCCTCGCGGAACGGCTTGCCAGTCAAGATGCTCTGCGTGATTTGATGAGCAGAACGTTTAGAATTCCAATCGCGGATTTTCGGATCGCCAAGATCGATGAATCAGCTTCGGCGAAGATCACCGCCGGTTTCGCCCTAACCAACCGTGTAACGCCGGTGGCGCAGGAGGCCGGGCGCTTGGTCATCGCGGTCTCCGATCCCACCGATAGAGCCGTGATCGACGCGGTTGAGCGCGGCAGCCTAATGCCGGTCGATTTGAGATTGGCTACTCTCGATGAATTGACTGCGCAGGTTAACCTTCGATACGGACCAAAGCTCGTCGGGGTCGCTCCGACAGGCGAGAAGATAGAGTTTCCGGTTGCTCAGCAGGAAGTCGAGATCGGGAAGGCCGCTCATAACAATATCGTGCTATCCGACGCGACCGTCAGCAACTCGCACGCAATCATCGTTGCGCGCGACAACTGTTACACCATAGTCGATCTCGATAGCCGGAACGGAACGTTCGTCAACGGCGAACGGCTTGGGGCGGAATCGCGCACTCTCAAGCACGGCGACAAGATTCAGTTCGGCAAGACCGTACTCACCTTTCGTAATCCGGCGGAGACCACCGAAAACACGACCGCGACCCTTTCCCCGGCCGCCATCGAAGAAGTCCGCAGGCGCACCGTATCCGGCTCGTTTTGTGTAGCGCCGGCGCCGGCTGGCCCCGCGGTTCCGGCCGGGGTCGAGCGTCCCGCGCAGCATGCCTTGGAAACGGCGGCGGCCGTCCAGGGCGATGAAGTCGATCAAGCAGCAGCCAAGGCCGAGAAGAAGAAAAGGAAGAAGAAGAAAAAGGACGAGCGGATCAAGGCCGCTTACATCAGCTCGGCGGGCCGCGTCGTCGCTCAAGTGCTCGGAGTCGTGTTGACGGTGGGACTGGCGATCTACTTAACCCAGCGCGGCTCCGGCACGGACAAGAAGGCCCTTGAACCAAGTAAGAAAGGCAAAGCTAAACTTAAGCTTGGCAAGCTGGGATCGGGCATTCAAATCAAGGGCGGCAATTTCGAAGCGTCCGGCGTGATTCAGGTTCCGGGTGAGAATGCAGTCCTGTTCGTCGACGACAATAATCCCGGCGAAGTGATGTGGATGCAATTGGACGAGTCGGGAAATCAGTCGGGCGATGTAAGGCGCGTGCCGCTCGGAGCCAGTATTGAAGACCCCGAAGGAATCACTTATGGCGGGGGCTTTTTCTACGTTATGGGCTCGCAGTCGAATCCCGCCGGCGGGCCGCGCAATGCATTAGCCAGATTCGCTCTTGATTCATCGAACGGGACCGTTCGAGGCAAGACGGAAGTTATCGAAACCCTGCGCGAGTTTCTTCTCTCAACGGTTCCGGAGTTGAAGGATTATTCGGACAAATCGGCGGACGCCGGAGGGCTCAATATTGAAGGCGTATCCTGGGATCCGAATCACGAACGGCTGCTGCTCGGACTGCGGTCGCCGGTGATCGGCGGGAATGCGCTGATCGTGCCCATCAAGTTGCGCGATCCCCGCGGGGAATTCTCGCGGGAAAATCTTCATCTCGCTGAAGCTCACGCGATTCAGATTTCATTGGAGGGACTTGGCGTTCGCGACATTCAGTATGACAGCCGGCTGAAATCATTCTTGATAATATCGGGCGCGCCTCAACATCACGAGAAAACCGGCTTCAAATTGTGGGAGTGGAACGGAGACGCCGATCAAACCAGCGAACAAAATCGGCCGCGTGAAGAGGCGCTTTTGGATAAGCTAATGAAGCCGGAAGGAGTGACTCGCGTCAAGATAGGCGCTCGGGATTATATCTTTGTAGTGGGCGACTCGAACAGCTATGTGAAGCTCGAGTATTCCGACGACAAGCCGGAATAATCGGAGGGGACTTACGTCAGACGCCTGGACTTTGCGGGCCCCGAAAGGAAAGAAAGGGGATCAAAAAGGTCTGGTGGTTTGCCACTCGCGGCTGGAGCAGAATTGGCGGCCGCGGTCCGGCGCTTACAGGAGGAACACGCGATCGGGAAATGATGGCTTCTCGGTACGAAAAGTTTTGTTCAGGGTGTGGAGAACGGTTGGGCTTGACGGCCGGCCGTACTGGGCGAAAGGGATCTCGATGCGCCGTCTGCGGACCCAAAGCGGGTTACAACGGCTTAGGGCTGGGCGTGATTCTAACGGCGGTTCTAGCGTGTGCATTCTTTGCCGGACGAATGACGGCGCCGAAGCAACCGTTTCAGTTCATCGGAACCCGAGTCGATGACGCTGACATTAATTCCAACGGGTCCGCGGCAAACGCGGCAAGTTCGGCGGCAGGCGGCCAGGAGCAGAAGGCCGCCGCTCTGATCGTGGCGAATGAGACCGTGTGCGGAGCGCCGACTCGGTCGGGCAAACCGTGTCAACGAAAGGTCAAATTTGGCGGCCGCTGTTGGCAGCATCGGGCAGTAGAAAAGAAACAGTGAGGGAGTCATATTCGATCAACCAACCCTCAGTGGAACGGGCTTTAGTGTTCGGCCATTTTTCGAAAAGAGCCAGTCAAATTCCAATGTTCAATCTGAAAAAATCACAGGTTTATCGTCGCTCCTCCGGTTACGATTCACTCATACTGACGTCAAGGAGAGGAGCGGGGATAAATCCCTCTTCCCGACGTGTGATGTTTTGATGTTTGGCGACCTCATTCATATGGGCGATTCACCTCGCGCCAATGACGCACGTAAGGAAAGTTCAAATGGATAGCCTGGTAATTTCAAATCTGATGCATCGCAAGGTTCGCACGCTGGTTTCGATATCGGGTGTGGCCTTGGGTGTGGTCTTGGTGGTGCTCACGGTCGGAATAGCGCATGGATTCCTTAGCGAACAGGGCCGCCGCAACGCCGCGGTCACCGCCGAGATTATCATGCGCCCTCCGGGAAGCGGATTCGGCTTGAGCCTCTCGCCCACGCTGTCGATGCACGCAGGCGTTGCCGCCGAAGTGGCTTCGATCGAGGGCGTGCGTGACGCCGTGCCCGTGGGCCAATACCTGAAGGGCCGAATGATCGATGGAGTCGACTACTCGAGTTTCACGAAAGTGTCGGACGCAAGAGTGGTGGAGGGCCGCCCCCCCGAAGGCGAAGACGAAGCCATCGTGGATCGCTTTCATCAGAGAAACAACGGCGTCAAAGTCGGCGGCGTCATCGATGTCCTGGATCGAAAGATTCGCGTCGTCGGCGTGTACGAGCCCGAGTCATTAGGCCGGGTAAAAGTCCAGTTGTCGACGCTGCAGAATTTCTCCAACCGGCCCGGCCTTTGTTCGTTTCTGCTGATCAAGGTCAATGACCCCCTGGAGCAGGAAGAGGTGGCCGAGCGAATCAAAGGGCGATACCCGGATTACGGACTGTGGCTGACCCGCGATCTGCCGATTCTCTACTCGCGAGGCAGTCCCGCGCTCAAGACCTTTCTGAACGTCGTCGTGTTGCTTGCCGTAATCGTGAGCTCGCTCGTGATCCTGCTCGGCATGTACACGACGGTGACGGAGAGAACCCGGCAGATAGGCGTGCTGAAGAGTCTGGGAGCTTCTCGGCGTTGGATAGCCGGCGAGATCCAAAAGGAGGCGTTGACTATAACGCTGCTTGGCGTGCTGGTGGGATTCATTCTCTCGGCGGGGGGAAGGTACGCGATCACTCGGCTCACGCAGCTCAACGTCGAGCTGGAGATAACATGGTTCGTGTACGCGCTTGGCCTTGGCTTGCTGTCGGGCATGATCGGCGCGTTATATCCGGCGCTTCGCGCGGCCAATCAAGACGCGGTGAAGGCCCTTGCTTATGAGTAGGCTCAAAGGCGCGCCTGCGCCTTTGCTTGCTTTGTTTGGATTTATTCTGTCGGCCTCTGAATAATTCGGCACTAGCCTAGCGCCATCGTTTTTCGCGGTAGCGATTGCTCGATCTCTTTTTCGAATTACGAATCCGTTGGATTACGTCATTGAGATTAGAGACCGCACCTCCTGCCTTTATCACGAGGAAGGATACGTTGAAACGCCACGATAATCATTATGCTGATCAAGAAGTCTGAAGACATCAAAAGCAGCGAGATTACTTCAAAGGCGAGCTACCTTAATCGCCGCAACTTCATGAAGGGGGCCGTTCTCGCCACGACTGCTACCGCCACAGGATTTCTGTATCGCAGCCTCACCCGAACAAGCAGATCGAGCACGGCGGCCGATGCGGCAAATCAGCCGGTTCAACTAGTCAGCCCGTCAGGCGAGAAGCTCACCACGCTGCAGGACATAACTCACTACAACAACTTTTACGAGTTCTCGACAAATAAGGGAGCGGTCGCGGATAAGTCGAAGGGGTTCGTTACTCACCCGTGGACGGTCGCCGTCGAAGGGCTCGTGAATAGACCGAAGGTGTTCGACATAGATGATCTTGCAAAGCTCGGGCCGCCCGAGGAGCGCATCTACAGGCTCCGCTGCGTTGAAGGATGGTCGATGGTGATTCCGTGGCTCGGCTTCCCGCTTGCAAAGCTACTTGATCTGGTTCAGCCAAATTCATCGGCGAAGTACGTCGAGTTCACGACGCTCTATGACTCGGCGCGAATGCCCAATCAAAACACGAACGTGCTTGATTGGCCATACGTCGAAGGGCTCAGACTGGATGAGGCTATGCATCCGCTCGCGATTCTGGCCACGGGTCTTTACGGGGACACGCTGCCGCCGCAGGACGGAGCGCCGGTCAGACTCGTGGTCCCTTGGAAGTATGGTTTCAAGAGCATCAAGTCGATAGTGAAGATCAAACTGGCCGATAGCCAGCCTTCGACTACCTGGAATATGTACGCGCCGAGGGAATACGGCTTCTACTCCAACGTCAATCCTCGCGTGAATCATCCCAGATGGAGTCAGGCAAGGGAACGGCGTATTGGCGAGTTCGGCCAAAGAGACACTCTGTTGTTCAACGGCTACCAGGATGAAGTCGCGAGCCTGTACGACGGGATGGATTTGAGAGTCAATTTTTGACTTGGACTGATCGACGCGCCGGATGGAAGCGGGACCGATAGGGCGTAACAAATGGCCGACATAAGATTCGCGCGGCAAATCGTTTTGGTAAACAGCCTCGTGCCGGTGGCGATGCTTGGATGGGATGCGGCCAATCACAATCTTGGCGCGAACCCGTTGGAGTTCGTGACTCACACCACGGGCACGCTGACGCTTGTTTACTTGCTGATCTCGCTCCTGGTCACTCCGGCGCGCAAGATCATCGCGCAGCCGTGGCTGATCAAGCTGCGTAGAATGTGTGGGCTCTTCGCATTCTTCTACGGCGCGCTTCATTTAATGACCTACGTATGGTTCGACCGGTTCTTCGATTTTGGCGGCGCCGTCCAGGACGTCGCCAAGCGGCCATTCATCGCGGTGGGAATCGCGAGTTTTTTGCTGATGGCCCCGCTTGCGGCCACCTCCACGAACAAAATGGTGAAGCGGCTGGGCGGGAAGAGATGGAAACGGCTGCATCAGGCCGTCTATCTCGCCGCAATTGGCGGGGTGACTCACTACTGGCTTCTCGTAAAAGCGGACACCCGGCTGCCTATCGCGTTTGGAGTTGCGCTCGCCTTGCTGCTCGGGTACAGATTAGCCTCGGCCCTGCTCGACCGGCTGTCTCGGCCCGAGCCGGTGAAGGTAAGAACAGGGATTGACTAGACAATCATGACGTTCGCGACGGCCTGGTGAGGTTTGACATGGAATTCGATCTTCGGTGGGGCTGGCTCCACGCTGGAAGGACTCCTGGTTCAAAACACGGAGATGTATGAACCGGCGCCGATTCGGCGGCGGCTGCGCGATTTTCAGGGAGTGATCGAGACGATGGTGGCTGATCCGGAGCGGCGTATTTCAGAATTGCCGCGCCAGGACTTGCTGAAGTGATCAAACACAAAGCGGACTATTGATGCAGACAAAATCGAAATGGATCATTTGCCACAAGCCCAATCCTCGCGCGCTGGCGCGGCTATTCTGTTTTCCGTTTGCCGGAGGCGCCGCCTCGCATTACCGCACGTGGCCGGATAGCTTGCCGGCCGAAGTAGAGGTGCTTGCAATTCAGCCTCCCGGCCGGGAGCGCCGGATCGCGGAGCCTCCCTTCTCCAATCTCAAAGAGCTAATCCAATCGCTGACGCCCGCCATCCTGCCTTACCTCGACAAACCCTTTGCATTCTTCGGCCACAGCCTGGGCGCTATTACGGCCTTCGACCTGGCGCGCGAGCTGCGCAGGAAGCAAACGGCGGAACCGTTTTGTCTCTTCGCATCGAGCAGGTACGCGCCGCATCTCGAGAAGCCGGCGCTTTCGATGACCGATCTGCCTGATCCTGAGTTCATCGACAAGCTTCGCGTGTATGGTGGAACTCCGGATGAAATTCTGAACAATCCGGAGATTCGCGCGCTTTTCCTTCCGGTGTTACGTGCGGATTTTCGCATGAATGAAAAGTATGCATTTGTTCCGGAAGAGCCTCTCGGTTGCCCAATATCAGCATCAGGGGGTGTGGACGACCATCTCATCCCGCAATCAACCATAGAAGAATGGAAAGGCCATACGCGGAATAGCTTTATTCTTCGAATGTATCCTGGGAATCATTTTTATCTGAACACAGCTAGGGACCGCCTTATTAGCGCGGTCGCTCAAGACCTCTTGCGCTTCATGAGCCGTAACGGGCGGAATAGCGGTTCGTTGTGTCGAGGGTGAACGCCGCTAGTGGTTCAATATGAGACCGGGACATTCCGGGCCTGGTTTCCGAATCAGCCCGGATCATCGCGGCCTTCGATTCGCTTATCAGCGTCGATCAGCGTTACGGAGCCAGCGTTAATCAGCGGTTTCTCTTGCAGCGGCGCGGACGGAAGTCGAGAGGGATGTTTCTCGCAAAGACGCAAAGATCGAAGGCCGAAGAACGCAAAGAAGAGTTAAGATATCCCTTCTTTGCATTCTTGTGTTTCGGCCTCTGCGTCTTTGCGAGAAACATCCTTGTCTTCCTAGGCTCGCTATATTTGATTGTGGGCGGTTGATCTTGAAACGCAACGGCGGCTTGAGGATGCGGCTCAATCGACGCTACGCCGCGAATCTCTTCGCAAGGGGAGAGGGAATAACAAGAGAGGTGCTTATTAATGAAGCTGGTCCGCTTCCTGTTGCAATACAAACCGGGCAGCCTCGTCTTTGCGGTCATTGCCGGAATCGTCAGCGGGGCTTGTAACGCGGGGCTGCTCGCCATCTTCAACGCGGCCCTGAAGCAAGTTGACGGATCGAGAGAACGATTGGTCTGGGCCTTTGTCGCGCTCTGCCTGTTTCTGCCGGTGACGAGGTTCATCTCGGAGCTGCTGCTTGCCTGGCTGTCGCAAGATTCCCTGTTTGATTTGCGAATGAAACTGAGCGAGCAAATAATCAGAGCGCCATTGCGGCATCTCGAAAAAGTGGGCGTTCACCGCGTGATGACCGCGCTCACCGATGACATTCCTGCTATCACCAATACTCTCTCGTTCATTCCGGTCCTTTGCATCAACTTTGCTATTGCCGCCGGCGGCCTCGTTTACCTCGGCACGTTGTCCCTGGGCGTACTACTGGCCGTGCTGGCCTTCATAGTGGTGGGCGTCGTTACTTATCAGTTGCCTCTCTTGAAAGCGCTGAACTCATTCAGGGCGGCCAGACAGGATGGAGACGCGTTGTTCGATCACTTTCGCGATCTTACCGAGGGAATAAAGGAACTGAAGCTGCATCGGCGGCGCCGCCAGGCTTTTCTCTCAGAGGTGCTTCAGTCAACCGCAAATTCCTTGAAGAAGCATAACATCAAGGGCCTGACGATCTTCACGGCGGCTTCAAGTTGGGGGCAAGTGTTGTCCTTTGTCGTCATCGGCGTGGTGCTGTTCGCTTTTCCCGCTTTCAAGAAGATCGACTCAACAACTCTCACCGGATATACCCTGACGCTTCTGTACTTGATAGCTCCGTTTCAGACGATATTGAATTCGCTGCCCGGCCTCGGGCGGGCCAGCGTTGCAATACAGAAAGTCGAGAGCCTTGGGTTGGAGCTCAAGACGGGAGGGACGGAATCCGACTCGGCGCTCGAACCTCTGCCCGCCTCGAGTTGGAAGAGCCTCGAACTTGCCGGCGTCACATATGCTTACAAGGGCAAATCAGAATCAGACAGCTTCGTGCTGGGTCCGATTGACCTGACGCTTGAACCAGGCGAACTGGTCTTTCTGGTTGGCGGCAATGGGAGCGGGAAGACCACGTTCGCGAAGGTCTTGACGGGACTTTACGCGCCCGATTCCGGCGAGATTCGCTTCAACGGCGAGACGATCACTGAAGACACGCGCGAATTCTATCGCCAGCATCTCTCGGTCGTCTATTCGGATTTTCATTTGTTCAAGAGCCTGTTGGGCATCGGCGGGCGCGATCTTGATTCACGCGCGCGAGACTATCTAAAACAGCTTCGGCTCGAAAACAAACTCGACGTTAAGGCCGGCGTGCTGTCCACTACCGATCTTTCACGCGGCGAGCGGAAGCGGCTCGCCTTACTGACGGCGTATCTCGAGGACCGGCCAATATATGTTTTCGATGAATGGGCGGCCGATCAGGATCCGTTCTTCAAGGAAGTTTTCTACATGCAGGTGCTGCCTGAATTGAAGGCAAGGGATAAGGCCGTCCTCGTGATCAGTCACGATGATCGGTACTACGGAGTGGCCGGCCGCATCATCAAACTCGACTCCGGTAAGATTGAATTCAACAAATCGATGCGTCAGGACAAAGCCGCTTTCAGCCACGCCGTGGAGTCTCCGGCGTCGTGACAAAAGACAGAACCACGAAGGTCACGAGGACCAGGAAGCAGAGGAAAGTAGTCTGGCGCACGATTACCGAGCCGCGTGTTTTTCGCTTGGCGAAGAGACGAACCAACGCCGGATGACGCCATGCGGTTCCATTCCACTTGAGCGACACAACGATCATAAGTCGAGCATTCAGGTTCGAGTAGTCCGGGGCTTCTGGTTTCAAGCCTCGCCATAAGGACAGTGCCGACAGCCGCTCCTGCAACAGTACCCTCGGCGGAGGTGATAGCGCGCAGTAAAGACCACAAACGTTCCTTCCTGATAATAGTCTTCTCCCTCGACCAGTGACGCTTGCGGTGTCTCACTCGTCTTGATGGAGGCGTTCGACACGGCCTCCGGCTCGGGCACGCTGTTGAGAAGCGCCACCGCGGCGCCGCCTGCGTACCAGTCAATCACGTTAAGGCATCCGTAGTCCTGTGCAATCCGCAGCCACTTGTGCGCCGGCGTCTCGAGCACGCTTGCAATAATCGCGCGGCACACGCCGCCATGAGCGACAAGCGCGATCTCGCCACTCGGGTGGCGCGCCAACAGACTGTGGAGCGCCGATTGTATTCTGGCCATGAAGTCCGCGAACGATTCGCCGCCAGGATACTTGAATGAAGCCGGATCTCCGAAGAGCATCCCTATCCGCTCAGGCGTTTCCTCGTACAGTTCAACGATAGAACGGCCCTCCCATTCTCCCAGGTTGATCTCACGCCAGTCCGAGCGCATTTCCATTCTCAATCCATGACGGCCGGCAATCATGTTCGCCGCCACGGTCGCGCGCCTCATATCGCTGGAATAGACCGCGGTCAATCGCGCGGAACTCAGCCTGCCGGCCAACCGGCGCGACTGATCGAGTCCGCGCTCTGATAACGGAACGTCGGTTTGTCCGAATATCTTCCCGGCGGCGGCTTCGACCTCGCCATGCCGCATGAGGTACAGCCTGAGACATTGTGAGGTATTGAGGTCGCTCATCACAGCGGATTGAATCGCAGCAGAACCAGAGCCGCCAGGTACAAGGCGACTTCGGTAAGTTGATTCGCGGCTCCCAGACAATCGCCGGTGATTCCCTGGAGCCGTGCGCGGAAGTATAACCCGCACAGCAGAGTCACGAGACCTGTAACAAGCAGCGCCGCAAGCGCCGCTCGCCATGAAAGCAGCAGCAGAACTATCAGCAGAGTCGCCGAGCCGATCGAAATCTCAGCCACCCCAACCTGCTTCGCCACGAGCTTGCCCTGACCCTCGGCTCGAGCGTACGGCAACCAGGCGCACAGCGGAAGAACCGTCCACCGGCTCGCGGCGTGGGCGACGATCAGCCATCGCCAGATATAGGGCTGATCCAGTGACGAAAGGAAGCTGAGCTTGCCGAGTATCAGGAAGATCAGCGCCAACGTCCCATAAGTTCCGAGGCGGCTATCGCGCATGATCTCCAGCACTCGATCCCTCGTCCAGCCGCCGCCGAAGCCGTCAAAAACATCCGCCAGCCCGTCTTCATGAAAGCCGTTGGTGATGAAGGTGGTGAAGACAATCGCCAACAAGACCGACGGCGGCAACGGCAGCACGCGTTGCGCCAACGTAAAGACCAGCGCCGCGCTCCCGCCCACGGCCACGCCGATCAGTGGAAAGAACGCCGCTGATTTGCCGAGTTCTTCTTCGGTGGGCGCCAGGGAGGAGGGCATCGGCGCTCGGGTCAGAAACTGAGCGGCGAAGAGAAAGCGTTTGACGAACGTCGGCATCCGGTCACTCTTTGTCACTCACTCCCGCTTCGGAGAAAGTCGCCATTTCATCAAGCAGTTTTGATCCCGCTTCGATTATGTGCATGGCCAACGCGGCGCCCGTGCCTTCTCCCAGTCTCATGCCAAGATCCAGCAGCGGCTGAACGCCAATGAAATCGATCAACGCGGCGTGTCCCCGCTCCACCGATCGGTGAGCGATGAACAAGTAATCGCGCACGTTTGATTGCAGCTTAACCGCAAGCGCCGCCGCCGCCGTGGAGATAAACCCATCGGCGACTACTGCAATGCGTTGCGCCGCCGCTCCGATCACTATACCCGTCATCACTCCGATCTCCGCGCCTCCTACTTTGGCGAGGATGTCCAGGGCGTCGGACGGGTCCGGCTGATTGACGGCAAGCGCCCGCCGGATGACATCGATCTTTCGAGCGAGACCAACGTCGTCAACGCCGGCGCCTCTGTCAGTAAGGCTTGCCGGATCCAGACCGGTGAGCGCCGCGGTTACAGCGCTCGCGGCCGTCGTATTGCCGATACCCATTTCGCCTACGCCCAGCAGCGTTATTCCGTCGCGGCTCGCCGCCTCCGCCAGATCGACGCCGGCTGAGACGCCGCGCTCGGCCTGCTCGCGCGTCAAGGCGGGCTCGCGCGAGAGATTCGCCGATCCGCGCACTATCTTCTCGCGAATCAAACGGCAGTCCGGCGGAAAATCATAGTCTACTCCGGCGTCCACTACCTGCACTTCGATCCCGGAATGCCGCGAGAGCACATTGATCGCCGCCCCACCCCGCAGGAAGTTGAGAACCATTTGATAGGTCACCTCACGCGGGTACGCGCTTACGCCTTCGGCGGTAACCCCGTGATCGGCCGCAACAACATAGATTCTCTTGCGCATAACCCGCGGCGCCGTTGTCCCGCCGATGGCGGCGATGCGATTGCCGATCTCTTCCAGCAGCCCAAGACTGCCCGGCGGCTTGGTCAGAGTGAGTTGTGTGGCCCGAGCCGAGGCCAGGCCCGTTTCACTGAGAGGGCTAATGAGGCGGCAGGCCGCCTCGATTCGGTTTCTCAATTTCTTCCTCCGTGCGGCCACATGCACTATTGAATTCAAGCGGCGCGGCGGCTTCTTCGACTGCCAGGATGGCCGCCGCGAGCTCCCGGTCCAGAATTGCCGCGCCCCAGTGATCGCGATGGACAAGGGTAAGAAGCGGTACGCGCGATTGCCAGCCTTTCAACTCCAGCTCCGGCGCCGAAAGAAACTCGCTGGCATATCCAATACAGAGGTATGCGAGGGGGTACACGTGCCCGGGCAGACCGAGCAATTGGGCTAACTCCGCTTGATCGACTATGCTCACCCACCCCACGCCAATCCCTTCGGAGCGAGCCGCGAGCCACAGGTTTTGCACGGCCAGGCAAGCGCTGAACAAATCGGTTTCAACCACGGTATTGCGGCCTAAAACGTGCTGGCCGCCGCGAGTACGATCGCAGGTTACGCACAGGTTGAGCGGGCTTTCAAGAATTGCCTCCAGCTTGAGAGAACGGTAGAGCAACTCACGCTCACCGTCATAGTTAGCTGCGGCGCGATCGTTCTCTCGCTCGAAAAGCGCTTTCACCTTTTGTCTGAGCGCCAGGTTTTCAATAATGATGAAATCCCACGGCTGCATGAAGCCAACCGACGCCGCGTGGTGCGCCGCCGACAGCAATCGCGCAACCACCGCGGGGGGAATTGCGTCGGGCCTGAACTGAGAACGCACGTCACGCCGCTCGTAGATAGCTCGATACAGACCGCGCTTTTCTTCCTCGCTAAACTCTTCTGGTGGGTTTCTCATATTGTCGCCGCGTTATTCCGTTCGCGCTATAACTAATGAACCCCGGCGGCTCGAATAAACCGCGGAACTCTCGCCCAATGGGGCGCTCTCGAACAAGAGTTCCAAGCCGATTCGTTCGACGGACGAATAATGGTCTGGTTAACTTGTCCCACAGTAGCTGGAAATCTTTCAATTATTTGTGTGGCTTCGTCAAGCCAGACCTGACTCGTGAATATAGAGGATTGCAGGCTCCGAATCCTATTGGCGCGCCACCGCCTGCATAAGACCTTAATGAACCGAAGAAGCGAACTGAGTCTTCATCAGGGCAGAAAATCCTGAGAGTCATGCTCGACGTCAATGACTAATGATGGCCACCGAGGTGACGGAAGGTCAGGTTTTATTATTACAGGATCGGTTGCGATAAAAGGCTGGATCCGAGTAACACCGAGTGCGGCGCGGCGAGACCGCCATTGAAGCGAGAGGCCGAGCAATGGAGACGAGCCACCAAACTCTCGACCACGCCCAATGAATGGCAACGCCGTGTATCAGTTTTACGTCGAAGGCTTCTTGAATTTGAGCTTATAGAGTGTCTATGGCGAGCACGCTTTTATGGTGACCGCCGCGGTCCCCTCGACGAAATGCCGGCCTTGCACGCCCTCAAATGACAACCGGACGCGCAACTGAATCGCGTCACCCGGCGCGACGGTACTGCCCGGTTTTACATCCAACCCGGATTCCCAGACAGGTGGCAAGGGCGCGAACCGGTTGTTCAGCACGACCAGCGAATTATTGGATGATTCCACTCGCGTTCCAGGCGCCAAAATGCACTGGCCGTCCGGCGTCACTTGCTGACACGCGCCCGGCATGAACTGAGAGTTCCTGAGATCGATCTTGTCGCTCAGCAGTTGGAGACTCAGTTTGACGGGCTGGTCGATCGGATTCCCGACCGGGATCAAGGACAATTTGGCCGGTCCCATATTCTGATTGAATAGGTGATTGTCTTTAACGCAGACGGAATTATCGGAACCGAAGCCAAAGAGCTCGCCCAATAGCACATCAATCGCTTGTACGCGGTCCATATCGGCGCGGGGAGTAGCGTGTAGCGGCTCCGCGCCGTCAATGGGTATAAGACGGAAGCCGACCTTGCGTCCCTGTATCGTTACTACGGTGACGTGTTGAACGTTGCCGGCGTCTCGGCTGGCCTGCTTGACACTGCCGCCCGCCGCTCCCACGACGAAGTAGCGAATGCCGTCAATCTCTCCTTCATCCTGGTCGTAATGGAAATGTCCCGCTATTACGGCAAGCGCCCGGTGGCTCCGCAATAACTCATGCACCGGCGTCCAATTGGACCAGTTGTACCACATAGGTTGATGGATGAAGACGATAATGCCCTTGGAAGCATGGCTCTTCGCTAAATCGTTCTTCAGCCAAGTAATCTGATCGGCCGAAATCTTGTTTAGAAAGATATCGCCCCAACGAGGGTCGGTCGATAGATGCTCCTGCGAATTCAATGCGATGAAGTGGTAGCCGTCAATATCAAAGCTGTGGTTCAGAGTCGTCGTGAGATGTGGAACGCGGCGCCGGTAGAGCTCATAAAACAGCTTTTCACGCGACCGGTCGGCCGAGTCCGGCACGAAGGGAGGAAAAGGAGGATTTACGTCATGATCACCCGGCGCGAGACTCCACGGCTTTCCTAGATGGTCGAGCAGCGCGGCCGCTTCATCAAACCGCGCTCGGTATTTCTCCGGAGAGACGTTGCTTTCCACCAGATCACCCGTATGCAACACGCATTTGACGTTCTCTTTAGACAGGATATCGACTCCGCGCCTAAGAACATCGTACGACTTATCGATATCGGCCGAGCCCGTTTGATCCCCGATGACTCCTACTTTCAGAACCGTCTTTGCGGAACTTTGCGCCTTAACCTCGGACGCAAAAACTAAAAGCACAATGGCTAGACTCGCGTGGAGTAGAAAAAGCCAGCCGCGATCGGGCGCGTTCTTTTTGTACATAACTGCCTCCATTTGTATAAGTGGCTAGGCTTTTTCGCAGACTGCGCTTCAAAAAGTGGCCCTTCGGGCAACCGATTCCCCCGCGCAGTCTGCGAAAAAGCGCGATCAGCTTTCAGCCGTCAGCGCTGAGCTTTTGGACTAGTCCGGTGAGCATGCGTTTGAACCTCGACGACGCGCTGGGCCGTTTGCTCATAGGCTTTTAGATTTAGGAACCAACTTGTTGTCGTTCTTATTTCCATAAGCCGCTAAGTTAATGCCAGTACGCAATGCTACTGCTGACTATCTCCGCCTCTTTCCGGTTTCAATTGAAGTGAGAGGCCCGCTACCAACAAATGAACCTCCGTGGCCGCCTGAGCGAATCGCTGATTGACCCCTCCCAGCAAGTCTCGAAACTTGCGCCCCAAGGGTGTCTCAGGCACCAGTCCCAAGCCAACTTCGTTCGACACGCAGATGATGGTCTGTCCGCCGGCGCCAGCGAGCGCCAGAGCCCTTTCAATCACCAGGCCAAGCTCGCCCTCGGCCAGACCGGAATCAGAAGCCAGCAGCCAGTTGGAAACTAATAGCGTCAGACAGTCGACGATTACAACTGAGCACGCGCCGGCCTGCCGCAACGCTTCATCGAGCCGGTAAGGCTCTTCAATCGTTAGCCAATGCGGTGGTCTCTCTGCCCGGTGACGCGCGATCCTCGCCGCCATTTCTTCATCGAGAGCCTGCGCGGTCGCGATGAAACTGACTTCGCCTTTGGATTCTGCCGCGTGTTCTCGCGCGAGCCGCAACGCGTGGGCGCTCTTGCCGGCGCGGGCGCCGCCGAGAAGCAGAATCAATCGTCCATCCCTTTGAGCAATCTCAGGCGTTGAACTCTTCATATAGTTTCGTCTCATCGGACCGAGGCGGTGACGCCCAAAGCAGGGTCCGTCCTGCTCTCAGGCAGCAGCAACGGATCAACTCGCTGACTCATCGCACGGGCGAGAATCGCGTGAAGCTGGCGCACGCCTTCCGTCAACGCCGCCGGTCCTGGTTGAAGTATATAGGCCGATTTCACTTCGTATATCTGATCGCCGCGAATGGCGCTGATGTCTCGCCAGCCGTCCCGCTTCCGAATGAGGTCCTTCTTAACCATGCGCCCGCACCACGAGGCGATTATGACTTCGGGGTCGCGGGCAATTACCTCCGCGGGATTCAAAATCCGGTCTTTGGCCGCCTGACAACGCCTCAGTTCGGGAAAGACGCATTCGCCGCCCGCGATTTCAATCAACTCTTCCACCCAGTGAATACCGGAAATCAAGGGATCGGGCCATTCTTCAAAGAATACTCGCGGGCGATGCGAGAACCGCGAGGCTGATTGCCTGACGGTGTCGAGTTCTTTTTGGAAACGCATCAGCAGTTCAACGGCTTTCTCTTCGCGGCCGACGATTCGGCCGACGATCAGGATCATCCGCAAGATCTCCGCGACGCTGCGTTGGTTGAAGGTCAAAACGTTAACGCCGCGCCTGATCAACTCGGCGGCAATGCCGGCTTGCAAATCGGAAAAGGCGAAGACAAGATCCGGTTTGAGGTCGAGTATCTTGTCGAACTTCGCGTTGATGAAAGCCGAGACCCTTGGTTTGCGGCGCGCCTCCGGCGGCCTCACGGTGTAACCCGATACGCCGACGATCCGATCCTGCTCGCCGAGGAGGTACAGCGTTTCGGTCGTCTCCTCGGTCAGGCAGACGATACGGCGAGGGTAGGAATCGTGATCGCTACTCATAAGTGTTTCATCCTCGACAACTCGCTCCTATGGATCCGGCTGCTGTTGCGCGGCGTTCTCCAAACAGGCGCGGCACAAACAGCGGCGGTATTTCGCCCGCAGCCGCCCGCGTGCTTCTTCGCCAAGCTTCACCTTCAAACACCAGCATCCGGTGACGGACGCCCCGCAGGTGAAGGGCCGGCGGCAACCCTCGCACTCTTGCGGCTCGCGGAAGCCGGAGAACGCCAGGCTCAAGAGCTTGCGAAGTTTCATTCCGCTACCACGCTTTTGACCAATTCTTGCCCGCGTGCGCCTCATCGCGGAGCCGCGAGTCTACGCCGGCTCGCACTTCGAGCAATCGACCCAACAGCCAGAGCAGATCGGACAGACGGTTCACGTAAGCCAGCGCGTTTTGCGGCGTCAAGCCGCCATCCCTTTCGAATAATCGCACGAGACAACGCTCGGCGCGGCGGCAAACGGTTCGCGCCACATCCAGCGCGGCCGCCGGCGCGTGTCCGCCGGGCAGTGACCAGTCGGTCACGACGCCCTTCGTTGCTTCAATGCTATGCACCTGCGCCGTGAGCGCGTCGATCATCTCCTGCGTCACCGAGGGCGGCTTGTGCTTGCCGTCCGGCGCCGTAGCGATGACGGAACTGACCACGAAGAGTTCTTTCTGAATTCGTTCGACGACGCCGCGCACTTCGGCGTCTTCGCAGATCGAGCGGGCAAAGCCCATCTGCGCGATTAACTCATCTATAGCGCCGTAGCTTTCTACTCGAAGATCGGATTTGGGAACCCGCGGTCCTCCAATCAAGCTGGTCTGCCCTGTGTCGCCACGTTGTGTTGCGATGCTCATGGTTGATTCTCCTTAATTTGATTAGTCGTTTATGCAGATCGTTACGAGAATTCTGTTCGCGTTTCCCCCGAGGGCCACCGCGTGATCCGGCATTCCGAACTCCGAACTCCGCACTCCGCACTCCGCACTCCGCACTCCGCACTCCGCACTCGGGATATCAAGGGCGGAGCCCTTGGCTAGTTAAGTTAGACCGGGATAGGTGTCGAGAATCTGCTGATCGGACCATCCCTGCGCGAGTAGATCGATGATGAACTCTACAGCCAGCCGGGTCCCTTTGACGACAGGCTTGCCAACGAGTACGGCCCGGATCGATCGCAATCCTATATTCCCAGTTCATATTTGCATCCTCTCAACCCGGCAACGTTCGTGGGAGGGCATATTCTTCCACTGAGGCGGCGCTAAATGCAATCACCGTCCATGAGCCGTCTTCAGTCAGAGGAAGAAAGTCCGCAAGGATATCCGCGATGCTGTCCCTTCGGCGGCACTCGCCAGTATCGTGCGGATCGTCACTCTTGTCATCGTGACGACAGGAAAAAAGAGTTTCTCGCAAAGAAGCAAAGCCGGCGCAAAGGTCGCAAAGAAACCCGCGCAAGAAAAACAAGGTTCTTCGGGTTTGCTTCGCGGAAGGGCCGAGGAGTCTTGTTGCGGCTCCGCCCCGCTGCGCTTTATGCGGGCCCCTTTGAGCGGTTCCTCGCGTCCAGCTACTCTTTCTCGGCAGCACACAATTTACGCCGCCATCGCCAATTCCGCCGGATCGTGAGTCCTTCAGGTTTACTCCGTCCGCGTGGACAGTCAACACTAACACTGGAATCGCGCGATTAGGGCTTTCCTCATCGCTGATTCAAAGTTACACTCGATCATCTCGCTCTTGTAAGAGAGAGCTACACGGGATCAAGCGCAATAATCGGATCCAAAACGCAGCGAGACTCGATTTTCCTGGGAGGTGACGGACATTCGCATGGCTCGTAAGACCGACGCGGCTCATTTGAAGATAGATATTCCCGGTTCGCATGATTGGAGGACGACTGACGACGATGAAATCAACAGACGCCGGTTGAGGGCTCAAACGGAGTCGCTCCGAATCGCCAACCTGGATCCGAAGCATCCAATCTTCTCCAATTTCCGCGTGAGTTCCGGCAGCGGCCTCGCTTACACCGTCGAGATCAGGAGTCTTTCCCGGCGATTGTTCTCCTGCACCTGCGTGGATTTCAGAATCAACGATCTCGGCACGTGCAAGCACGTAGAGGCTACTCTGCTTTATCTCGAAGCCCGCTTTCGCCGCCTCTTTCGAAAAGCTCGAGAAGCCGATTCACCTCGCGTCGATATCGTTCCCGATCACGCTTCCGGAACCCTGCGGATCGAAAACGACGGAGTTGAAATTCCTCGCCCTTTGCGGCGGCTCTTCAGGAACGATGGAACGCTACTGAACGGCGCTCCCGAAGAGGCTCTCGATGTGTTGAGTAAATCGCCGGTTCCTGGGCTTCGAGTTTCTCAAGAGGTTGCGCCATGGCTTGAAGCGAAACATCAAATCGAAGAGCGAAAATCGCTTCAGCGGGAATACGAACAGCGAGTTCGGTCGGGAGAGTGGCCCGCTCAAGAAACGCTCATGCCTTTGTATCCTTATCAGCGGGAAGGAATGCTCCACCTGGCCTTTAAGGAGCGGGCATTGCTGGCCGATGAGATGGGATTGGGCAAGACCGTTCAAGCGATTGCCGCGTGCGCGCTGCTCCATCGGCTGGGCAAGGCGTCGCGCGTTCTCGTCGTAACGCCCGCTTCATTGAAGACGGAGTGGGAAGAGCAGATCGAAACTTTCATTCGGCTGCCCTATAGATTGGTTTTCGGGAAGCGGGCGGAGAGGCTTCAGATCTATTCGACTCCAGAGTTCTTCACCATCGCCAATTATGAACAGATTCTGCGCGACGCGCTCGATGTGAATGCGGCGCTCAAACCGGACGTCATAATCCTCGACGAGGCTCAGCGAATCAAGAACTGGGACACCAAAACCGCTCAGGCAGTCAAGCGCTTGCGCAGCCGCTATGCGTTCGTGTTGACCGGCACTCCCATAGAGAATCGGATCGACGAGCTTCATTCACTGATGGACTTTCTGAATCCTTCGGTCCTGGGGCCGCTGTTCCGCTTCAACCGCGAGTTCTACGAATTGGACGACCGAGGGAGACCATGCGGTTATCGCAATCTCGACCATTTGCACGCGCGAATCAAGCCGTTCATGCTGCGGCGCCGAAAGGCCGACGTCGAGGATGAGTTGC